>NZ_JBYSZG010000073.1:0-18007 GCF_058786935.1 Rugamonas sp. FW305-51
ATGGCGGGCTGTGCGTTTCCAGGCCTGGCCGGCGGGACGGGCGGGCTTGGGCTTGGTCTGGCTGTGATAGGGGCCGTCGATACTGACCCGTGTCAGCATCGAGGTAGGGCGTGCGAATTGCAAGTTCGCGCGATGTAATAAAGAAGCAGTTCATTTCATTTATATAAACGAGGAAAATAATGAGCAAACCAGTCAATCGTCCTGAAAGCATCTCTTCCACCGAGCTCGATACCGCGGTACAGGAAGGCGTGCAGCGCGCCGAGAAAATTGAAGAAATGTCGGAAGCCGATCTGGACGGCGTGACCGGCGGTGTGGGTCCAACCGCAGGCATGACCGAGCCAATTAAGAACCTGTAATCCGTCCGAAAAAATTTTAGCGCTGGCGCATGCTCAGCCAGTGGCCGGCGCTGCGGGCAAGCTCCGTTCCAATCGCTGGAAATGGCGGTCGTGTTCCCACTGCCCTGACAGCGATTTTTATTTTTCATGCATGAGGAAAAAATGAATCAACCTGTTACCCGCGCCGAGCCTGGCGCGCCTGCCGAATCGGATGCCGCAGCAGGTGTCGGCGGCGTAGAACAAGCCGAGAACCTGTCCGAGAAAGAATTGGACGGTGTCGCCGGCGGCATTGATCCGTTGCCCAATTGGCTGAACTGGGACGCATAAAACCAGGCCGGCTAAGGCGATCGTAGTCTGATATTTCATCCATGAGGAAAAAAATGAACAAACCTGTCAATCGCCCGGAGCGCGTTGCGCCATCGGACCTGGATACGGCGATCCAGCAAGGCGTGGAACGCGCCGATCAAGTCAACGAATTGTCGAACGATGAACTCGATGGCGCCAATGGCGGCGTCATCACGCCCGGCAGGGTTTCGCTGCCTGACCCGCTGCCTGACATGTAAGTCTCGTATTTTAGCAAGGAAAACGGGAGCCGCTGAGCGTCTGGCGCGGTCTTCTCTTTTTACCACCGGTACAACAAAATAAACTTGTGGAGTAGGAACGCTATGTCAAATGAAGGAACGACGTGCCCCAGCGCACCTTGGAACAGCGAAGGCGCGCGGGTGTTTGGCGTGGTGGGCGGCGAAGTCAAGGCGCCCAAGGTATTGTTTCTGAAGCAAGTGATTGCACCGAGTAAAGAGCTTGAAGACAAACTGGGCGGTCGTCCACCGGAACAGGTCCTGCGCATCGCCGCACCCTGCGCCGGTTCGCAGTGCGGCCACCATGACGCCAGTATCAATGGCTGCGGCTTGGTAGGCAAGATTGTCCAGCATGTCGATCCGGTGGTCGACGTCTATGCGACCTGCGGTATACGCCCGACATGCGTCTGGTGGGCGCAGGAAGGCGTGCAAGCCTGCCTGCGTTGCCCGCAAATCGTTACCAATAACCGGATGCAGAGCGAGCAGGTGGTGCGGGCGGCCACGCTGGCTTGATGGAGCCCGGCCATTGCCGCTGACGCTGCAAAACCACTTTATATTAGTTTCATCCTCGAGGAAAAGACATGAATAAGACTGAAAAACCGCTCGTCTCGTCTGTTGAATCGGATGGCGCAGCCAATGCGCTGGCTAAAGACACGGTGCCAGGCGCGGAATTGTCCCAGGATCAGCTTGAAAAAATGAGCGGCGGGAATGACGGTGCCGAGGCATTTATCAAGGCGGTTTTTAACCGGTAATTGCCGGCGGCTGCGCTGGTGCTGACATGGCGCGCGCCAGCCGCCGCCGTCGCCGCTGGCGTGCGGCCGAGGGGGAGTGCGTGCGCATCAGCTTGCTATCGGGTTTGCGACAACTGGCGCTCATGCCGGATGGGGATTTTCCGCACGCCATGCCCATGCCGGCCGCATGGTTCAGTGCGGAATCATTTTTAACTTATTGATTTTAAACGATAATATTTAATTCCCGCCCGCAGCGCCATGCTGCCATCCGGCGCGGCCCACCTGACGCAGCAATGCTTCCCACCTCCCGCAGTCCCGCGTGATTTTTATTTTAAAAATGCAAAGTTTAAAGTAAATGCAATGCTCTATTGACAATCTTGTAGTGGCTATTTTACTATCGATGCATGGCTTTTCTGATAGGAAATAGCAATCGCCTGCTTGCAATTTTTGCATCAAACGCGCAGCCAGCCCATGGTTTGAATCGCCAAGTTAACGTGGATAGTTTTGCTTAAATAAATGATGCCAGATTTTGCCGACGTGCCGCATGCCTCCCAGCCAGGCCGCAATCTATTGTGGCTGCGGATCGGCGTGCTGCTGATTTTCGTCATCGCGTTGGTTCTGGTGCTCATTTCTTTTCTCAATTATTCGAATTACCGAAAAACCTATCTCGACCTCAATTTAACCCGCTATCTGATCCTGGCCAAGGATCTGCGCCAGACCGTGGTCGCCGGTTTGAATGTGGGTCTTAATCCTGGGGAAAACGTGCGCCTGGCGCCGGCGATCAAGGAGTTGGCGCAGCGTGAAAGCGGCATTCGCTTCATAGGCGTGCTCGATGAGTCGGGCGCGGTCATCAGCGACGGCAAGGTGCCGGCGGCGGCGGCGGCTTGGCGTAGCCACCTGGGCAGCACGACGGCCGGCGAGTATTGGCAAACAAGCGATGCCACGACCCTGCAAATCGGAATTCCTTTCGTAAACAATTTCAATCTCAAGGCCGGTGCGGTGGTGATCGGTTACGACCGCGCCGCCATCGAAGCGGCGACCGATAACATGCTGCTCAAGCTCAGTATCGACATCGTCGCGACCCTGCTGGTGCTGGCCGCGCTGACCCTGGCGGGCGTCTATGTGTTGACGCGCAAATTTGCCGCCGAACTGGGCAGTGTCGGCCGCACCCTCGATTCGGCCTTGAACGAGAGCGTCCCGCAGAAGATCGACGGGCATTTCCTGAGCGGAAGCGAGGCGCAGGACATCAACGAATTCACCACATTGAGCCATCGCGTCGCCAGCGAGATCGCGCGGCTCGAATGGGAGCTGATGCGGCCACGCCAGGCTGGACGCGAGCGCAGCGAGGAGCGCGCATGAAGAAGTTGCAGGTACGCCTGGTGCTGCTGTCGGCCACGCTGCTGGTACTGTCGGCCTTATTGCTGTCGTGGTTTGCGCTGCAGCATTTCGAGCAGGGATTGCCGCCGGAAATGGCGCGCACGGTCACCGCAGTCAGCTATTCCGCCGCCAATGTGATGGAAAAGGCATATGACAACGGGGTGCCACTGGACGAGATGGTCGGGGTCGAGGAATTCTTGAGCTCGATCCGCAAGGACAATCCCAGCATCGTGTACATCGTGGTCAGCGATGCGCAAGGCCGGCCGCTCTATCGCAGCGGCGTCGATATCCTGGCGCGTCAGCCGACGCTGCAAGACGTCATTGGCCGGGCAGTGAGCGGGGTCGTCAGCGCACGGGTGGGCGACTATTTCAACACCAGTGTGCCGCTGGTATTCAAGCGTTATCGGGTCGGCACCCTGCACCTGGGCCAACGGGCCGCGTTCGTCGAGCAGCAATTGAAGGAGATCGCCTACGATGTGGTCACGGTGCTGGTGGTCGGCAGCCTGATCGCCCTTGAGCTGATGCGATTCGTGCTGACCTTCGCCATTGCCACGCCAGTCGACGTGATGCGCGAATTTCTCGCCCGGGTGCGGCAGAAGGATTTCTCCTCCTACCTGCCCTATGACCGCCTCGGCGGCATCGGCCAGCTTAGTGCTCGTTTCAATCAAATCGTCGCCAACGTCAATGCACGCTATCACACCCTGATTGCGCACGCCGACGCCAGCGGCGTCCAACTGGGCGGCCTGGCGGCGCAGCGCCTGTCGGCCTTCCGCTTTCACGCGCCGGGCCAGCGCCAGGCCCTGTTTTCCTCGGCCCTGGCGCACATACGCTGGCCCTTCTTTTTGCTGATCTTTGCCGACTCGCTGTCCCTGTCGTTTTTCCCCGTGTTCGTCGGCCAGTTTTACACGCCGGCCATGGGGATTTCGAAAAACATCGTCATTGGCTTGCCGATCTCGATTTTCATGTTTACCTGGGCGCTGTCCATGCCTTGGGCCGGCATGTGGAGCGACCGGGTCGGCCATCGCAAAGCCTTCGTGGTCGGCGCCGCGATCACCACCGCGGGCCTGATCCTGACGGCCTGCGCCCAATCGCTTTATGATTTGCTGTTGTGGCGCTCACTGACCGCGCTGGGCTATGGTCTGGTGTTTATCACCGCGCAAAGCTATGTGACGAACAATACCCCGCCGGCCCAGCGCACCCGGGGCATGGCGGTTTTCCTGTCGAGTTTTTTTGCCGGCTCCCTGTCCGGCTCGGCAATTGGCGGGATCTTGTCCGACCGCCTCGGTTACGGCCATACCATCCTGCTGTCTGCGCTGTTGAGCGCCGCATCGGCGGTGTTCATCCTGCAGTTCCTGCCGACCAACCCCGGCGCCGCCCTCGCGGCCGCGGTGAAGAAAAAGCTGACCTTCAACGACTTCAAACTGCTGCTGCGCAATAAAAAGTTTGTTGCCATCACCTTCCTGGCGGCAGTGCCTGCCAAGATTGCCTTGACCGGTTTCCTGTATTACTCGGTGCCGCTGTATTTGAAATTGCAGGGCAATAATCAATCGACCACCGGACGGGTGATGATGACCTATGGCCTGGCCATCATCGCGCTGTCGCCGTTCGCCGCCAAGATGGCTGACCGCGTCGGCAAGCTGCGCTGGTTCGTCACGGTGGGGGGCTACGCGGCGACCCTGTCCATGTTCATAGTTTGCTATTTCGATAACATGCTGGGGTTGTTGAGCAGCATCACCTTGCTCGGCGTCGCCCATGCCATCGGGGTGTCGCCGCAACTGGCCCTGATTAACGATTTTTGCAAAGAGGTGGTACAGGAAGTCGGCAGCGGGACGGCGACCGGCATCTTCCGCCTGATCGAAAGGCTGGGCAACGTGCTCGGCCCCATTATCGCCGGCATCCTGATTTCCCAATTCGGCTTCCGGGGCGCTTTCCTTGGGATCGGCTGCGTGTCGTTTGTTTGTATCACCTGTTTTACCGCGATGTTTTTCTGGTTTGATCGCAATCAATCTCGCGCCGTGACGATAGTCAGGTAATGGAAGAAAGAAAGTGTCTATGTTTTTGCGTCAATTGGTTTTTCTGTGTTGCCTGCTGCCCGCCGCCGCCTGGTCGGCTGCCAGCGCCCCCGCCAAGCCCTACCGCATCATGATGATGTTGTATCGGGGCACTACCGATGCCGAAAAAGGCTTCATGGATTATTTCAAACGGCACCGCATCGCCGCCGAATTCATCGTGCGCGACGCCCAGGCCGACAGCAGCAAGATCGCCGGCTTCGTCCAGGAGGCGAAGACCTTGAAGCCCGACTTGATCTATACCTTCGGCACCACGGTCACCACCGAAGTGGTGGGCCTAGCGGGCGAGGTCGACCGTAGCCGCCACATCACCGACATTCCGGTGGTGTTCAACATCGTCGCCGATCCGGTTGGCGCGCGCCTGGTGACGGAGTTGAAGGCCTCGGGCCGCAATCTGACCGGCGCTTCGCACATGGTGCCGCTCAGTGCGCAGATGCAAGCGCTGCAGGCCATGCGCAACAAGCAGACGCTGGGCGTCATTTACAACCCCATGGAAAAGAACTCTTTGCTGGCGGTGCAGGGCTTGCAGAAGATCGCGCCGCGCTTTTCCATGACCCTGCAAACGGCGCCTATCCATGCCGACGCCAGGAACCAGGTCACGATCGAGGGGATAGGCGAGGCCATGCGTGAATTGCTGGAGAAAAAGCCGCAGTTCATTTACATCCCCTCCGATTCCTTCCTGATCCAGAACGCCGGGGTGGTGGTGCAGGCGGCGCAACAAGCCGGGGTGCCCGTGTTTGCCGCGACCGAGGCGCCGATCCGCGAGCATGGCGCCTTGCTCGGCTTGGTCAGCACCTATGCCAATGTCGGCGAGCTGGCGGCCCACAAGGCCGTGCAGATCCTGTCGGGAAAAGTGCCGGTCGGGCAGATCCCGGTTGAAACGCTGAATCGGTTCACTTACCTGGTCAACATGAAGGCAGCGAAAAAACTGGGCGTCTACCCGCCCCTGACGGTCATGAAATTTGCCGAATTGATCGCGCCGGCCGAGGTGATCGACGCGCGGGAATAGCACCGGCAGAGGCGGCAACTGGCCGTGGCGCAAACAAGGTCCGCGGCGCCCCGGCGCAGGCCGCGTACACATGGCGACCCGCTGCCCCTGCCCGGTGCGGCGGAGCGGATCGGCGATCAGGTATGGAATTGAGCGGGACGATGGATACACGGAACAACAAGGTGAAGCACCGGAACGATCGAACCGGCACGGGCGGGGCCGCGCGGATGTGCGCGGCGGCCATGCTGGGCCTGGCGTGCTGCCTGTTGCCGGCGGCAGCGGCGGAATTGGGCCTGGCCGAGGCGGTGCGCCTGGCCCTGGCCAGCAATCCGGCGGTCAGGGTGCAGGCGGCCCAGATCGATGTCGCCCTCGGGCAGCAAGCGCAAGCGGCCGGGCAGTTCGACCTGCTGCTCGGCTCGGGGCTCAGCTATTCGAAAGCGCTGAGCGTGCCGATCGGCACCGGCCCGCAAAGCACCGTGTTTTCGACCGGGTATCAAATTGGCGCCACGCAGCAGTTGCGCAGCGGCGCCAGCGTCGGCCTGGCACTCGATGCCAGCGCGCGTCAGGAGAGTCCGGGCACGCCGGCGCAGCCCTCGGGCAGCCAGGCCAAGCTGGGCGTGACCCTGGCGCTGCCTTTGCTGAAAGGACGCGGCGCGGCGGAAGTGGGCGCGGCCGAAGAGGCGGCCCGGCTCACGGTGCTGGCCAACCGCCACTTGCTCAGGGACAGGGCGGCGCAAATGCTGCAGCAAACCCTGTCGGCCTATTGGGCCTACTGCATCCGCGGCGCGCTGCTGAACGTGGCGATCAGCGGCGAGGAACGCAGCCGCGATCTGCTCAACTCGAACCAGAAACTGGTTGACGCCTCGGAAAAGCCGCGCGGCGACCTGGTGTTGCTGAAGGCCGACCTGGCCGACAAGATGGCCGCGCGCCAGGCCGCCGCGCTGGCCCTGAACGATGCCAAAATGGCGCTGGGGCGCCTGCTGGGGCTGGACGCGTTCGCGATCGGCCGGCTCGCCGCACCGGCCGATGCGCTGCCGGCCAGCGTCGAGTTGCCGACCGAATTTGCCGCCCAGTCGGCCGCCTTGCAGGCCGACGCGCTGGCGCGCCGGCCCGACCTGCGGGCGCTGGCCTTGCAGATCGAAGCGGCTGAACGCCAGAACGCGGCGGCGCGCCATCGCCTGCTGCCGGCGCTGGACCTGGAAGTGGGCCTGTCCTACACCAAGACGACGGAAAGCCGGCAGCACTTCGCGTTTCTCGACGACAGCGGGCGGCAACCTGCCGGTCCGTCGGTGGCGGCGCGGCTCAATTTTCAGTTCCCCTTGCAAAACCAGGTTGCCCGTGGCGCCGTCCTGGAGCGCTCGGCCCTGCTGACCCAACTGCAGATTCAGCAACGCGACTTGCTGACCGGCGTGGCCAGCGGCATCGACAGCGCCCTGCAAACCCTGGCCAGCAGCGCCGCGCAACTGAAGGTGGCGCAGCAGGCGCTGGCGCTGTACGAGCAGGCGGTGAACCAGGAAATTGTCAAGCAAAAGAACGGCATCGCCACCCTGATCGACGTCATCAATATCGAGACCCGCTACGTCAATGCGCGCGTCAATTTTTTGCAGACCCAGCTGGCGTACGCGAATGCCATCGCCAGGCTGCGCTTTGAAACGGGCACCTTGTTGCCGGGGACCATAGACGCCGGCGCGCAGACCGACAGTTTCGCGCTCGATGTCGACGAGCTGGCCGGCCTCGGTCCATTGTCGAAGCAACTTGCCGTCCCCCATTAATCCCAGAGTGAGTCGCGTATGACGAAAAAGAGCCTTTTCAGACAGGTTGCCTTGAACAAGCTGTCTTCGCCGGAAGAGCTGGACAGCCTGCTCCAGGTGACTTCCCCCCAAGGCTGGCTGGCCCTCGGCGGCGTGGCGGTGCTGCTGGCGACGGCGACCTTGTGGGCCATCTTCGGCAAGGTTCCGACCAAGCTGGTCGGGCAACAATGCATCCTGGTCAAAAACGGCGGCGTCAATGTGTTGACGACCGCCGCGAATGGCCGTCTGTCCGACCTTGCCGTTGACGTGGGCGACCGGGTCACCCGCGGCCAGATCATCGGCCGCCTGGAGCAATACGATCTGTTGCAAAAAATTGATGCGAGCAATGCCCGCCTGAAAGAGGTGCAGGCCCAGTACGACCAGGCCGTGGCGCTGGCGGCACAGAGCGCCGCGCTGCGCGAGGCCAGCGGCAGGCAGCAGGAACAGCATCTGTCGCACCAGCTGGCCTCGGCCAACCAGCGCCTGCAACTGCTCAAGGAGCGCATCGACACCCAGGCTGCCCTGTTCGACCAGGGCTTGATCACCAAGCAAACCCTGATCGCCTCGCAGCTGGAATCGGCCGCCGTCCAGCTGGAGACGGAAAACGTCAAGGCGCAGTTCAAGCAGCTCGAGGTGGCGCGCCTGGAGGGCAAGAAGCAAAGTGAGAATGAAGTCGTGCAGGCGCGCAATCAGCTGGAGGATGTCAAGCGCACCATCGCCCTGATGGTGCGCGACACCAAGAATTTCACCGCCATCGTCAGTCCCTATGCGGGGCGGGTGCTGGAAGTGAAGGTGGCCGAGGGCCAGCTGGTCGAACGCGGCACCGCGCTGATCAGCGTCGAATCGTCCGGCGTCGACGTCAACGAAATCGAGGCCTATGTCTACTTGCCTGCCTCCGACGGCAAGAAGGTACGGGGCGGCATGCAGGTGGAAATCAGCCCGAGCACGGCCAAGCGCGAGGAGTTCGGCTTCCTGCCGGCCTATGTGGCCACGGTGGCCGACTATCCCTCGACCAACCAGGGCTTGATGCGGGTGTTCGGCAACGACAAGCTGGTCCAGCAGTTGTCGGGGGCGCAGGCGCCGATCCAGATCACGGCGGCGCTCAAATCGTCGGCGAGCAACGTCAGCCACTATGAGTGGTCGACCCGCGCCGGGCCGCCGTTTTCGATCCAGAGCGGCACCGCGTGCTCGGCCGCGATCACGCTGACGGAACAAAGGCCGATCGAGCTGGTGATCCCGATGCTCAAGAAAGCCATAGGACAGGGGTAAAGCGAGACGATGCCAAATAAATTGATCAGTGCCGCCCGCGGCGCGCTCACGGGCTGCCTGCGCAAGTGCGGTGTCGCGCCGGCCCGGCCGCGCATCCAATCGCCCACCGTGCTGCAGATGGAAGCGGTCGAATGCGGCGCGGCGTCGCTGTCCATGATACTGGGCTATTACAAGAAATTCATTCCGCTCGAAGCATTGCGCATCGCCTGCGGCGTCTCGCGCGATGGCAGCAAGGCCAGCAATATCGTGACGGCGGCGCGCCACTACGGGCTGTTGGCGCGTGGCTTTCGCAAGGAACCGGCGGAATTGCGCACGGTGCCGCTGCCGGCGATTATCTTCTGGAACTTCAATCACTTCGTCGTGCTCGACGGCTTCGGCGAGAACCAGGTCTTTCTCAATGACCCGGGCCTGGGACGGCGCACCGTCACCGAGGCCGAATTCGACCAATCGTTTACCGGCGTGGTGCTGACGTTCGAACCCGGTCCCCAGTTCACCGCCTCGGGCCGGCCGCCTAGCCTGCTTGCCGGCTTGCGCCGCCGCCTGGTGGGCGCCAAGGCCGCCCTCAGCTATCTGGTGCTGGTCGGCCTGGCGCTGGTGGTGCCGGGCCTGGTGATCCCGGTGTTTACCTCGGTGTTCGTCGATCAGGTCCTCGTTGGCGGGCTCAGGGCCTGGGCCGCGCCGCTGATCGCCGGCATGCTGGCCACCAGCGCGCTGCTCGGCGGGCTGACCTGGCTGCAGCGCTACTATCTGCTCAAGCTCGACACCCGCATCGCCCTGAGCACGTCGGCCGCGTTCTTCTGGCATGTGCTGCGCCTGCCGGTGACGTTCTATAACCAGCGCTCGGCCGGCGATATCGGCGCGCGCGTGGGCATCAACGACCGGGTCGCCAACATCCTGTCCGAGGACCTGGCCGCCGGCCTGCTCAGCGTGCTCACGGCCCTGTTCTTTGCCGCCATCATGCTGTTCTATGACGTGGCCATGAGCCTGGTGACCATCGCCATCGTGGTGGTCAACGTGCTGGTGCTGCGCTTCGTCTCGCAGCGGCGCAAGGAACTCAATCAGAAATTGTCGATCGATAACGGCAAAGTCATCGGCACCTCGATGAACGGCTTGTTGCTGATCGAGTCGCTCAAGGCATCCGGGGCCGAATCCGATTTCTTCAGCCGCTGGGCCGGTTACCAGGCCAGGCTGATGAATTCCATGCAGGCCATGAGCCGCACCTCGATCGCGCTCGATTTGCTGCCGCGCTTCCTGACGGCAGCCAACACGGCCTTGATCCTGGGCCTGGGCGGCCTGCGCGTGATGGATGGCGAGATGACCATCGGTACCCTGGTGGCCTTCCAGGCCCTGGTCGCCAGTTTCGTCAGCCCGACCAATGCGCTGGTGGCGCTGGGCGGCAAGATCCAGGAATTTCAGGGCGACATGGATCGCCTCGACGATGTGATGCGCTATCCCTGCGATGATATCGAGGCCATGGACCAGGCGCAGGCGCCGTTGTTGTCGGCCAAGCTGGAAGGCCGCCTGGAGCTGCGCAATGTGACCTTCGGCTACAGCCGGCTGGAACCGCCGCTGCTGGAGAATTTCAATCTGGTGCTGCAGCCGGGACAGCGCGTGGCCCTGGTCGGTTCATCGGGCTGCGGCAAGTCCACCATCTCGAAACTGGTGGTGGGCTTGTACGAGGCCTGGAGCGGCGAAATCCTGTTCGACGGCAAGCCGAGAGCGGCCTGGCCGCGTCGCCAGCTATTGAATTCGCTGGCGGCGGTCGACCAGGATATTGCCATGTTTTCCGGCACCATCCGCGACAACCTGACCATGTGGGATGGTACGGTCCAGCAATCGGTGATGGTCAGCGCGGCCAAGGATGCCTGCATACACGACATTATCTCGACGCGCCAGGGGGGCTATGACAGCCTGGTGGCGGAAGGCGGCAGCAACTTCAGCGGCGGCCAGCGCCAGCGGCTGGAAATTGCCCGCGCGCTGACCTCGAATCCGCGCTTGCTGGTGCTGGACGAGGCCACCAGCGCACTCGACCCGTTGACGGAGAAAATTGTCGACGGCAATCTGCGGCGGCGCGGCTGCAGTTGCCTGATCGTGGCCCATCGGCTCAGTTCGATACGCGACTGCGACGAGATCATCTTGCTCGACAAGGGCAAGGTGCTCGAGCGCGGTTCGCATGAGCAATTGATGGCATTAAACGGCAGCTATGCGAGGTTGATTGCCAATGAATGACAGACACCATCTGACCTTGGACGCCCAGCTGCGCCAATTGGGGCGGGGCGGCGGGCAGCGCGGCCTGCAGCTGATCGGCACAGACCATCCGGCCTGGTTTATTGAACGGGGCACGGTCGACGTCTTCTTGCTGGCGGCCAGCGAAGCGGGCGGCGCCGGCGTGCGCGAGCATTTGTTTTCAGTGGGGGCGGGGCAGTTGCTGGTTTTTCCCGCCGAGTCCGGCGTGGAGCAGGAGGCGCTGGCGGTGCTGCCCGGTCCCGATACCCAATACCGCGTCATCGAGCGCGCCCCCTTGCGCGCCGCCCTGGAGCAGGCCGGCGCGCCAGCGGCGGCCGCGCTGATCGGCCAACTGATCGACCAGATCGGCCAGGGCTTTCGCGACAGCGCGCCGCCCAAGTGCGTGCCGCTCGAACCGGGCGCGCGCAGCACCGGCGCCGACCAGACGCTGGCGCTGGCGCCGGCGGCAGCGGGCATGTGGCTCGATCTGCGCGCCGGCCAAGCCAGCTATTTCGGCCACACCGCGCTGGCCGTGGGGCGGCTTCAGCCGTTGCCGCCGAACACCTGGCTGACGCTGTCGGCCGACAGCCAATTGCTGGCGGCCGACAGCGCGCAGGCGGCGGCCAGCCTGTCATGCGGCGCGCTGCTGGCAGCGGCCGACAGCATGTTTTCGCTGTTGCTGCACGCGGCCATACGGCATAAGCGCAAGCGTGAAGCGGAAGAGCTCGATCGGCTGGAAAAGAAACGCGCGATCGGCCGCCAAGCCATGGCCGATGCGCTCGGCAGTTTCGTCTCGCTGTTCAATCTGCGCCAGCGCGCCGGCGTGCAGCTCGAGGGCGGCGATTACCTGCTCAACGCTTGCCAGCTCATCGGCGCGCGCATGGGCATCGCGTTCAAGGCGGCGCCGCCGGCGGTGGCCGGCGCCAAGCGGCGCGATCCGGTCCGCGACATCGCCCAGGCTTCCGGCGTGCGCACCCGCATCGTGGCATTGAAAAACGCCTGGTGGCGCAACGATAACGGTCCCTTGCTGGTGTTTCCCGAAGCGGGGGGCAATGCCTTTGCGCTGCTGCCGCTGCGCAAAGGCGGCTATGAGGCGATCAACGCCCTGACCCAGGAGAAATTCCCCGTCACAGCCGAGTTCGCCGAGGCAATCAGGCCGTTCGCCTACACCTTTTACGCCGGTTTGCCGAGCCGAAAATTATCGCTGTGGGACGTGCTGCGCTTCGTGGCCTTCGGGATCCGCCGCGATATCGTCACGGTCGCCGCGATCGGCATGCTCAGCGCGCTGCTGGGCATGGCCATACCGCTTGCCAGCGGCCATTTGTTCGACAACGTCTTCCCGGCCGCCGACCGCGGCCAGATGGTGCAGATCGTGCTGGTCCTGTTCATCGCCAGCCTGGTCACCCTGTTGTTCGAGGCGACCCGCGCGCTGGCGATGCTGCGCATCGAGGGCAAGGCGGGCAGCGACTTGCAAGCTGCCGTATGGGACCGCGTGCTCAGCCTGCCGGTGCCGTTTTTCCGCGACTACTCGGCCGGCGATCTGGCCACCCGCATCAACGGCATCAACGAGATCCGGCGGGCGCTCTCGGGCACCGTCATTTCCTCGCTGGTCAGCGGCCTGTTTTCGGTCATGAATGTGTTCCTGCTGTTTTACTACAGCGCCAGGCTGGCCTGGCTGGCGATCGCGCTGGTGCTGGTGGCGATCGCTTTCAATCTGGTGATCGGTCACTTCAGCCTGCGCATCCGGCGCCGCGCGGCCGACGTGAACGGCAAGGTCGCCGGCCGGGTGCTTGAATTCCTGAGCGGGATCACCAAGCTGCGCATCACCGGCTCGGAATCGCGCGCGTTTGCCAACTGGGCCGCCGATTTCGCCCTGCAAAAGCGCCTGGCCTTGCGCGCCGGCCGCTTGGCCAATGTGAGCAGCATGTTCAACGCGGCCTTCCCGGTCGCCTCGAATGCCCTGATCTTCGCCTGCATCGGTATCGCCCTGGCGGAATATGAGGGCTTCAAATTTTCCACCGGCGACTTCATCGCCTTCAACGCGGCCTGGACGATCTTCCTCGACTCGGCGCTGTCGGTGGTGCGCACCTGCATCGAGGTGCAGTCGATCGCGTCGACCTATGAGCGCACCCGGCCGATCCTGGAAACCGAACCCGAGGTCGACCAGAGCAAGGCCTATCCGGGCGAGCTGCTCGGCGCCATCGAGTTGAGCAAGGTCCGCTTTGCCTATACGCCCGATGGCCCGTTGATCCTCGATGACGTTTCGCTGTCGATCAAGCCGGGCGAGTTCGTGGCCCTGGTCGGCGCCTCGGGATCGGGCAAGTCGACCTTGCTGCGCCTGATGCTGGGATTCGAGCAGGCGTCCCAGGGCGGGATTTATTACGATGGCCACAATCTCGACGAAGTCGACATCGGCGCGGTGCGGCGCCAGCTCGGCGTCGTGCTGCAGGGCGGGCGGGTCATGAGCGGCGATATCTATACCAACATCGTCGGCGCCACCGCCCTGACCCGGGACGATGCCTGGGAAGCGGCGCGCGCCTGCGGCCTGGACCAGGATATCAACGCCATGCCGATGGGCATGCACACCCTGCTGAGCGATGGCGCCGGCACCTTGTCCGGCGGCCAGCGCCAGCGCCTGCTGATTGCCCGCGCCATCGTCAACAAGCCACGCATCATTTTCTTCGACGAGGCTACCAGCGCGCTCGACAACCAGAGCCAGGCCACCGTCAGCGCCAGCATGGAGCAGCTGCGGGCCACCCGGGTGGTCATTGCCCACCGCCTCAGTACGATCATCAATGCGGACCGCATTTACGTGCTGGAGAAGGGCAAGATCGTGCAATGCGGAACGTATGAACAGTTAATGTGCCAGGATGGCTTGTTCGCCGAACTGGCGAAACGCCAAATGGCATGAGAGATGGACCGATTATGAAAACCTTGTCTTGTTTACTCGCCGCTGTCCTCGCTTTGTCCGCTTGCGAGCAGGAACCCCTGGCCCAGCAACGCGCCAGGCGCCTGGCCGACAGTACGGGCGACATCGTGATCGCGGTGGCCTGGCCATTGCAATCGAGCAAAGCGACCCTGGTCAACGGGATCGCGCTGGCGGTCGATGAAATCAACCGCCAGGGTGGCATCCTGGGGGGGCGCAAGATCAAGGTCTTGCTCAAGGACGATGCTGCCTCGCTCAGTACCGGCCGTCTGGTGGCGCAGGAAATCGCCGACAATCCCGAGGTGGCGGCCGTGATTGGCCACCTCAATTCCTACATCGCGGCGCCGGCCTCGCAAATCTACGAGCGCGCCGGGCTGGTGATGGTCACGCCCGGCGCGAGCGGGCAGAAAATCACCGAGCAGGGCGGGCAATATGTGTTCCGCAGCCTGCCGGGCAATCGCGACCAGGGCCGCCAGATCGGCGATTACGCCGCCGCCCAGGGGTATAAGAGCGTGGCGATCTACTACATCAAAAACGATTACGGGATTGATCTGGCCAACTACTTCGAACAGCGCGCGCGTGAGCTTGGCATCGTGGTGACGGACCGCCGTTCCTACGATATGGGCGGCGACGACCATGCCGTGGTATTGGGAAACTGGGCCTCTTTCCTGAAGATGGACGCCATTTTCCTGGTTGGTTCCCTGCCTGAAAGTTCGCAAATCCTGCGCGAAATCCGCGGCGCCGGCCTGACCCTGCCGGTATTCGGTGGCGCCGGATTGGATTCGCCCGAGCTGATCAAACGCGGCGGCGCCAGTGTCGAGGGCACGGTGGTGTTTTCCTTGTTCAATCTTGACGATCCGCGCCCCGAAGTGCGGGCTTTCGGCGAGACCTTCAAGGCCAAGTTCGGCGTATGGCCGGACGGCACCGCGGCCCAGGGCTATGACGCCCTGAAGTTAGTGGCCCATGCCATGCAGACGGCGCACAGTGCCGTGCCGGCCAAGGTCGCCGCCGCGTTGCGCGCCACCAAAGACTGGCATGGCGTCACCGGCAGCCACACCTATAGCGAAAAAGGCGACCTGGTCGCCAAGCAGCTGGCCAAGGTCGTGGTACAGGATGGAAAATTTGTGTATTTCGACACAAATCCACCCAAAAAATATTCAAATTAACCTCAATTTTTTCTTGCCAATATGGTAATTAATAGAATATTATTTATTTTGTAATTTTATTCTTTTTTCAGTATTGCACGGCGTTCTACAGCTGTTTCGACTGATGGCAGCTGAGCTGTGCATGCCGTTGCCATCGGGCCCAGGCGCACGATCGATGGCGCTTGGCGATGGTAGCGGTATGCAAACTCCATGCGGTCGTGCTCATTGCATGGGGTAAGTAAATGAGCAATGTTAATCCCTACTCAACAAGGAAAAAAAATGGAAAAGAACGGAACCCGCCCGCAACGCATCTCCCCTGATGAAATCGATACCGCCGTTGACGAGGCGCTGCAGCGCGTCGAACAAGGCAAGGACCTGTCGGAAGAAGAACTCAAAAAGGTCAACGGCGGCACGTTGCCGATCGATACCCGCGGCGGCATGCTGGCGAAGTAAGTCTTGTCGTGATTTAGGTAGGCGGCGATCCGCCTTGGCGCTTGCCGCTTGCCCAGCGAACACTGTCGCATTATCGAGGAGAATGATTATGACTGAAAAGAAATTGCAAGACGCCCAAGCTGCAACGAGCATTGATGTTGCCCAAGCTGAAACCCCTGACGCCCCATTGTCGCAAGACGAGTTGAACGGCGTGACCGGCGGCAGCCTCATCAGCGCCCTCCGAGACGCCCTGAACGCCGGCAACAAGGACGCCTGAGTGCCCAGGAGGCCGGCTTGGCAAGCGCCTGGCGCTTGCCTGTCCTGACTGCCGATGCAAACAACAACGGAGTGGTGGCCCATGTCGAATGAAGGAAACGTGTGTCCCAGCGCGCCCTGGGAAGTGGAGGGGGGCAAGGTATTCGGGGTGGTCGGAGGCGATATCAAGCGCCCCAAGGTCATGTTCCTGAAACAATTGATACCACCCAGTAAAGAGCTTGAAGCCAAACTGGGCGGCGTCCGGCCAGACGAAGTGTTTCGGGTTGCCGCGCCGTGCGCCGGCTCAGGCTGCCGTCATCACAATGAGACGACCCAAGCGTGCAATTTGGTCAGCAATATTGTCGAACAGCTCGATCCGGTCTACGACGCCTACGCCACCTGCGCTATTCGGGCCACTTGTATGTGGTGGGCGCAGGAGGGCGTGAAGGCCTGCGTGCGCTGTCCGCAGATCGCCACCCTGAACCATGTGCCGGGGGCGCGCGTGGCGCGTGCCGTGGCGGCCGATTGAACGCGCTTCCCGTCGGCCCGGCCGGGTGCCGGGGCTGCGGCTAGCGTTGCGTGCATGGCCTAACCATTCAGGGAATGGTAGGGATCGTAAGTCAGATCCGGGGCCGGCACCGGCGTGGCGCCATTGCATCGCATGGGCAGCATAGAATAGACGGGAAAATGAATAACGGCATGCAGCCTGGGCTGAATGCCGTTTTTTATCGCCTTGCGCCCACAAACGGCATGCGTGGGCAAGCATGGACGATGACCGGTTTTGCCTACTCGGGCGCCGCGCCGCCTTCCTGGCTGACAGGCCTGAGTGGGGGGGCGGTGTGCGACCACTTCCAGTCCGGCGCTCGCGGCCCGGCGTTGTGCGGATGGTCGCGCAGCAGGTCATCGATGGCCACGTCCAGTTCGGTCGTGCTCGGCGTGAGCGGGCAATTGGGGATCATGAGGTGCCTTATGTCGTTTGGACGGTACAGACCACTTGCCGCGGCGGACAGGCTGCGGCGGGTTCGGGGTGTGCAGCGTTGTGCTCGCCTTTCGCGCCGACGCCTGGCCGTCTCCTGTCCTGGGGTCAGAGTCCCAGCGCTTTTTTAAAGTCGTTGGCGGCGTCAACCCAGGGGGCGCCACCGTTGATGTCTTTCAATTGCGCATTAGACAGTTCAGCGCTCTCTTGTGGCGAGCCGGCTTGGTCCAGCGCAGCGCCGTCCTGGTCTTCTGGCTTGTGTTCCTTGTGATTCATGCTTTTCCTCTGTATGGGTGGACGAGTTGACGTCGCTCTCGCGTCGTCAACTTGATGGCGGGGCGCGCCGGGGCGGGGCGATCGGCGCAAGGCGTGGCCCCAATGGCGCGGCACCGGCGTCAAACGGCGTCAGGAATCGGGTCGTTATAGCCTGGCAGCGGTTCTGGCATCGGCAGTGGCTGGCGCAGCACGCCGCCGGCAACGCCGTCCAGCTCCTGAATGTTCAATTCGTCGCCTTGCTTGCCTGCCTGGCTGTTGTCGTTCATTGCAACATCAGTTGGTTTCATTTTTTCCTCGTTAATTAATTGATTGAAATGACAGTACTGCAACGACCCACATGGCTAGTCATGCGGTCTATCCATGCACAGGCGCCACGCGTCTGTGCCCGGAACCCGGAAGGCGTCCACGCGCCGGTTTTTCATCTGCATTGCCTGAGCGCGACATCCATGCTGCATCAGTGGCAATACTGATAAAAAAACAAAATTATCTTATAGAAAAGTTACATTAATTCGACACTATTAACAAGATGTTATTTGTAAATGACAACTATGTTGAATTTTTACCACAAGGGATGAGCTGGGAGGGAGCTGGCGCACGGCAGGCGCGCTATGGCCGGCCTGGCGTTGCCGGGGGG
>NZ_JBYSZG010000074.1:0-16545 GCF_058786935.1 Rugamonas sp. FW305-51
CCGATTACGCCGCACTGGACGACCGCCTGCAGGTGCCCACCGACGGCACCACCAATCCCGGCGTGCTGGGCCTGCCCTGTCCCCGGCCCGGCGGCACGCACCGGCGGCCGCCTTGCTGCTGTGCGCCCTGGCGCTGGTGCTGGCGATGGCCAACGGCCTGTGGACCGATTCGGTCGACCTGGCCCACCACTATGCGCTGGTGGCGCGCCTGAGCGCGCAGTGGACGCTGCCGGCCGGCATCGATGCCAGCCTGGGCGAAATGAACGTCTACCCGCGCGGCGCCCACTGGGTGGCGGCGCTGGCGGCGCGCCTGACAGGCTCGCCCCTGCTGGGCCTGCAGCTGTGCGCGCTGGGCGCCTTCGTCACGGTCTGGCTCGTGCTGCTTTGCATGCTGCGCCAGTTGCCGGCCCGGGCCGGCGCGCTGAGCGCCGCCACCCTGGCCGTGCTGCTGCTGGCCAACCGCCACTGGCTGCGGCTGGAACTGTACGGCGGCGAACTGCAAACCAATTTCTTCTTTTCCCAGCTGGCCGGCCAGGCCGCCGCGCTGCTGGCCGTGCTGGCCGCGCTGCGGCTGGAGCGGGCCGGCCTGGCGCCGCCCTGGCGCTACCTGCTGCTGCTGGCCGCCCTGCCCGTGGTGTGCGCCATCCACCTGCTGCCGGCGGCCGAGCTGCTCATGCTGCTGGGCCTGGCGTGCGCGACGGACTTGCTGCCGGGCCGGCGCGGCGGCCGCGGCCAAATCTTGCTCAGCCTGCTCACGCCCGTGGCCGGCGCGCTGCTGCTGGCCGCCCAGCCCGGCTTTGCCGTCATGCGCGAGATCAGCGCCAACAATGGCGGCATGCCGACCGCCCACCTGGGCAGCATGGGCGCCTTCGGCCTGTATGCGGGCGCCGTGCTGGCGCTGGCCGCGGCCCAGCTGCGCAGCTGGCTGGCCATCGGCGTGCCGCAGCGGGCCGCACTGGCCCTGGGCGTGAAATACCTGGCCCTGTGGGGCATGGCCTGTGCGCTGATGTGCCTGCTTCAACTGCTGTTGCTGGCCGGCGGCGCCGGCTCGCCCTACGCCGTCAAGAAATACGTGTTCGCCCTGCACAGCGCCATGCTGCTCCAGCTGTGCCTGCTGCCCGCCATGTTGCTGGCCTGGCACCGCAATCTGGGGCCGCGCGCCCAGGGCCGCCCCGGCCCGCTGGCGCCCGCCCCATGGGAAGCGTATCTGCTGCCGCTCTGGCCGGCCCTGCTGGCCTTGGCCACGCTGGGCACGCTGCCGGCCGCGCCCCAAGCCGGCGCCACCGCGCTGGCGCCGCTGGTGGCCCTGGAGCGCCAGCTGGGCCAGCTGCGCGACACGCTGCTGCCGGCCATGCCGGGCCGGGCCACCTATGTGACCCAGCTGCCGGGCCTGTCGCCCACGCTGGCCTACATGTTTACCATCGGCACCTTCGGCACCGCCCGCGACGACAATGCCTATGACGTGCTGGGCGGCCAGGGACCGCGCGCCACGCGCGCCGTCGATGCCATCCTGACCCACCCCGACGCGCCCTACGGCCGCCTGACGGCCTGCCGCCGCGCCGGCGGCACGGCCGCGCTGGCCATCGTGGACGGCGCCTGCGTGGACGCCCTGCTGCATCCGTCCGGCGCCCACCTGGGCCTGGGCGCGCACGATCCGGCCCCGCCCTGCACGCTGGCCGGGCTGGCCGCCCCGGCCGGCGGCGGCCGCGCCGTGACGGCGCCGCTGGCCACCGTCGACTGCCGGCGCCCGCTGCTGAACGGCCAGCCGGCCCGCGCCGTGACGGTGACGCTCCGGCTGCTGCCGGCGCTGCGCGCCGGCCAGCCATTGCAGCTGAGCGCAAACGGCGCAGCGCCCGTCAGCGCCAGCTACGACCGCTACTGGCCCGTGCGGCGCCTGACCTTGCCGCTGGCGGCCGGCGCCGGTCCCCGTCTCCACCTGACGCTGACCTTGCCCGCCGGCCCCGTGCCCGGCGCCGAGCTCAGCGCCCTCGATTTCGACTAACCTGGCCCCAACCATGCCTATCTCCACGCTTCCCACCATGTCCGGCGCCGTGCGCGCCGCCCTCCTGCTGCTGACGGTGTTCTTGCTGCTGTGCCTGGGCATCGACCACCTGTGGGCCACCTCGGCCGACATGGCCCACCATTACGCGCTGGTGGCCCGGATCGCCCAGCAGTGGGCCGTACCGGTGGTGACCGATCCCAGCCTGGGCGAAATGAATGTCTATCCGCACAACAGCCACATCCTGGCCGCCGTGCTGGGGGTGCCGCTGCAGTCGCCCATGCTGGGCATGCAGCTGGTGACGCTGCTGTCGATGATCGGGGCCTGGGCCGGCCTGGCCGCCCTGGTGCTGACCCTGCCGCGCCGCAGCGGCCAGGTGGGCGCCGCCGTGCTGGCCACGCTGCTGCTGCTGAGCCGCCACTACCTCGACATTTTCGGCAAGGAAGACATCGGCAACTTCTTCTACGCCCAGCTGGTGGCCCAGGCCCTGATGATAGGGGCGCTGCTGGCGGCGCTGCACATGGAGCGGCGCGCCGTGCCGGCCCCGTTGCGCTACGGCTTTTTGATCGGCAGCATCTACCTGCTGACCGGCACCCACTTGCTGCCGGCCTCGCAACTGGTGGCCGTGACCTTGGCCCTGATCGTGCTCGATCTGCCGTGGCGCACGCTGCGCACGGCCGGCGCGCGCCCCGTGCTCGTGGCGCTGGCCGCCATGGCGGCGGCCGCGCTGGTGCTGCTGCGCCACCCGGCCTATGCGGCCATGAAATCGATCAGCCAGAACGACGGCTCGCTGACGCTGGCCGGGCTCACCACTGTGCCGCGCATCGCCGTCTACTGCGTCGTGCTCGGCCTGCTGTCGGCCGCGCTGACCGTGGCCTGGCTGCGGCTGGCGGACGCGGCCGAGCGGGCGCGCTTCCTCGCGCTCAAGTACGTGGGCCTGTTCGGCCTGGCCGCCAGCGCCCTGTGCCTGCTGCAAATCGTGCTGCTGCACTGGGGCCAGGGTTCGCCGTATGCTGTCAAGAAGCATGGCTTCGCCCTCACCAGCATCCTGTTCGTGCAACTGGCCCTGCTGCCGGCACTGCTGTCGGCCCGCTTGCGCCGCCCGCCGGCCCAGCCGGGCGGCGGCTGGCAGATGGCCTATGACGGCCTGGCCTTGCCGCTGCTGACCGCGCTCGCGTTCTGCGCCCTGACCCGCGGCGTGCCGTCGCTCGATACGGCGGCCGTGGTGGCGCTGGAACACCGGCTGGAACTGCGGCGCGACCTGACGCTGCACAACGCACCGGGCCAGTATGCCTATGTGATGGACGTGCCGGGCATGCCGTCCATGGTGTCCTACCTGATGACGATAGGCGTGTTCGCCACGCCCCGCTCCGAAAACAGCCTCGACGTGCTGGGCGGCCAGCCCATGGCCGAACCGGACCGGGTCGGCACCATCTACACCGGCGCCGGCTCGGCGCTGGCGCAACTGCCCGGCTGCACCCGGCCCGCCACCAACAGCGGCCTGGCCGAAGTGGACGGCCAGTGCGCCATGCGCCAGCTGGGCCGTGGCCGGCCCCGCATCGGCTTGAGCAGCCTGGACGGCCAGCCCAACTGCACCCTGAGCGGCATGAGCGGCGCCGAACCGGGCGGACGCTGGACCGACCAGCCGCAAGCGCAGCTGCATTGCCCGCTGCCGCTGATCGACGGCGCCCCGGCCCGCAGCCTGACCATCAGCGCCGACGCCTTCCTGAACGGGGTGGCGGCGCAGCGCGTGGCGATCCGGCTCAACGACGGCGCGCCGGCCACGTTCCGCTTCGTCGCCGGCCAGCCCGCGCCGGCCATCGTGCTGCCGCTGCCGCCGGCCCGGGACGGCCGGCTCGACATCGTCATCGACTTGCCCGACGCCGTCTCGCCCAAGCAGCTGGGCATGAGCGAAGACCCGCGCATCCTGGGCCTGATGATCAATGCGCTGCAGTTCAAATGATGGGGCCGGCATGCGGGAGCGCGGCATGACGTGGCGCACGCTGCTGGCGCCGGCCCCGCGCGGCGCCGATGCGCCGCTGCTGGACGATGGCGGCGGCCCGGCCGGCGCCCCGCTGTTCATGGCGGCCCTGCTCTACCTGCTGCTGCCGGCCACGCTGGTGCTGCTGTATTTCGCGCCCTGGCCGCTGGCCGTGGCCGTTGCCGCCGCCCTGGCCGTGCGCTGGGCCGGCGGCGCCGGCCTGGCCGGTGCCGGTGCCGGTGCCGGTGCCGCTACCGCTGCCTGCGCCGCGCCGCGCTGGCCGGCGGTGCGGGCCAGCTGGCCCTACCTGGTGCTGGCCGCCGCCGTGGCACTGCTGGCGGGCACGCTGCCGCCGTTCGCGGAAAACCTCGACTGGTACAAGCACTACGCCATCTTCAACACGCTGCAACAGCAAGCGTGGCCGCCGCTGTCGGTCGACGCCGACGGCGTGGCCACGCTGCGCTACTACCTGGGCTACTACGTCGTGCCGGCGCTGGCCGGCAAGGCGCTGGGGGCGGCGGCGCTGCCGCTGGCTAACTTCATCTGGACTACGCTGGGCCTCTACCTGGCCCTGGTGCTGGCCTTCGGTCCCCGGCCCCGGCCCGTCGCCGGCGCCTTCCTGCTCGGCTGCGTACTGCTGCTCTTTAGCGGCGCCGACATCGTCGGCACCAAGCTCACCGGAGGTGGACTGGGCCCCGTGATGCACTTCGAATGGTGGTGGCCGCTGGGCGCCATTTGCGCCATCCTGACCAATCTGTTCTGGGCGCCCCAGCATACGGTGCCGGCCCTGCTGGCCGCCTTCCTGCTGCTGCGCTGCCCGCGCCGCGGGCTGGCCCAGGCGGGGGTGCTGGGCGCGGCCACGGCCCTGTGGTCGCCCTTCGCCGCCTTCGGCCTGGTGCCGCTGCTGCTGTGGGCGGCCGTGCGCTGCGGCCCGCGCGCCTTGCTCAGCCGCGCCAACCTGCTGGCCGCGCCCGTGCTGCTGCTGGCGGCCGCCCGCTTCCTGGGCGAAGGCACGGCCGGCATACCGGCCGACCTGATCTGGGAATTCAACGACTTCACGCTGCCGGGCTGGCTGCTGTTCCTGCTGCTCGAATTTGGCGCCATCGCCGCCGCCCTGCTGCTGGTGGCGCCCAGGACGGCGCTGCCGGTCGGGCTGTGCGCCCTGTTCCTCAGCCTGCTCGCCCTGTTCCGCGTCGGCGGCGGCAGCGATTTGCTGATGCGCGCCTCGATCCCGGCCCTGGGCGTACTGGCCCTGCTGGCGGCCACGGCCATCGCGACGGCCCCCAACACGGTGCGCAAGGCGCCGCTCGTGCTGTGCCTGGTGGCCGGCCTGGCCACGCCGCTGGGCGAGATCATGCGTTCCCTGATCGCGCCGCGCATCGCCAACGCGCGCCACATCGGGCTGGCTGACGTGATCCAGGGTAACCCGGACTACGCCCGGCAATACCTGGTGTACCGGGCCGCCGACAACGTCGTCCACGGCGCCAGCGTGGTGGAGCTGGCCACGCTGCATTTCCAGCCCTACGGCCAGGCCCGCTTCGACCTGGCCCGGCACCGGGTGGCATCGGACGTGGCCACCGACGCCGGGCTGGTATCGGACCTGATCACCTTGCCGGCCGGCGTCTACAAGCTGGAAGCGCAACTGGACTGGCAAGTGGCCAGCGGCGCGCCGGGCAAGAACGGCGCCCAGCTGTCGCTGTACGGCGAGCGCATGCTGCTGCCCATCATGCCGTCGAGCGCGCGCGCGCAGCCATTCCAATCCTATCTGCGCAGCGACGGCAAGCCGTTCCGCCTGGCCTTCGGCCTGGGCGGCTGGTCCACCGGCAGTGGCTATGTCGAGCTCACGCAGCTGAAACTGGGTTTGGTCAAGCGGCTCGCGCGCTGACGGCCGGCGCCGGCCGTAGCGCCCCCGGTGCGCCGCGCGGCGGGCAAAAAAAACCCGATGCGAGGCATCGGGCAGCGAACGGATCAGGCCAGCGACGGCGCGCGCGGCGCCGCCCCGCTCAGGACTTGGGCAAGCCGCCCAGCAGCGCGGCGATCTTCTGCTTGGGCTTGGCCGGGGTGGCCGTGCCGAGCGTGGCCGTCGGTGCCGGAGTACTGCTCTTGGCCGGCTCGTAAGGCTTGAGGAACCAGGGATCGACCTTGTCGCGGCGGGGACCGGCGCCATTGTAGGAGGACGTCGGACGGGGGCTGCGCTCGGCCATGCGGGCGGCCGGCGGGCGGCTGTCGCTGTCGGCCGGACGGCGCGCGCGGCGCTCGCCGTGGCGCTCGTCGTCGCGGCGCGTGGTGCCGGGCGCGAAGCCGTCCAGCGTGCCGCGGCGGATGGTCTGCTTGATCAGTTTTTCGATGTCCGTCAGCAGGCGCTCATCCTTGTCGGAATAGATCGAGATGGCGTCGCCCGAGGCGCCGGCGCGGCCCGTGCGGCCGATGCGGTGCACATAGTCTTCCGCGTTGTACGGCAGGTCGTAGTTGATCACGCATGGCAGGTCGGAGATGTCGAGTCCGCGCGCGGCCACGTCGGTGGCCACCAGCACGTCGATCTCGCCCTTCTTGAACGATTCCAGGGCGGCCATGCGCTCCTGCTGGGTCTTGTCGCCGTGGATGGCGGAGGCTTTCATGCCTTCCTGCTCCAGGCCGCGGGCCAGGCGCGAGGCGCCGATCTTGGTGTTGGAGAACACGATCACTTGCTTCAAGTCGCGCTGGCGCAGCAAATGGGCCACCAGGTCGCGCTTCTGCTCTTCCGGCACCTTGTACACCACCTGGGTCACCTTGTCGGCCGTGGCGTTGCTGCGCGCCACTTCGATCGTCAGCGGGTTGTTGAGGAAGGTGTTGGCCAGCTTCTTGATCTCGGCCGAGAAGGTGGCCGAGAACATCAGGTTCTGGCGCTGCTTGGGCAGCATGTTGATGATGCGCTGCAGGTCCGGCAGGAAGCCCATGTCGAGCATACGGTCCGCTTCGTCCATCACCAGCATCTGCACCTGGCCCAGGCTGATGTTCTTCTGCTCCACGTGGTCCAGCAGGCGGCCCGGGGTGGCGATGACGATTTCCACGCCGCCCTTCAGGATCACGGTCTGGCCTTTCATGTCCATGCCGCCGAACACCACGGTCGAACGCAGCGGCGTGTGCTGGGCGTAGGCCTTGACGTTCTCGGCCACCTGCACCGCCAGTTCGCGGGTCGGGGTCAGGATCAGGGCCCGCACCGGATGGCGCGCGGGCGACATGCTGGCGCTGGCGTGGGCCAGCAGCATCTGGATGATGGGCAGGGCGAAGCCGGCCGTCTTGCCGGTGCCGGTCTGGGCTGCGCCCATCACGTCGCGTCCTTGCAGCAGCACGGGGATGGCCTGGGCCTGGATCGGGGTCGGGTGCACATAACCCTGGTCCGTCAGCGCGCGCAGGATCAGCGGCGACAGGCCGAAATCGGCGAAGCGGACCTGGGCGTCGGACGCGGCGGCGGGCGCGACCACTGCGGGGGCGGCGGCGGCAGGCGCAGGCGCGGCGACCGCAGGCGCTGCGGCAGGCGCCGGTGCCATGGCTTCAGCTGCGGGTGCAGCCACGGCGGCAGCGTCGGCAACGTCAAGCGGGGCAGGCACAGCCGCCGGGACAGGCGCGACGACTTCGGCAACAGCCGGTGCAGCAACGGGTACGGCAACTACTTCGGCGGCGGCGGCGCCGGCAACAGCGGCGGCCGGCGCGGCTTGCGCAGCGGCGGGAATGGCCGCAGCGGCGGTGCCGGGGGTGGAAATGATCTCGTTTTCAGACATAGTTGGGTTCGGCCTCCGTCCAGCGGTCAGCCATGCTTTCTTCAATTAACAACATTTTCTGCGAGCAACAGTCCGCCTGGCCGGGGCACCTGGACTCGCCATAGCGATGAATGCGGACACAGGGGGAGGCGGCAGGACTGGCAGGGCGCACGCCGGCGCGGTAAATGCCCGTCTTGGGGCGCGCAGACGTGGATACAATATCAGCGCCGTAAACTATACCCTAAATTGCCGCAACTGCACACGAAAACAGCACGCCACAGGCAAACTATTGCAGCAACGGAAGGTATAATGCGCGTTCTGTCATGCTTCCCCCCTGAACACCGGAGCTGCGGCACGCCAGAAAATGGGGTACGTCCCCATTAATTTGACTCACGGCCCCGTCACGGCACGCCTACCCTCGCGGGTGGACACCGCCGCCGCGCCGCCGTCACCCCGCCATGTACGTGCCGTCGCCGCTGCCCCGCCCGGAGCGCCCTTCCCTGTCGCTGTTGCGGCGCTGCTTGAGCGCGCTGCTGGCGCTCGCCCTGCTGGCGGCGCTGCCAAGCGCCTGGGCCGGCGTGCCGTCGCTGCGCTTCAAGAAGCTGGGGCCGCTGGGCAACGACGAGCCGACCATGCTGGCCCTGCTGCAGGACCGCCAGGGCTATGTGTGGGTCGCCACCCTCAGCAACGGCCTGTACCGCTACAACGGCTACCAGGCCGTCAAGTACGCGCACCGGCCCAACGATCCGCACAGCCTGCCCCACAACCGCGTCTCGGCCCTGTTCGAGGATGACCAGGGCCGGATCTGGGCCGGCACCCAGGACGGCCTGGCCCGCTACAACCCGGAGCGCAACGATTTCACCGTGTTCGCGCCGCCGTCCGGACCGCATAACCACCGCATCATCAAGACCATCATTGCCGACGGCCGGCACGGCATGTGGCTGGGCAGCTGGGGCGGCCTGCAGCACTTCGACCCGGCCACGGGCGCCTTCACCGTCTACAGCCACGACCCGCAGCGGGCCGACAGCCTGGCCAGCAACGACTTGAACGCGCTGGCGCTGGATCCGGTGGGCGGCGTGTGGGCCGCCACCTGGCCCGGCGGGCTGGACTACCTGGCGCCCGGCGCCCACGGTTTTGTCCATCACCAGGCCGATCCCGCGCCCGCGCCCGAAGCGCGGCGCAACATCGTGCGCGCCCTGCAGTTCGACCCGGCCGGCGCCCTGTGGATAGGCACCGAGGCCGGCGTGCTGCGCTGGGACGGCCGCAGCCCGTGGGCCGCGCGCACGGTGGTGGCGGCGCCGGCCAGCCGCGTCACCAGCTTCTACCTGGACCGCCAGCGCACGTTGTGGGCCACCACCCTGTCGGCCGGCCTGCTGCGCTGGAACGGGGCCGGCGGGCGCTTCGAGCAGTTCAGCCACGCGCCCGACGATCCCTACAGCCTGCCCAGCGACAACCTGAAGGCCGTGATGCAGGACCGGGGCGGCATGCTGTGGATCGCCTCCTACACGGACGGCATCAGCCTGGCCAACCTGGCCAGCGCCGGCCTGGCCCGCTACGTGCCGCTGCCGCAGGCGGGCCAGGCGCAAACCGCCAGCAACGCCATGCTGGCCATGGCGCGCGCGCCCGGCGGCCGGCTCTGGCTGGGCAGCGACACCGGCCTTAGCCTGTACGACCCGGCCAGCAACCGCCTGCTGCGCAGCTACCGGGCCCAGCCCGGCAAGCGGGGCGCGCTGAGCCAGGACATCGTCTACAGCCTGTACCAGGATGAGGCCGGCCGCGGGCCCCTGTGGCTGGGCACGGCCGATGGCTTGAACCGGCTCGAGCGGCCCGACGGCCCGTTCCAGGTGATCCGCTTCGGCAACCCGGCCAGCGACTACATCAACGCCATCGCGCCGGGCGCCGGCGGCGTGCTGTGGCTGGCCACCGGCAACAGCCTGATCCGCTACGAACCGGCCAGCGACGCGCGCCGCGTCTACCGCCACGACCCGCAGGACAGCGCCAGCCGCAGCGTGGACGGCACCTCGGCCGTGCTGGAAGACCGGGACGGCCGGGTGTGGGCCGGCTCGGAGTGGAACGGCGGCGGGCTGGACGTGCTCGATCCGGCCAGCGGCCGCTTCCGCCACTATCGGCACCGCGACGGCGAGCCGCACAGCCTGAGCGACGACAACGTCTCCAGCCTGCACCAGGACGGCCGGGGCCGGGTCTGGGTGGGCACGGGGCGGGGCTTGCACCTGGCCCTGCCGCAGGCCGACGGCAGCCTGCGCTTCCGCTACTACGGCGCCGCCCTGCAGGGCGAGAAAGTGCTGGCCATCCGCGACGACGCCAAGGGCGGCATCTGGTGCAGCACGCTGACGGGCCTGTACCGGCTGGACCCGGGCACCGGCCAGGCCAGCCACTACACGGCCACCGACGGGCTGACGGAAGGCTTCATCATCAACTCCGCCGTGGCCGGCGCCGACGGCGAGCTGTATTTCGGCAGCGTGCACGGGCTGACGGCCGTCACGCCGGACGCCGTGCGCAGCACCTCGGTGGCGCCGCAAGTGGCCATCAGCGACATCACCGTGTTCAACCACTCGATCTACGACGGCAAGCTGGGCGCGGGCGTGAGCGTGACGGGACCGCTGACGGCGCCCACCGCCCTCACGCTGTCGTCGCAGGCGTCGGTGTTCTCGCTGGAGTTCGCCGCGCTGCACTACGCCGACCCGGCCGCCAACCGCTACGCCTACCAGCTGCAGGGTTTCGACCGCGACTGGGTGGAAACGGACGCGGCCCACCGCAGCGCCACCTATACCAACCTCTATCCCGGCAGCTATGTATTCCGGGTCAAGGCCGCCAACCACCACGGCGTGTGGAGTGCGGAGCCGGCCACGCTGCTGGTGACGATAGAGCCACCGCTGTGGCAGACCTGGTGGTTCCGCCTGCTGGCCGGGGTGCTGGCGATGGCGGCCCTGCTGGGCGCGCACCGCTGGCGCGTGGTGCGCCTGACGCGCCACCAGCGCCTGCTCGAACAACTGGTGACGGCCCGCACGGCCGAACTGGAGGAAAGCAACCGCAAGCTGGCCGCGCTCAGCACGACGGACGGCCTGACGGGCGTGCGCAACCGGCGCGGCTTCGACGCGGCGCTGGAAGCGGAATGGCGGCGCGCGGCCCGCACCGGCCAGTCGCTGGCACTGTCCATGCTCGACGTCGACCACTTCAAGAAATACAACGACCGCTATGGCCACCTGGCCGGCGACGCCTGCCTGCAGCAAGTGGCAACATTGATCACGGCGCACGGGCGGCGCACCAGCGACCTGGTGGCGCGCTACGGCGGCGAGGAATTCGCCCTGCTGGCCGCCGCCACCGACGCCACCGATGCCTTTGGCATTGCCGAGGCCATCTGCGCCGCGCTGGCGCGGCTGCAGCTGCCCCACGACGGTTCACCGTTCGGTCTGGTCACCATCAGCGTGGGCGTGGCCGTGATGGTGCCGACCGAGGGCAGCACGCCCGACATGCTGGTGCGCATGGCCGACCGCGCGCTGTACCGGGCCAAGGAAAAAGGCCGCAACATGGCGCTGCTGGCGCTGCCGATGGAGGAACTGTGAGTTTGGAGCAGAACGAAACGATGACGCAAGAAGAAGCGATGACGCAAGAAACGACGCAGCGAGTGCCGGCGGCCGGCGCCGAAGCAGCCGCATCAACCGCGCCCATGCCCGCGACCGCGCCGGACAACGACCCCATGCCCGAGCCGCCGGACCCGCTGGACCCGAACGCCTGCTGCCACAGCGGCTGCGAGTGGTGCGTGCTGGACCTGCACGCGGAAGACGCAGCGCGCTACCGCAGCGCGCTGGCCGCCTGGCAGCAACGGCAAGGTCAAAAATAAAAGCGTAACGGCGGGGTCAGTTCCGGCAATCCGACATGCACTGAGCCATATCCAGCCCTACCAATCAGCTTGTATCGAAAAGGGGTACGTCCCCATTTCCTGAAAAAGGGGTACGTCCCCATTTGCACGCGTCCCCATTTGCACGTCCCAATTTACGCCGTTTACGTCGCAGGCTCGAGCTTGTGTCGGCTTGTTGGCACTGCCCCCTGCCTCCTGGCTGCTTTACTGGCCGCCGCCCCCTGCCGCGGATAAGCCGCTCCGCTTGCGCTTGACGGCCGCCGTGCTGGCCGCAACAGGCCGTGCGGCGCGGAAGTCGAACAGGTTCATCAGGTCGCCGATGGCCGGCCGGTTGGCCGGCACATAAGGGTCGCCGGCCACATGCACGGGATTGGGCAGGTTGTCGCGGCTGCGCGCCGACAACGGCGGCAAGGCCCAGTTGCGCTCGATGAACTTGGCGATCGAGGCGTGGTCGTAATAGGTGTGATCCACGGCGCCCTTGCGCGCATACGGCGAGATGGCGATCAACGGCACCCGCGTGCCGTCGCCGAAGAAGTCGATCAGCTGCACGTAGCCGGAATCGTAATAGCCGCCGCCTTCGTCGAACGTGACCAGGATGGCCGTCTTGTTCCACAACGCCGGATTGGCCCGCACCCGCTCCAGCACGTCGGCCACCAGCTGGTCGAAGCTGGGCTGCATGGCGTAGCCGGGATGGCCGGAGATGCTGTCGTACGGGGCGATCACAGCCACCTGGGGAAACGTGGCCTCGTCCTTCACGTCCACGTAGAACTGCATCAGGTCCACCAGCTTGTCCTTGTCCGGCCCCGTCATGGTGGAGCTGAAGAAGGTGGGCGTGTCGCACATGCCGCAGTATTCCTTGTCCACCTTGGCGCCGTCGTTGCGCCCGCCGCTGTACCACTTCCACGCCACCCCGCCGGCCGTCATGGCGTCGCCGATGTGGGGCATGGTCTGCGGCGGCAGGATGAACTTGTCCGGCCCCAGCGCCAGCGGCTGCCCCAGCGGCGCGTAGGCCGGTTCCATGTTGTTGACCATGTACCAGGCGCCCGGCGCGCAGTTGCCGCCGTTGAAGGCGCGGTAAGGCAGCTGGTCGAGCAGGCCGCGGATGCCGGCCACGCCCGGCTGCGTCGCGTCGGCGCAGTTGACGTAGCTGCCGCCCCGGTAGCCGTCTTCCACGTACCAGTTGTTGGTGCCGGGCTGGGCGTCCGGATTTTCGATCTGCCTGGCCGGCGGCATGGCCGGCTGGCCGCCGGCCGTGTAGACGCCCACATCGGCCGTGGCCAGCGCGAAGTAATTGGCCGTGGTGCCGCCCATCACGGGCTGGTGGTAGTTGTCGGCGATGGCGTACTGGTCGGCCAGCTGCTTGAACAGGGGCGCGTCGCCGGCCGCCATGTTGTAGAAGCCCATGGCGATGGCGCCCTGGTGGGTCTTGCCCGGCGCCAGCGGGAACGGGTTGCTGGGGCCGGGCCCGGTCTGGTCGGCCACCCACACGAACAGGTCGTGCTTGCCGCCGTTGACCTGCTGCCACATCTGGAAGAAGCGGTGGGTGGGGTCGCCCGTGTGGGCGCCGTAGCTGACATGGCGCGTGATCTGGAACGGGCCGTTGGGCAGGTCGGCCGGGAAGCGCGCGTCCGGCACGTCCTGGCGCTGGCCGAAGGCGCCGGCCGCCCACGGTTGCGGCAGCTGGCCGTAGACGCCGTTGAATTCGGGCGTCGGCGTGTAGGCGCCCGTCGACAGGCCCAGCCTTTGCGCCGCGTCGCGGAAGCGGGGGCCGGGCGTGCCGTCGCGGTTGACGATCTTTTTCGACAGCAGGTTGGCCACGCTCTGGCCACGTGACGGTTCGTACACGCCGTACAGATTGTCGAAGGTGCGGTTCTCGCCCACCAGCACGATCACGTGTTCGATCGGGGTGGTGGCGGTGGCGGCCAGGCAAACCGGCGCGGCAAGCAGTGCCGCAGCAAACGATGCGGCGGCTGCGGTGGACGCGACCGGCGGCCAGGCCGGCGCCTGCGGGCTGCACATCCGGCAGTGAGCATTCAATTCGGACGATGGCATACGAAACTCTCTTTCAAAGGAAAAACAGCGCGACAGGGCACGCATCGGCATGGCTGCCGGTGCGTCCCTGCCGCGCTGCCTGCGGCGCCGTTGGCGACGTCGCTGTTACAGCTTGCCGCTCAGGGTCAGGAAGGCCTGGCGCGGTGCCGCCGTCTGCAGCGTGGCGAAGGTGCCGGCAGCGTCGGAGGCGACGAAGCCGTTGGTGCCGATCGAGCTGAAGTACTTCTTGTCGAACAGGTTGCTCACGTTGAACTGCAGCGACAGTTCCTTCAGCATGCCCACCGATTTCAGCTTGTAGCCGGCCGACAGGTTGGCCACCCAGAACGAGGGCACGGCGCCATCGTTGAGGTAGGTGTAGTAGCGCTTGCCCGTGTACTTGGCGCCCAGGCGGGCGAACCACACTGCGTTGTCGTAACCCACTTCAGTATCGAACATGGTGCGCGGGGTGTCCACCACCTGCTTGCCGCTGACGGCCACCACGACGCCGTTATCCAGGTAGTTCGACTTGTACTTGGAGTCGTTGTAGGTGAAGGTGTTGAACCACGAGTAGCCAGGCAGGAACTTCCACACGGCCACCGCTTCCAGGCCCTTGGTTTCCACCTTGCCCACGTTGACGAAGGTGCTGGGGCAGCCGGCGATGCCGACGCAGGTGGCCACGTTCAGCTGGCGGTCGTCGAAGTCGGCGTGGTACACGGCCACCGAGCCTTGCACGCTGGCCCGCTTGAAGCGGTAACCCAGGTCGACGTTGACCGAGGTTTCAGGCTTGAGGTTGGGCGTGCCCAGGTCGAACGCAGCCTGGGTCTGCGAGAACGGGCCGTTCACGCCCGGCTGGTAGGCGCGCATGTTCTGCGAAGCCGAGGCGAACAGTTCGTCGTCGCGGCTCAGGGCGTAGTTCAGGCCCAGCTGCGGCAGGAACGATTTCGATGCCACCAGTTCACCGCCGGCGCGGCTGCCCACCAGGCTGGTGGTCTGGATCGTCACTTTCGGGCTCTTGAAGCCGGCATTGACCTTCAGCTTGCCATCGAGGGCGCTGTAGGTGTCCTGCAGGTAGAACTGGGTGGTGGTGGTGGTGAAGTCTTGCTGGAACGCCGTCTTGAACGGGTTGCTCAGGAAGTGGTTGGTGTCTTCCGGACCGTTGACGGCATAGAAGTTGCGGGTCAGGCGGTGCAGGCTGCGCTCGCCCCAGATGCCGGCGGCGATGCTGTGCTGGCCCCAGTCCACGTTGAGGTCGTTGACGATGCCGTCGCGGCCGATCGAGTATTCCGTGGTGCGGATAGCGATCGGCATGGTGGGCGACGAGGCCTGGTACGGCGTGTACCAGTGGCCCTGGCCTTCATTGCTGTGGTGGTAGTAGCTGCTCTTGAACCAGGCCGACGGCGACACCTTCAGGTCCAGCGCCAGGCCGCCCAGGCTGTCCTTGCGCAGGCCGCGGCCCAGGTAGTAGGCGTCGTCCGCGTTGTTCACGCCGCCCGTGTAGATGCCCTTGGCGGCGTTGACGGCGCGCTGCCAGTCCGGCGCGTAATTGTCCCAGTCGTAGCCCAGGCGCTGCAGCATTTCCAGCGACAGGTCCTGGTAGTCCGTTTCCTTGCGGTTGGAATAGTTGTAGAAGGCCGTCAGCGTGTTCTCGCCGAACTGGTGCTCCAGGCGCGAGTTGAACTGGTCCTGGTCTTGCGAACCGGCGCCCTTCCACTTGTCGGCGCGCTGGGCCGTGCCGCTGATGAACAGCTTGGTGGCATCGTTGATCAGGCCGCTGTCGAGGCGCACGAAGGTGCGCGAGGTGCGGTCCGCGCCCACGGTCTGGCTGACGGTGGCGCCGCGCTCGTCGGCCGGCGCCAGCGTGACGAACTGCACCGTGCCGCCCAGGTTGCTGGTGGAGGCCGTGCCCAGCGCGCCGGCGCCCTGCGAGATGGCGACGCGGCCGATGTTTTCCGACGAGATGGCGCGGCTGATGTGCAGGCCGTTGTTGTTACCGTAGCTCATGTCGCCGAGCGGGATGTCGTCCAGCGTGAAGCCCAGCTGGCTCTGGTTGAAGCCGCGCACGCTGAACCGGGTCGACCACTCGTAGGCGCCGAACGGGTCGGACGACTGGAAGTTCACGCCCGGCAGCTTCTCCAGCGCCTTCAACGGGCTGGTGCCCGGCAGCATCTTGGCCAGTTCCGCGTGGTTCAGGTTCTGCACCTGGCGCGACTGGCCCTGGCCCAGGACTTCCACCACTTGCACCGGGGCGCCGGCGGCGCCGGCAACGGCCGCCTCGGCCTGGCCGGCGCCGGCCGCATCGGCCGCTTCCGGCGCGGCGTAGGCGTAGCAGGCCAGCGATTGCAGGACCAGCAGGCAGATCGGTTTTAAACGGAGATGCTGTTGCATGATAGGACTTTCGTACGTTGATAGAGGAAGATGCGGTGATTCCGCGCCAGGCAAACTTGCCGAAAAACAAAACTTGCAGGATTGTAGGAAGGCGATATGACGGCTGCGTGACGGCTGCATGACCGTTCCATGACTGAATGAGAAATTTTGCCGCTCGGACAAATTCATATGAGGCGCATGCACGCAGGGCGCCGCCCGCTCCGGGAGCGGCGCCGGGGCCCCATTAGAGGATGGCCTCCAATCTGGTGCGGAATGCGCCCCCGGCCGACCGCATGGGGCAGAGCGTGCCGTGACATGGCGGGTCGGCAGCTGCGGACGCGCCGATAGAGGCGATGGCGCGGCGGCAGCTGCGCCGGACGTACCGGGCGCGGTGCATGGCACAACGGCAGGTGCCGGGCGCGCCGATCTGGGGTAAGCTAGGCGCTTCCCGACGTCACAGTGGAATGCTTATGTGGATCAAACGTAGTGTGGCGGCGCTGCTGGCGGCCGTGTTGGCGCTGCCGCTGCTGGCCGGCGCCCGCCCCTTCCC
>NZ_JBYSZG010000075.1:0-15434 GCF_058786935.1 Rugamonas sp. FW305-51
AGTTATACTAAAAAACCCCCGTCAGCCTGAACGCGCTCAAGATCGCGCTCAGTGCAGTCGGGGGTTTTTTTTCGTCCGTATAGCCCGGGGAAGTGTGATCCGGGACGCTGCATCGGCCCCGGACTGCTCACCCATCAGAACTTGAAGTTGCCGTCATTCCGGGAAATGGTGCCGCTGCAGTTGGCCGGCGTGCTGAACTCCCGGTTGCCTGAGCTGCTAAGCTGGTTGCTTTCCCAGGTCGCCGTCGAGCCATTCCACTTCACATATTTATACTGCAGCGCCGTATTGGCCGGCAGCGTGACGGTGCCGGTCCACGGCACGTTGGCGCCGCTGCCCTGGATGGTCAGCGCAAAGCCGCTGGCGGGGGACCAGTTGCCTATCGTGGCCTGATTGCCGACCACATACAGGTTTTGCCCCATTGACGTGTTGGCGTTGGCGATCGTGAACGCCACCTGGCAAGCGCCGCCCGATGTGGTGACCGCCAATGCCGTGCTGGCCGCAGAGACATTCACCATCGCGTCGTAAGCCTGCACGGTATAGCTGTAGCTGCTGGATGCGGCGACCGTATTGTCAGTATAGCTAGTGCCTGTCGCCACGCTGGCGATTTGTGCGCCGTTGCGATAGACGTAATAGCCTGCCACCCCGACGTTGTCGGTCGATGCCGTCCAGTTGAGCGTAACCGTGTTCGAGCCGATCGCGGTGGCGCTCAGCCCCGATGGCGCGGAAGGCGCAGTGGTATCGACGTTACACGGATTGACGCCAACCGAGATCGCGCCATTTGCCACGTCGAACGTGCCGGTCCCCAGCACGTAGTTCCTGCCGCCGTTATTGTCCCAGGTGCCGGAGCCGTTGTTGAACGCTGCCTGCAGGCCCGTCGCACTGCCCAGATTGGCCGTATAGACCGTCCAGCCAGCGCAGGCCGCCGGCATGGCCACGCCCGGCACCGTGGTCCACGTGCCACCGGTTGGCGAATAGTGGATGTTGGCGCCGGCCCAGCCCGAAGGCAGTTTGTAATAGACCTTTGCCACGTTGCCCGCTGCCGTCGTGACGGAGCGCGCGGCCGACAGCGGCGACAGATTGCCCGCCGCATCCTGTGCCTTGACGGTATAGCTGTACGACGTCGCAGGTGACAGGCCACTGTCGTTAAAGCTGGTGTTCACGCTGCTGCCGGCCAGCTGGCCGTCACGATAAATCAGGTACTGCGCTACGCCGTAGTTGTCGCTGGCCGCGCCCCAGTTCAGCGTGAGCGTGGTGGAGGTGACGGCGGAAGCGGCCGGTTGGCCCGGGGCGGTCGGTGCGATGGTGTCCGGCGCCTGCGTCGTCACGCCGGCATTGGCGGACATGGCCGACCGGTTGCCCGCCGCATCGTAGGCCTGCACCGCGTAGGTATAGGCAGTGGAGGCGGTCAAGCCGCTGTCGCTGTAGCTGGCCGATGGCGTACTGCCGACCATTATGCCGTTGCGGTAGACCTTGTAGCCGGTGACGCCGACATTGTCGGTGGCGGCCGGCCAGCTCAGTCTGAGCGAGCGGTCCGTCACCTGCGTGGCGCTGATGGCGCCCGGCGTGCTGGGCGCCGTGGTGTCGATCACAAGGAAGGGATAGACGCCGTTGACGGTGCCATTGCTGTCTTCGACGAAGCCGGAGCCGGTGGCCGAGGGCGAGTAAGTGCCCGCGCCCACGTACACCTGCTGGATCTCGGAACGGGTGACATTGCCCGCGTTGTCCGTCATCTCCACGTAATAGTCCAGCAGCTGGTTGCGGTAGTTGGACAGATAGGCGTAATACAGGTCGCCGATCTCCTGCGCCGGCAATACCGACAACGTGTCGCGCGTGGTCGGTATCCACGCTACGCCGTTCATGTCGGCCTGCAGGTCGCGCACCTGCATCGGATACTCTTCCCATGCGCCCACATTCGCGGGCGTGATCGACAGGCCCGCCACCCCGGTCATGGCGGCAGGGTCGTAGACCTTGTAGGTGTCGTCGCCGGCGTCGATGTTGTTGCTGGTGTGGGCCCGCACCATGACCTTGGCGCTGGCGATGCCGGAAACGTCGTAGGCATAGGTGTAGACGGCAAAGTCCTTGCTGTAGTGCTGCACGGTCCAGCCCTCGGCCTTGGATGCGTTCACGGAACCCGGATTGTAGGGATAGCGCTGCGGCCACCAGACGGACGGCCCCGTGCGGTCCTGCGCCAGGTTCGCCTGCACGTAAGGCTTGGAGAAGGCCAGCGAATTGTTGAACGCCAGCGTGGGCTTGACGTCGTCGTCCTTGTTTTCGTCGTAGTAGCCGAAGCCGGAATCCATGGCCGGCAGCAGGAAGTACCACGCCAGTTCGGCCGGATTGGCGCCGCCGGCGTAGTCGGCCGCCGGATTGCCCTTGACGGGATAGGACATCATCCACGGATTGAGCTGGTTGCCGTTGTAGGTGATCTGGTGATCGAGCGTGGTGCTGGGCGACCAGTGGTTCGGGTGCGCGTCGAGCCAGATCTGCTCGGCCGTCCTGGCGTAGTTCATGGCCGCCTGCAGCAGCGCGAAATTGCGCTCCAGATAGTGCCAGCCGTATTCGAACGAGACGGTGGCGCCTTCCTGCACGCCTTTCAGGTTGGTCTTGGGGGCCAGGTTCAGGCCATTGATGCGGTTGAAGTCGGCGAACTGTCCTTTCCAGATCATGAACGGCAAGTGCCAGTGATACCAGGTGGGGTCGGATGACGAGTCGCGCGTGTCGACCCACGAGCCGTCCTGCACGTGCTGCACGTCGGAGGCGGGAATGGGGGACTGGCGCAGGTACTCGTCTATGCCCAGGCAGTAGCCGTTGCCGGTGCAGGTGGTGTTGTAGCCGGCCTGCCAGGTACTGAGCGCGCCGGCGCGGCCGCCCGAGTTGTCGCCGTCGTGCGCGACGACGAAGAACTGACGCGGTTCCAGCGATGCGTAAGGCGCGATCTCATCGACCGTGGTCGAGCCTTCCCAGCCTTCCAGCCAGGAGCCGTTCTGGCTGACGGGGACGCCGGCGAGCTTGCTGACGGCGCCCGTGGCCGGATCGACATAACGCACCCAGTGCGGCGTGGCGGCAAACGGGAATTTGTTGACGATCACTTGCTGCTCATGCGCCATGCCGTTGGCCACCCAGCTGCCGGTGGCCGCGGTGTTTTGCAGGTCGGCGCGGTTGGGCGGCGAGATCACGGTGTCGCCGGTGGCGTCGTAGGTGGCGTAGGGATAGTCCTTCAGCGTACGCGAATAGTGGTTGTTGCCGAGGACCGACCACTGCACGCCCAGCTTGGCCAGCGTTGGTATCAGACGCTCCGAAAATCCCAGTTCGGTCGGGAAGTAGCCCTTGGACGAGACGAAATTACCGCCCAGGAAATAGGACTGGGCCAGCGTGGCGTTCTGGAACAGTAGGTCCTTGAGGAAGTAGTCGGATCCGACCAATGGTCCCATCGAATGGTGGCCCGTGAAGTGGATGGTGTCGAGTGTGCGGAAGTTGTTGGCCGTCTTCAGCGAGCCGAAGGTGTTGGCCCAGCTTTGGCCCCAGCTGGGGTTGGAATAGCCGGCCACGTTCTGCAGCGTCTCCAGGCTTTGCACGTTGTTGATGACGGCGCCCGACATCGTGACGTGGATCTGTCCTTTGGCGCCGGACCAGTTTTGCAGCTCATTGGCCACCTGCATCGGCCAGTACTGGTAGGCGCCCGTCTTGGCATCGGGCGTGTAGTAGGTGGCCAGGTCGTCGTGCGGCATGATGCCGCCGCCCAGCGAGGCGGGCAGGTAATAGCTGTAGCCGGACGGCGGGCTGTTCTTCATGTTGATCACTTCCCCGTCGTACAGGTAGCGGATGGGGGCGCCCACGGCGGTGGCGTTGTACCTGGCCTGCACGTCGACCGCGTAGAAGGGCCAGAAGTTGGGCATGTGGTTGTGGTACACGTGGGCGGCCGGGATGGTGCCGGCCTGCGGGGCACCGGGCAAGCCGGCGGCGAATAGCGTGGCCAGGCAAACGGCCAGCGGTTTTCTGCGCAAATGCATGGGTGTATCTCCTTGAAGGTCATCACTGCGGTGGGACTGCCGGGGAATACAGCGCAACGCCGCCACGGCGCATCCGTCACGGGAACGGATGCACCTCCACAGCGCGCCGTGCAGGACGGTGCGGCAGATTGCGATGGCGATGGTTGCGGGACTGCGCATGGCGTTCCCGCCGCACCGCGCTGCGCGGGCAGCGGGTGCGGCGGGTAGCCAAGGGGTGAAGCGAACGTCTGGAACGCCGCGATGGAATGGCCGGTACTATGCCTCAGGCCTGCGGCGGGAATGCCTTACTTGGCGATCAGCACCAGGGTGCCGCGGCCGCACACCCCGTAGGATGTGTTCTCGCCGCCGATCACGTCTTCAGTGCCGGGCGTGCGCACCTGGTTGGCGCCTTCTGCCCAGCCGCAGGTGTCGGTGACGCGGTACCAGATCTTGCCGGCGCCCGGCCACGGCAGCACGAAGTTCACCGGCGAGCTCCAGGCGTTGTAGGCGACATAGATGGCCGGGCTGCTGTCGGCGAACTCGGAGCCGTCGATGCGCCAGGCGATGGCGTGGTTGGCGCTGTTGTTGAAGTAGTTGGCGTCGGCCACCGCGCCGCTGGGCTGGAACCAGCGCAGCTGCTCCATCACATTGCCGTTGTTGTCCACGCTGGAGTAGAAATTGGCCGGCCGCAGGGCGGGGTGGGCCTTGCGGAACGCGATCATGCCCTTGGCAAAGGACTGGAAATTGCTCTGGTCCGTGGTCCAGCTCCAGTTGAGCCAGTTGCCGATGGAATCGAGGTTGTAGGGATTGTTGTTGCAGTTGATGCTGCGCAGCATCTCGTCGCCGCCCGTCATCATTGGCACGCCGCCCGACAGCATCATCAGCGCCAGGCCATTGCGGGCCGCCTTGCGCTGGTCGGCCGCGATGCCGCCCTGGTCCCAGCTGTTGTTGTTGTCGTCGCCGCCGTCGCTGGGGCCGTATGGCCAGGCCTGGTTGTTGTTCTTGCCGTTGCAGCTGTACAGATCCTTGAGCGTGAAGCCGTCGTGGGCCACGATGAAGTTGACCGAGTTCCACGGCTTGCGGCCGTCGTCCGCGTACAGGTCGCTGGAGCCGGCGAAGCGGGTGGCCATGGTGCCGGTACTGACGGCAACCGTACCGAGGCCGTTCTGGCTCTGGCGCACGGTGTCGCGATAGAGACCGTTCCACTCCGACCAGCCGGACGGGAAGCCGCCCACCTGATAGGAATTGCCGCCGATGGCCCATGGTTCCGCGATCAGGTCCACGCCGCTGCCGCCGGTGGCGGGGCGCGGCGGCAGTTCGGCCACGATGCGGTTGAGGGCATTGGCCGGGTCCATCTTGTCGAAGTTGTAGCAACCGTTCTCGCAGGTGTTGCCCAGCACGGAGGCCAGGTCGAAGCGGTAGCCGTCCACGCCCAGCGTGTCGCGCCAGTAGGCCAGCGAATCGACGATCAGGTTCTGCGCCACGGGATGGTGGGTGTTGTAATTGCCGCCTACGCCGGTGTTGTCCCACGAGGACTGGTTGTCCGAGGTGAGCTCGTAGTAGGTGGGGTTATCCAGGCCGCGCATGCCGTAGATGTTGTAGGTCGAGGTGTCGCTGGGGTTCCAGGCGCCGCCTTCGCCCGTGTGGTTGTACACCACGTCGATCAGCACCTTGATGCCCTGGTCGTGGAAGGCCTTGACCATGGCCTTGAACTCGCGCGTGGGGCCGCCCGGCGTCTTGTCGGCCGCGTAGCGGCGGTCGGGGGCGAAATAGTTCAGCGTCATGTAGCCCCAGTAGTTGTCGCCCGTATCGTTGGCGCCGTTGACGTCGTTGGTGTCGTTCTGGGTTTCCTGCACCGGCAGGAACTCGACCGCCGTCACGCCCAGGCTGGCCAGGTAGGCCGCCTTCTCGCCGGCGCCCTTGTAGGTGCCGCGGTCGGCGGCCGGGATGCTGGCGTCGTTCATGGTCAGGCCGCGCGGGTGGACTTCGTACACGATGTCGTCCTTGAAGGCGCGGGTGGGCTTGATGCCGATCGATTGCGCATCGCCGGCCAGTACGATGCCCTTGGGCGCCGTGGCCCCCGTGTCGATATTGCGGTACAGGGCGCCGCTGGCGTACACGGTGCCGTCCGTCATGGCCGGGTTGACGGGATCGTGGCTCAGCTCGAGCGCGTACGGATCCGTCAGCAGCTTGTTGGGGTTGAAGCGGTTGCCGGCCGCGTCGACATCGCTGATGAAGCCGGTGGTGCTGCCCTTGCTCCAGGCCGCGTTGTAAGGCCAGTTCGGCCCCCAGGCCCGATAGCCGTAGTAGACGGTGCCCGTGATGCCGTAACCGCTCAGCGCGCTGGACGACACGGTGGTATTCCACACGCCGCCGGCGCCCTGCGTCATGACGATACGGGCCAGTTCCTGGCTGCCGCTGGCGCTGCCGTAGAGGTACAGCTCGATGCGGGTGGCGCGGCTGGAATAGATCTTGAAATTGATATTGCTGTGGCTGGCGTCATAGCTGGCGCCCAGCTGGCTGGCATTGATGGCGGCAGTGGCGGGGGCGCCGGCCAGGGAACAGGTGAACAGGGCAGCGAGGGCGAGGCGGCTGAGTTGCATGGATGTCTCCGGTCGTTTTTATCGTATGGTTATGTGCGGAACGTGGGGTGGAACTGGCGGGCGCGGCGCAGATGCGACAGGCGTGACGCGGCCTCGCGCGGGGCGATCATTTTTTCTATGGGTGGCGGTCTCCGTTGTGCTTGCCCCTTTGCGGGGTCAGACGTTATTTTCTGTACTTTTACTACCTTGCACTTCCAAAATATCATGGAAATGAGATGGTGAGGAGGGAATCTACGCTCATCAATTTAAGATGTCAACGAGTGCACGATGGATTTGACGTAGTTTTGTTACCTTGCTACATGCCAGTCAGGCGGCCCGGCGCGATGATGTGACGCAATGCAACGTATGGCCACAATTGCTGGGCAGCCCGGGCCGGGCAGTTGTATGATGCAGCAGGGCACCGTGCAAGGTGTGGCGTGTTAGTACTTTCTACAAAGGGTCTCTCCATGTCAGCTGAAGCAAAAAAATTTCGTCTGGTAACCCGTAGTGACTTTGACGGGCTGGTGTGCGCCGTGTTGCTGAAACACTTGGACATGATCGATGACATCCTGTTCGTGCATCCCAAGGATATGCAGGACGGGAAGATTGCCATCAGCGCCAACGACATCACCACCAATTTGCCGTTCGTGGCCGGCGTGCACCTGGCGTTCGACCACCACCTGTCCGAAACGATACGCAACACGGGTGAGCGCCCCAACCACATCATCCATCCCGAGGCGCCGTCGGCCGCGCGCGTGGTGTGCGACTACTACGGCGGCGCCCAGGCCTTCCCCGCCGGCTGGGCCGACATGATGGCGGCCGTGGACAAGGGCGACGCGGCCCGCTTCAACGAACAGGAAGTGCTCAATCCGCAAGGCTGGGACTTGCTCAATTTCCTGATGGACGCCCGTACCGGGCTGGGCCGCTTCCGCGAGTTCCGCATCTCGAACTACAACCTGATGATGGACCTGATCGACTATTGCAAGAATCACACGATAGACCAGATCATGGCGCTGCCCGACGTCAGGGAGCGCAAGGACCTGTACTTCGAGCACAGTGAAAAATGCAAGGAACAGATCCGCCGCTGCGCCACCGTGCACGGCAACCTGGTGGTGCTGGACTTGCGCAAGGAAGAGGTGATCTATGCCGGCAACCGCTTCATCATCTACGCGCTTTATCCGCAGACCAATATCTCCATCCACGTGCTGTGGGGCTTGAAGAACCAGAACACCGTGTTCGCCACCGGAAAATCCATCCTCAACCGCACGTCCAGGACCAATATCGGCGCACTGATGCTGGAATACGGCGGCGGCGGGCATGAGAACGCGGGCACCTGCCAGGTCGACAACGAGCGGGCCGACGAGGTGCTGGGCGCGCTGATCGCCCGCATCAACGCGGACGGCTAAGCGGGGCGGCGGGCCAACCGCCGGCGCCAGCAAAAACGGCACAGTCCGCGAAGACTGTGCCGTTTTTTTATTTCCGAATGGAAATTGTCAAGACTGATTAGAATTCTTTCTCAGGTAAGGCAATTTCATTGTTGACGCTAAACTGATAGTCCTTGAACACATGTTCCGCGCTCAGCAGCTGGTAATCGCCGCTCGGCATCTTGTGCGTGGTGTCCTTCAGGCGGTAGGTGTAGTGGCCGCAGGTCCAGCAGTTGAAGTTGCGCATGTGGGTGCACAGGCAAGTCTTGTCCATCACGACGATGTTCTTTTCGTCCGGATGGGCCGCCACTTCGCGGTTGTAGGCGTTGATGTAGGCGCAATTGCCCGTCGCATCCAGCAGGTAGCCGTACGATTCGCAGCCGGGACGGATGCCCGAGCCGATGGCCGGCGTGCTCTTGAGCATGCGCATCGGGTAGCCCGTGGGCGAGATGCCGTTGACGATGATGTCGTCCTCGGTGGCCTTGACGTATTCCTGCTTGACCTTGGCCGGCAGGCCGCACTCGTGGGTGATGGTGAAGCGGGTGGCCACCTGCACGCCCGCCGCGCCCGCTTCGAGGAAGCTGACGGCGTCCGAGCCGGTGAAGATGCCGCCGGCCGCGATCAGGGGAATGTCGAGGTTTTCCGCCTTCAGGTAAGCGAGGATCTCGGCCGTGATGGTGTGCAGGTCGTACTCGGCCCAATCCATGCCGAAGCCCAGGTGGCCGCCGGCCAGCGGGCCTTCGACGATGATGTAGTCGGGCAGGCGGTCCAGCTTGGCGTTCTTGCGCAGGAAGATCTGCAGCGCGCGCACCGACGAGACAATGATGCCCAGCTTGGCGTCGCGGAAGCGGGGATGGTCGGCCATCAGCGCGAACGAGCCGAAGTGCAGGCCGGCCGACAGCGTGATGCCGTCGATGCCCGCGTCCAGCGCCGCGTTCAGGCGCACGCGCAAGGTTTCGCGCGGGCCGTTCATGGTCAGCTTTTCCATGCAGTTGACGAAGATCAGGCCCGGGCCTTTTTTCGCTTCCATGGTGCGGCCCACGTGCAGGCGCTGGGCCTCGGCCAGCCGGCCCAGGTCGAACTGGACGACGGCCTTGTCCATGTTGTTAATGTTGAACTTGTACAGCTTGGTCTTTTCCTTGACGAAGCTGGTATCGAAGCGGCGGTCGGACACGTCCTCTACCATCGCATCCGAAATGTGGCCGATGCCACCGAGGCGGGCCGCCTCCAGCGCCAGTTCCGAAGTCGAAATATCTACACCCATTCCGCCGACCATGATGGGCACGTACTCGTTTTTGCCAAATCGCAGGCGGAAATCATCAACACGTTTCATTGCTATCCTTAGACTACCGAGGTTGGTCGCTGGGCTTGCGCACCCAGGGCTGTTGCGGTCGCGCGGCAGTACCGGCATGGAGCTCCGTTCATTCTACTCCATGCGTACTACAGCTTTGTGACGGCGCGCGCAGGCGCGCCGGAAGGCAGGGATCAGTCGCGGAAGTTGTTGAACTCGAGCGGCATGTCGGGCACATCCTTGCGCAGCAGGGCCATGGCCGCCTGCAGGTCGTCGCGCTTGGCGCCCGTGATGCGCACCGCTTCGCCCTGTATACTAGCCTGCACCTTCATCTTGCTGTCCTTGATGACACGCACGATTTTCTTCGCGGCATCAGATTCGATGCCATTCTTGATCTTGATCACTTGCTTGACCTTGTCGCCGCCGATCTTCTTGATGTCGCCTTCCTCCAGGAAGCGTACGTCGACCTTGCGCTTGGCCAGCTTGTTGGTCAGCACATCGCGCACCTGGCTCAGCTGGAACTCGGAGTCGGCAAAGGCCGTCAGCTCGTTTTCCTTCTGCTCGACGCGGGCATCGCTGCCCTTGAAGTCGAAACGGGTGGTGATTTCCTTGTTGGATTGCTCGATAGCATTCTTTACTTCGATCATATCGGCTTCGGAGACTACATCAAACGACGGCATGGTTCATTCCTCAATGGTGTGGCTGGCTGCGCGCGGCAGAGGCGCGCGCCTCAAAGACTGACATTTTAACGGACAAAGCGGGGTGCGCCCCCATATAGCCGCTGGTTTTTTACCCGATTCGCTCTATAATCGACTAAATTGATCGGTTTTCTCCATGCATCCACAGTCCGCCCTCCAGCACCAATTCCCCCTGCAGTCCCTCAACACGTTCCGTATCGCCGCCCGCGCCCAGGCTTACCTGCGCGTGGAAACACTGGACCAGCTGCGCGCCGCGCTGGCCGATCCGGCCCTGGCCGCGCTGCCGCGGCTGGTGCTGGGCGGGGGCAGCAACGTGTTGTTGACGGGCGACGTGGCCGGCCTCGTGCTGCACATCGCCCTGGCCGGGCGCGCCGTGGTGGGCAGCGACGCCAACCACCATTACGTCAAGGCGGCGGCCGGCGAGAACTGGCATGAGTTCGTACAGTGGACGGTGGCGCAGGGCATGGGCGGGCTGGAAAACCTGTCCTTGATCCCCGGCACCGTGGGCGCGGCGCCGATCCAGAATATCGGCGCCTACGGGGCCGAAACGAAAGACGTGTTCCACAGCCTGACCGTGTTCGACCCGGCCACCGGCCAGACCCGCAGCATGGATGCGGCGGCCTGCCGGTTCGGCTACCGCGACAGCGTGTTCAAGCACGCGGCGGGGCAAGGACTGATTATCGTGGACGTGACGTTCGCGCTGCCGCGCGCCTGGCAGCCCAATCTGTGCTACGCGGAGCTGGCCCAGGCCGTGGCCGAGCAAGGCCTGGCCGCGCCCACGGCGCGCCAGGTGGCCGACACGGTGATCGCGATCCGGCGCCGCAAGTTGCCGGACCCGGCCGAGATCGGCAACGCCGGCAGCTTCTTCAAGAATCCCGTGGTCGACGCGGCGCAGTGCGCGGACCTGCTGGCCCGTTTTCCCACGCTGGTGCATCACCGCCAGCCCGACGGCAGCGAAAAGCTGGCAGCCGGCTGGCTGATCGACCAGTGCGGCTGGAAGGGGCGCAGCCTGGGGCCGGCCGGCGTGTATGCCAAACAGGCGCTGGTGCTGGTCAACCATGGTGGTGCCAGCGGCGCCGACGTGGTGCGTCTGGCGCAGGCGATCCAGGCCGACGTGCAGGCGCGCTACGGCGTGCGGCTGGAGCCGGAGCCGGTGTTCGTGTAAAGCTTCGTAGCACGGCAGGTGAGCCGGCGCCGCAACGGGCGCCCGGCGCCGGCCGGATCATGGGGCGGCAGGGCGCCGCCCCGGCGCAGCATCAGAGTATCATCAGCCGAAGTGGCAGACGTAGTCCAGCGTTTCCACCGTTTCGATGTCGAAGTGGGTGTTGGCGCCCACCTGGAACTGCTGGCCCGCGCCATAGGTTTGCCATTCCGTGGCGCCGGCCTGGCGCACCTTGCACACGCCGCCGATCACTTCCATCGTTTCGGGCGCGCCCGTGTTGAAGGTCAGGCTGGACGGGAAGATCACGCCGATGGTTTTCTTGCTGCCGTCGGCAAACAGCACCGTGTGCGACACGCACTTGCCGTCGAAGTAGATGTTGGATTTCTTGATGACGCTGACCTGGTCGAATTGTGCACTCATGCTCGGTATTCCTTAAACGTGGGGAGAAACGCCTTGCAGGCTGGCCGCGCTCATGACGCGGTTGCGGCCGGCATGCTTGGCGGCGTACAGGGCCTGGTCGGCCAGCTCCAGCAAGCCCTCGGCGCTGCCCAGCGGCGACGGCACCACGCAGGCCACGCCGGCCGACAGGGTGACGCAGCCGAATTGCGGCGCTTGCGGGCTGGGGATGGCCAGCTGTTCCAGGTGGCGGCGGCATGACTCGGCGACGGTCAGTGCGCCGGTCAAATCCGTTTCGGGCAGGATAATGGCGAATTCTTCGCCGCCGTAGCGCGCGACCAGGTCGGCCGGGCGCTTCAAATGTTCGGTCAGGACGGCAGCCACTTTTTTCAGGCACAAATCGCCCGCGGGATGGCCATGGCTGTCGTTGTAGATCTTGAAGTAGTCCACGTCGCAGATCATCAGCGACACGGGCTGGCGGTCGCGCTGGCTGCGCTGCCATTCCAGCTGCAGCGTCTCGTCGAAGCGGCGCCGGTTGGCGATGCCCGTCAGCCCGTCCAGCGCGGCCAGCTTCTGCAGCTCGATATTGGCCGCGGCCAGCTGGCGCTGGCTCTCGCGCAGGAAGCGGAACGCCTGGTCGCGCTGCAGGCGGCTGATATGGCCGTTGGCGTGGTAGCGCACGCGCGCCAGCAGTTCCAGCCGGTCCGGCAGCTTGACCATGTAGTCGTTGGCGCCGGTGGCAAAGCTGTGGGCCTTGAGCTTGGGGTCTTCCTTGGCCGACAGCACGATCACGGGCACATGGCGCAGCGTCTCGTCGGCGCGGTATTGCTGGATCAGCGTAAAGCCGTCCGTATCGGGCATCACCAGGTCCTGCAGGATCACGGTCGGCTGCAGCCGGCGCGCCACCTCCAGCGCGCCGGCGGCGCTGGTCTCGTAATGGAATTCGATGTCGGGCAGGTCGCCCAGCATGCGCCGCACGGCTTCTGCGATGATCAGCTGGTCGTCCACCAGCAGCACCCGCACCTTGTAGGCGGTGAGCGCCGGTTCCTGTTCGGCGTAAGGGGGTATCACATCGGACATCGTGTATCTCTTTGCTGAACTGGTTGCTGATCCATGGGCTGGCGGCTACGGTTTGGCACCGGTGGTGCTGCGCAGCAGCGCACCGATGCGTTCCAGCGGCAGCACCAGCTGGGCCGCGCCCAGCTCGGCCGCCGCACGCGGCATGCCGTACACGGCGCAACTGGCCTGGTCCTGGGCGATGGTGGTGTGGCCGGCGCGGCGCATGGCCAGCAAGCCGTCGGCGCCGTCGCGCCCCATGCCGGTCAGCAGCACACCGATCGCCGCACCGCGCCAGTGCTGGGCCACGCAGTGGAAGAACACATCCACCGAGGGCCGGTAGGCATAGTCGCGCGGAGCTGCATCGTACCCCAAGCGCCGGTTTTGATCCAGCGTTAAGTGGTCGTTGCTCTTGGCGATGAGTACGGCGCCCGGCTGCAGTTCGTCGCCTTCCTCGATGGCCCGCACCGGCATGGCCAGCTGCTCGCCCAGCCAGCTGGCGAAGTTGTCGGCGAAGTTCTGGTCGATGTGCTGCACCACCACGATGGCGCAGCTGGGCGGCGCCGTCCAGCCGGCCAGCATGGTGGCCACGGCCGACGGCCCGCCGGTGGAGGCGCCGATGGCCACCAGCGTGGTGACGGCCGATGGCGCGGCCGGCTGGCCGTTGACGCCCCTGGGCAGCATGGCCTGGCTGCCGCCGCTGTGGCGTATCAGCTTGTCCATGGTGTGGATCTTGGCCAGCAGCTCGGCGTCGCCACCGGAGCGGCCCTGCAGCATGGGCGTGGCCGTCACGTCGAGCGCGCCGGCGCCCAGCGCCCGGAACACCTGGTTGACGTTGTCCTGCGGCTGGCCCGTCACCACCAGGATGGCGCAGGGCGACTGCTCCATGATCTGGCGCGTCGCTTCCACCCCGTCCAGCTCGGGCATGTTCAAGTCCATCAGGATCAGGTCGGGGCGGCTGGCGGCGCACATGTGCACCGCCTCCAGGCCGGTACGGGCGATCCACAGCACCTGGTGTTCGGCGGTGCTGGCCACCACCCGGCGCAGCGCCTCGGCCGCCATGGGCACGTCGTTGGCGATGGCGATCTTCACAGTTGCGCCTCGCCGATCAGGTCGGACACGGCGTCGAGCAGCGTCTCGTCGTGGAAGCTGCCCTTGGTCAGGTAGTAGTCGGCCCCGGCCGACAGCCCGCGCGCACGGTCTTCCGGCCGGTCCTTGTAGGACACGATCATCACGGGCAGCTTGTGCAGGTGGAGGTCCTTCTTGATCAGCGTGACCAGTTCGATGCCGTCCATGCGCGGCATGTCGACGTCGGTGATGACCAGGTCGTAGTCGCCGCTGCGCACCACGTTCCAGCCGTCGATGCCGTCGATCGCCACGTCGACCAGGAAGCCGCGTCCCAGCAGCAGCTTGCGTTCCATCTCGCGCACGGTGAGCGAATCGTCCACCACCAGGATGCGCTTCATGCGGCGCCGGCCCGCATGGTCGGCCCGTGCCAGCTGGTGCAGGCTGCCCTCGTGCAGCAGCTTGTCGATCGACAGCAGCAGGTCCGGCACGTCCAGGATCAGCACCGGCTCGCCGTCGTCGAGCAGGGCGGCGGCCGAGATGTCGCGCATCTTGCCGAAGATGGGGTCGATGGCCTGCACCGCCAGGCTTTGCTCGCCGCGGATGGCGTCCACCACCAGCGCGTAGCGCCGGGCGCCGCTGCCGATCACCACCACCGGCAAGTCCTCGCTGCCCGCTTCCATTTCGCCCAGTTCCAGCACCTGGGCCGCCGACACCAGGCCCAGATGCTCGCCGCCGAAGTCGAAGAACTGCTTGTTTTCCAGCGTGTGGATGGCCGCCGGCGCCACCTTGAGCACGCGTTCGACCTTGACGATGGGGATGGCGTAGGTCTCGCCCTTGATGTCGGCCACCAGCGCGCGCACGATGGATTGCGTGAGCGGCAGCGTGATCGAAGTACGGAAGCCCTGGCCCAGTTCCGATTCGAGCCTGACGGTGCCGTTCTGCTCGCGGATGGTCTCGTGCACGATGTCCAGCCCCACGCCGCGGCCGGAGATTTCGTTGGTGCTGTCCTTGAGGCTGAAGGCGGGCAGGAACAGGAATTCGAGCAGCTCGGCCGGCGACAGGGCGGCCGCCATCTGGGGCGCGGCCATCTTGCGGGCGACGACGGTGGCGCGGATTTTTTCCAGGTCCACGCCGCGCCCGTCGTCGTGGATCTCGATGCTGAGCATGCCGCCCCGGTGGCGCGCCTCCAGCACGATGGTGCCGGTGCCCGGCTTGCCGGCGGCGATGCGCTCGGCCGGCGTCTGCAGGCCATGGTCGACGGCGTTGCGCAGGATGTGGTTGAGCGGACTTTCGATGCGGGCCAGGATGTCGCGGTCGACCAGCGTGTCCTCGCCGACGATCTCCAGGTGCGCCTCCTTGCCCAGGCCGCGTGCCAGGTCGCGCACCATGCGCGGGAAGGCCTGCACGCCGTCGCGGAAGGGGCGCATGCGCAGCGTCAGCACTTCGTCCACCATGTTCTGGGAGACGGCCAGCATGCGCCGTTCGTAGGCTTCGACGTCGGCGATGTGCTCGAGCAGGAATTGCTTGAGCGGGTGGGTCTTCTGCAGTGCCAGCAGCGACTTTTCCTTCAGGCTGGCGTCGTGGCTGTCGGCGATGGCTTCGTGCAGCTGCTCGACCAGCGAGAACAGGCTGCTCTGGTTGCGTTTGAAGCGCTGCAGGTCCTGGATGAACGGATGCATCTGGTGCGCGTTGATGCGCGCCTCGCTGGCCAGCGACAGCAGGCGGTCGAAATTCTGGGCCGCCTTGAGCGGGGCGGGCTGGCGGGGCG
>NZ_JBYSZG010000076.1:0-14996 GCF_058786935.1 Rugamonas sp. FW305-51
CCCGCCCCCGCCCGGATGCCCACTTCGATGCCTATCTGGTAATCATCCCATCCGCCCCGCACCACATCGGCCGTGGTCGCCCCACGCTTTCCGCCCGGACTGTCACACTGCCTCCCCGCCTCCGGTGGCATGGCCGCGCCTGCCACCGCGTGGTTCAAAAACAACATTATTTATCAAAAAATAAAAATTATCGGCACCCGGGGCAAGCGTTTGCAATTTGCCCAAGTTACGAAAACTCAAAAACATTTCGACTGAAAATCAATGTAAATCTGAACTTTCTATTAAAAATTTAAAAAAAACAAAATTTTTGGGAAATTATGCAAATGGCTGCTGCGCCCCGCGCCGGTGGGTGCGTCCGAATCGGCCGGACATCGCAATGTTTTCCGTATTGACACGGAAGTAATCAAATGTTTCCATGTCGTAATGAAATAACAAGTATGCCTATCCATAAACTGTTACTTCATGTCAATGCTAGCAATCGGCACCACCACAGGGACCGAATGTTTGTTCGTAAGTTTTTCATTAGGAGAGTTAATGATGGTGGAAACAGTTTTATCTCGCTCGGTGCGCCTGATTTGCGCCAGCGGCCTGGTACTGGGTATGCAGGCTGCGTATGCACAACAAGTTGAATCCGCTCCACAGCGCGTGGAAATCACCGGCAGCTCGCTGAAGCGCGTCGATTCCGAAACGGCCCTGCCGGTTCAAATGATGACCAAGGCTGAGATCGCCCGCACCGGCGCGACCAGCACGGCCGAACTGCTCAATTCCATCTCCGCTCTCTCATCGTCCGGTTCGACCAGCAACGCCACTGGCGCCGGCAGCTCGACCTACGGCCTGTCGACGATCTCGCTGCGTGGCCTGGGCGAGGAACGCACCCTGGTGCTGGTCAACGGTCGTCGCCTTGCGGCATTCGCCGGCGGCGGCGGCGCCGCCGTCAACGTCAACGTCATTCCGCTGGCCGCCATTGAGCGCGTGGAAGTGCTCAAGGACGGCGCCTCCGGCGTGTACGGCTCGGATGCGGTGGCCGGCGTGGTCAACTTCATCATGTCGAAGAGCTTCAAGGGCGTGGAAGTGGCCGGCGGCTACGGCACCCCAACCACCAGCGGTGGCGGTCAGAACAACAAGCTGTCCATCACCGGCGGCTTCGGCGATTACGACACCGACCGCTACGCGGTGGTGCTGTCGGCATCGACCGAAAATGAAAAAGCGCTGTTCGCCAAGGACCGCAGCTACGCCAGGACCGGTAACAATTCGCCTTACTACACGGCTGGCGCGACCGGCCAGGGCAACATCGAAGGCGCCATCATTCCCGGCGCCTACCCGAACGATCGCGTGCCCGGCTTCGGCACCTCGCCAGGCACCGGCTACGGCAATCCGCTGGCCGCCAGCGACACCTGCGATTCGATCTTGATGTACAAGAGCGCCACCAATACCACCAAGGGTGCGCCCTATTGCGCCTTCGACAGCAACGCCTTCGTCGGCCTGACCCCCAAGCGTAAGCTGAACAACTTCACGGCCAATCTGAGCTTCAAGATCAATGAGCAGATGGAGCTGTTCTCGGATGTGCTGTACTCGAAGAGCGAAGTGACCCAGTCGTTCCAAGGCAGCCCGGTGCGCCGCAGCTTCCTGGTGACCGACGGCGAGTTCGTCAAACAAGGCGTGGAACCAGCATTGTTGCTGTATCCAAGCAACCCGGCCTATCAGACGATCGCCGCGCCCTACCTGAACAGCCATGGCTACAGCAGCCTGGTGGGCAAGCCGCTGGCGATCACCAGCCGCGTGTTCGACTTCGGTGGCCGCGTCAGCTACGACGAGGCGACCCAGTCGCGCGTCGTGGTCGGCCTCAAGGGCACGCTGATGAATCAGGACTACGAAGTGGCCCTGACCACCAACGAGAGCAAGATCCATGGCTCCGTGCCTGGCGGTTACTTCTCGCAAGTGGCCTACGCCAAGATCATCAACGACCCCACCAATAACTGGAACCCTTGGGCACCGGGCTCGGTACAGACCGGCGCGCTGGCTGACAAGCTGAAAGCCGCCCAGTATACCGGCGACACGCTGGTGGGCAAATCGAAGAGCGACATGTTCGACTTCAAGGTGGCTGGCGATCTGCCACAAGTGGCCGGCATCACGGCGCAATACGCCGTGGGCGTGCAGTCGCGTCACGAAAGCTTCGTCAATTCGCCAAGCGCCGCCCAGGAAACGGGTGATATCGCCGGTCTGGGCGGCGGTACACCACCTGTCGACCGTACCCGCACCATCAATTCGACCTTCGGTGAAACCAACGTTCCCGTGCTCAAGGGTCTGGATCTGGGTCTGGCCGTGCGTAACGACCATTACAACGACGTTGGCGGCTCGACCAACTACAAGGCCAACGTCCGTTGGCAGCCAGTCAAGTCCGTGCTGCTGCGCGCATCGGCCGGCTCGGGCTTCCGCGCGCCGACCCTGGTCGACCTGTGGAAACCACAGACCACCGGCAGCTCGGATCAGTTCAACGATCCAGCGACCAACCAGACCAATCTGCAGGTGAACGCCATCAGCGGCGGCAATCCGGACCTGAAGCCGGAGAAATCCAAGCAGAAATCGGTGGGTATGGTGTTGTCTCCTGTCAACAACCTGACCGTCGGCCTGGACTGGTTCTCGATCAAGGTCAGCGATATCCTGGCGACCCCGTCGGCACAGGAAGTGGTATCGCGCTTCCGCGCTGGCGACTCGGCCTACGCCAAGCTGGTGACCCTGAGCGGCAACGACATCGACCTGATCAAGACCATTCTCGCTAACACCGGCGACGCCAAGATCAAAGGTGTGGACGTGTTCGCCCTGTACCGCCTGAACACCGGCATGGGCAAGCTCGACTTCTCGTTGAACGGTACTTACATGGACCAGTACGACCAGACCAGTCCTGGCGGTACCATCTCGCATAAGGTCGGCACCATCGTTGACGAAACCGGCGCACCAGTGCTGGGCGCCGACAACGGCGGCGTAGTGATGCGCTGGAAGCACGCGCTGAGCGGCACCTGGAGCAAGGACCAGTGGTCCGTCACGCTGACCCAGAACTATTCGTCGCGCTACGAAACCGGCCACCGCGCGGTGGACGACGAGCGTAACTTCATTCCTGCCGGCTCGACCTATGACTTGAACGTGACGTACAAGCCATGGAAAGAACTGACCCTGAGCGCAGGCGCACGTAACCTGTTCGACAAGCAGCCTAGCGTCTTCGTCCCAGTCAGCAATCAGTTCCAGGCTGGCTATGACATCAACCAGTACGACCCACGTGGCCGCTTCGTGTACGTGAACGCAAGCTACCACTTCTAAGTCGTGCCCGGCTGGCGGAATCCGATTCCGCCAGTCCGATGCAGCGCACTCACAGGGCCCGGTCGCCAACGCGACCGGGCCTTTTTTCTTATGCACGCGACGCCGGCATATCGATCGTGCAACCGCTGGATGCCCATCGGACAATCCAGCCAACGGCGGACGCCGCGTTCCGGGCATCGTGTTAAAAAAAAGGAACCCGCCGGCTGACGCCGACAGGTTCCTTTATTTGCCGCCGGGGCGGCCGGACCTACGCTAGCCGGTATCCGTCTCCGACCCAGGTCGCGCCTTAATCGGCCACCAGCTCCTCCGCCTTCAAACGGCGCTGGCGCACGGCATCGGCCAGGCTGTGCAGCACCTGCACGCTGCTGTCCCAGTCGATGCAGCCGTCCGTGACGGACTGGCCGTACACCAGCTCCTTGCCCGGCACCAGGTCCTGGCGGCCGGCCACCAGGTTCGATTCCACCATCACGCCGACGATGCGGCTGTCGCCGCCGGCCACCTGGCTGGCGATGTCGGCGCACACGGGCACCTGGTTTTCCGGCTTCTTGGAACTGTTGGCGTGGGAAGCATCGATCATCAGGCGCGCCGCCAGGCCTTGGGCCGCGATCGCCTTGCAGGCCTCGTCCACGCTGGCCGCGTCATAGTTGGGCGCCTTGCCGCCGCGCAGGATGATGTGGCAATCCTCGTTGCCGTTGGTCGACACGATGGCCGAGTGGCCGCCCTTGGTCACGGACAGGAAGTGGTGCGGCTGGGAGGCGGCCTTGATCGCTTCCACGGCGATCTTGACGTTGCCGTCGGTACCGTTCTTGAAGCCGACCGGGCACGACAGTCCCGACGCCAGCTCGCGGTGCACCTGCGACTCCGTGGTACGGGCGCCGATCGCGCCCCAGCTGATCAGGTCGGCGATGTACTGGGGGCTGATCACGTCCAGGTATTCGGTGCCGGCCGGCAGGCCCAGCTCGTTGATGTCGCGCAGCAGCTCGCGCGCCATGCGCAGGCCGTCGTTGATGCGGAAGCTGTTGTCCATGTAGGGATCGTTGATCAAGCCCTTCCAGCCCACCGTGGTGCGCGGCTTCTCGAAGTACACGCGCATGACGATCTCGAGCTCGCCGGCCAGCTCCTGGCGCAGCTTGACGAGGCGCTGGGCGTATTCCATGGCCGCCTTGGGGTCGTGGATCGAGCAGGGGCCGATCACCACCATCAGGCGGTCGTCCTGGCCGTGCAGGATGCGGTGCAGCGCCACCCGGGCCGAGGCGGCCGTCTGCTCGGCCTGTTCCGTGCACGCGAATTCGCGGATCAAGTGCGACGGCGGGGTCAGTTCCTTCATTTCACGAATGCGCAGATCGTCGGTACGGGGCATGCTGGTTCTCCTGGTTCGGTAATCGAAAGGGTAAAAAAAAACCGCCATCGCTGGCGGTTTTTTAGGATTTGCTGGGATCTCGTTATTTGCTGCTACGTGAACCGGCCGCTACTCCACCGCCTTTGGGTTGGAATTGCTAAAGTAAAAATAGCCGGTAAAGAAGAAGCAGGTCATAACGCGGTCCGAAAAGTGTTGAACGACTATAACAACAATAGCCCGAACTTGGCAAGTACTTCGTGGAAATAAGCTTATGCCGTACCACCCACGGTCACACCGTCCACGCGCAGCGTCGGCTGGCCCACGCCCACCGGCACGCTCTGGCCTTCCTTGCCGCACACGCCCACGCCCGGGTCCAGGCGCATGTCGTTGCCTATCATGGACACGCGGTTGAGCACGTCCGGACCGTTGCCGATCAGGGTGGCGCCCTTGACGGGATAGGTGATCTTGCCGTCTTCGATCATGTACGCTTCGCTGGCCGAGAACACGAACTTGCCGTTGGTGATGTCGACCTGGCCGCCGCCGAAATTGACGGCGTACAGGCCGTTCTTGACGGAAGCGAGGATCTCGCCCGGGTCCTTGTCGCCACCCAGCATGTAGGTGTTGGTCATGCGCGGCATGGGCAGGTGGGCGAACGATTCGCGCCGGGCGTTGCCCGTGACGGGCATCTTCATCAGGCGCGCGTTCATGGTGTCCTGGATGTAGCCTTTCAGGATGCCGTCCTCGATCAGCGTGGTGCACTGGGTCGGGTTGCCCTCGTCGTCCATGTTGAGCGAGCCGCGGCGGTCGGCCAGCGTGCCGTCGTCCACCACCGTCACGCCCTTGGCCGCCACCCGCTCGCCGATGCGGCCGGAGAAGGTGGACGAGCCCTTGCGGTTGAAATCGCCTTCCAGGCCGTGGCCGATCGCCTCGTGCAGCAGGATGCCGGGCCAGCCCGGTCCCAATACCACCGTCATGGGGCCGGCCGGGGCCGGCCGCGCGTCGAGGTTGACGATGGCCGAGTTGACGGCGTCGGCCGCGTACTGTTCCAGCAGCGCGTCGCTGAAGTAGCCGTAGTCGTAGCGCCCGCCGCCGCCGGACGAACCCATCTCGCGCCGGCCGTTCTGCTCGACGATGACGGTCAGCGACACCCGTACCAGGGGCCGGATGTCGGCCGCCAGCACGCCGTCGCTGCGCACCACCAGCACCACGTCGTATTCGCCGGCCAGGCCCGCCATCACCTGCACCACGCGCGGGTCCCGGGCGCGGGCCATCTTTTCCACCCGCTCCAGCAGCTTGACCTTGGCCGTCGCGTCCAGCGATGCCAGCGGATCGTGCGGCAAGTACAGCGAGCGCACGCCCTGCTGCGTCATCTGGCCGGCCACCTTGACCTTGCCGGCGCCGGCGCGGGCGATGGTGCGGGTAGCGGCGGCCGCTTCCAGCAGCGCGTGTTCGGAAATGTCGTCCGAGTAGGCGAAGGCCGTCTTGTCGCCGGACACGGCGCGCACGCCCACACCCTGGTCGATCGAGAAGCTGCCCGTCTTGACGATGCCCTCTTCCAGGCTCCAGCCTTCGCTTTTGGTGAACTGGAAGTACAGGTCGGCATAATCGACCTTGTGGGTAAACATGGAGCCCAGCGCCTTGAGCAGCTTGGCTTCGTCCAGTCCGAACGGCGTCAGCAGGATGTCGCGCGCCACGGCCAGGGTGGAAAGATTCGGTTCAAATGGGGTCATGATGGAGCCTATGGTGGTGCCTGAAAGGAGTAGCTGTCATTGTATCGGAAGGCAGGCTACATGGTGCGGTGTTTCAACGCAGGCAAGCTTTCGCGCACGCTGTCCATGAAACCGGGGTCCACTTCGCCGTGGATCACGCCTTCGCCCTCGGGCAGCACGGCCTTGATCTCGCCCCAGGGGTCGATCAGCATGCTGTGGCCCCAGGTGCGGCGGCCATTGACGTGCAAGCCCCCCTGGGCCGCGGCCAGCACATAGCACTGGTTTTCGATGGCGCGCGCGCGCAGCAGCACTTCCCAGTGGGCCCGGCCCGTGGTGTAGGTGAACGCGGCCGGCACCACGATCAGGGCCACCGGGCCCATGGCGCGGTACAGCTCGGGGAAGCGCAGGTCGTAGCAGACGGACAGCCCGACCTTGCCGAACGGCCCCGCCACCGTGCCCACGGTGCGGCCCGGCACGATGGTCTGCGCCTCGTCGTACGATTCCGTGCCCTTGGTAAAGCCGAACAGGTGAATCTTGTCGTAACGCCCCACGTGTTCGCCCTGCGGGTTGTAGACCAGGGTGGTGTTGATCACCTTGCCCGGCTGGTCCGACGCCAGCGGCAAGGTGCCGCCGATCAGCCAGATGCCGTACTGGCGCGCCATGGCGGCCATGAAGTCCTGGATAGGGCCGCTGCCGGGCCGCTCGGCGTGGTCCACCTTGTCGCTGTCGCTCAGGCCCATGATGGCCCAGTATTCGGGCAGCAGCACCAGCTCGGCGCCCGTGTCGGCGGCCTGGGCGATCAGGCGGCGCGCGGTGGCGATATTGTGCGCCACGTCGGGCGAGGAAATCATCTGTACGGCGGCGACGGTATGCATGGAAAGCACCTTGCAAAGGTTAGTGTTATTGGACGGGCGGGGCCGCGTGCTCCGCTTGCGCGCTGGCCAGCTTGGTCACGACGGGCGCCTTCCACGGCCCCGTCACTTGCATCTGGTAAGTGAGCGCCTTCATCACGGGCGCGCTCAGGAACAGCTGGGCCAGGAAACTGCCCAGCCCGATCACGGGATTGACGGCCAGCGCATACACCAGCGGCGCCGTGCCCAGGTTCACCTGCGGTATCACCACCACATGCAGGTTGGTCGATTCGTTGGCGATATCGGCCGTGCCATCCATCAGTACAGTAGCGGCCACGCCGTGCATTTTCAAGTTGTCCGTCTTGACGATGCCGTGGTTGATGGTGGCGTTGGCCGTGATGCCGTCGAACGCCAGCCCTTCCGAGAACATGTCGTGGAAGTCGAGCTTCAGCAGGCGCGGCAGGGCCTGCAGGCTCAGCACGCCCAGCAGCTTGGCCGCGCCCGGGTCCTGCTTGAGGAACTGGCCTTGTTCCACATTCATCGTGATCTGGCCCGACAGGCTGGGGATGTCGAACGCGTACGGCAAGCCCTTCCAGGCGATATCGCCGGCCAGCGTGCCCTTGCCGCCGCGCAGCGTGCCGGCGAAGCCGAAGCGGTCCAGCAGCTTGCCCGCGTCCGCGATGTCCAGCCCGAAATTGAGGCTGGTGCTCTGCGCGCCGTCGCGGCTGACCCACTTGCCCGTGCCTTTCAGCTCGCCATCGGGATTGGCCAGCGACAGCTTGCTGACGCGCCATTCGCGCCCCGTGCTGAGCAAGGCATTGTTGGCCTGCAGTTCCAGCCGCCCCAGCGGCTTGTTGAACAGTTCGAAACGCTCGGCCACGATGTCGAGCGCGGGGATGGTGGCCGTCGCGTTCTTGCCTTCGAGCAGGTCCTGCACGTCGCCGGCGGCCGACTCGGGAATGATCAGGGTCGACAGCCGGGCCGTGACCTTGCCCAGGCCGCCGGGCGCCTCGCCCCACGTCAGGTAGCCGTTGGCCTGGCTGGAATCGATGCTGGCCTGCCACGCGTTCTTCTGGTGGGACAGGCCCAGCAGCACATTCTCCAGCTTGCGGTCGGCCACCGTCAGTTCGCCGGCCCGCACCACGATGGCGTCCGGCTGGACGAACTGGGCCACGTCCAGGCCCTCGTCGGCCGCCGCGCCGCGCACCGGCTCGGCCCGGGCCGCCATGGCGTTGGCCAGGTCCAGCCAGGCGTCCACGTTCAGGGCCCGCATATTGAGGTTGAAGGCCACGCCGCTGTCGGGCTCCGGCGGCGGCGCGTTCACGCCCACCCCGCCGCGCACCAGCCGCCACGGCCCCTTGCCCGTCTTCTGCCGCAGCCAGCGGCCGGCCACGCCATTGCCGATGCCGATGCGGATGTCGTCGCGCCAGGCGCCCCCTTCCGGATTGAGGTTGCTGCTCATCACAAAGCGCAGCGGCAGCGCTTCCGGCGCCGGCTTCCGTAGCGGCGCCGGCAGATCCAACCCGGCCCCGGCCAGGGTGGAATCGACGGCGATCTGCAGCTGGTGGTCGCGCACCGTGACCAGGCCGGCGAAGCGGGTGGCGCCCGAGAAATGGCTGGCCAGGCGCTGCATGGCCGGCGCCGGATAATTCTTGCGAAAGCCGTCGGCCGTCACGGCCCCGGCCAGCTTGACGACGATGGCGTTGTCGCGCTGGCTGCCGCCGGCGATGGTGACGGGGCCGCCCAGGAAACTGCCGCCCAGCCCGTTCAGGTTCACGCCCCGCTCGTTGAATTCGATCTTGCCCTGTGAGCCCAGCACGGGCGGCAAGTCGTTGAACAGCACGATGTCGTTGTTTTGCAACTGCAGGCTGCCCAGGACCTTGGCGTCGATCAGGTGATTGAGCGGCAGGTGCAGCTTGAGGGCCAGTCTGGCGTTGCCGCTGGCCTGGGTTTCGTCCGTGAAGTGGCTGATCCATTCCTGCACGGGACTGAGCGTCACATACTTGAGGAATTCCTGCATGGGGGCGGCCGCATTGCCGTCGATGTCGAGCATCATGTCGTGCGCGGTCAGGTCGGGAATGACGGCCTTCACGCCGGACAGGGCGGCGCCAGCCGTGCGGGCCGTGTCGCCCCGGATTTCCATCCGCTGCCCCTCGAACACGAAGCTGCCCTTGATCTTTTCGGCCTGCGGCCACAGGGGCAGCTTGCCGTCGTCATGCAGGTATTCGCCGGGCGCGTAGTTCAGGCGCGCGTTCTCGAGCCGGCCGGCGACGCGGAACTCGCCGCGGGCCCGCTCGGCCGCCGTGTCGGTGCGGAACGGGAACTGGGCCAGGTCGCCGCGCAGGCGCAGCGTCACGTCCTGGGCCACGCCGTCTTCCAACGCGCCCGTCAGCCAGGCCCGCAGCTCGTGCGGCGTCTGCAGCGGCAGGTAGCGGTCTATCGTGTTCAGGGCGAAGCCGTTCAGCTTGCCCGTGAAGTCGGCCTGGCCCGGGCCCTTGCCGGCCAGCGCGATCAGGTGGCTGCCCGAGAGCGAGCCCGTCAGGCCCTGCTGGGCGAAGTCCAGGCTGTCGACCTGGAAGCGCAGCCGGTCGTCCTTCTCGAACGACCAGCGCGCCTGCATGGCCAGCCGGTCGAACGGCATGGACGGTTCGGCGAAATAGCCGGGCATCTGCAGCACCAGCTGGCGGGCGTCCAGGCTGAAACTGCCGCCGCGCTCGCTCGCATCGATGGTGCCGCTCAGGTTGTCGAAGCCGGGGATGGCCGGCATGCCGGCGATGGCGGGACCGCGGGCCGTCCTGGGCACGGGCGCCTGGGCCGGCAAGGGATTGAGCCCCAGTGCGGCCAGCCGGCCCCGCACGCGGTAGGACTGCAGGGCCGGATAGGCGCCCTGCCACTCGGCCGTCACGTCCAGCAGCCGGCCGCGGGGGGCGAAGTCGGCCAGCATCTTGCGCTGGCGCTCCGTCAGCGGCAGGCGTCCGGCCAGGCTGGCCAGGGTCTGCAAGTCCAGCAACGGGGCCCGCAGTTCCGTCTTTTCCGGCTGCTTGCCGCTGGCGGCCAGGTGGTGTTCGAACAGCGAGGTGGGCGCCAGCGCCAGGCCGTCGCGCGTGGTCAGCGAGAAGTTGCTCAGCTCGACCGTGTGGCCGCGGGCGCCGAAGGTGGGCTTGCCGCCCTTGTCGCCGGCCGGATATTCCTCGCGCGCCGCCACCCGGCCCTGCACTTGCAGCAAGTCCAGCGGCGGCAGGTCCTTGCCCAGCACGGCCGCCACGTTGGCCAGGCGCACGTCGGCCATGAAGCCGGCCAGCTTGGCGTGGTCGAGATCGACCCAGGCCCGCAACGAACCCTGGCCCGCCTGCACGGTGAACGGATAGGTGAGATAGGCATTCCAGGCCGCCAGGTCGGCGTCGCGCAGCTGCGCGTACAGCTGGCCGGTCCACATGGCCACGTTCGATACCCGGGCCGCGAAGGCGGGATGGGTGAAGTCGGCCCGCACGTCCAATGGCGCGCCGAGGGCGGCCGGCGGCGTCGCCTTCAGGGCGAACTGGTGGCGCCGCCACTGGTTGCGCAGCACCAGCGTCAGCTGCTCCAGCGCCAGCGGCGGGGCGACCCGCAACTGGTCGGTCCACACAATGCGCCCTTCGCGCACGACGATCTCGCGCTGGCCCAGCAGCCAGTCGGCCGCGCGGCCGTCGCCGCCCCGGTTCAGGTCGATATGTACGCCGGCCACCACCAGGGTGCCGTCGGGCAGGCGCCGCGCGTCCAGGTCGGGCCGTATCAGTTCCAGCGATTCGAAGCGCACGTCGGCCGCCAGCACGCTCCACCACGACAGCGTGGCCGACACGCTGGGCAGGGCCAGCACTTGCCGGCCCTGGCTGTCGCGCAGCACCACGTCGCCCAGGAACAGGTTGGGGTGCAGCCCGTTCCAGGACGCGTACAGGCGGGCGATGGAAACGGGGTTGCCCATGGCGCGGCTGGCCAGCCGTTCGATGTCGGGCTTGTAGTGATCGATATTGGGCAGGATGGCGTACCGCAGCGCCAGGAACAGGATGCCGAACACGAAGTACAGCAAGGCCACCGACTTGACGGCAAACCCGAGCACATGGTGACTGGCCAGGTTGCAGACCCGATAGGCGGCACGCAACCGCTGCCAGCGCACGGCCAATGGCGCGTTGCCTGTCACGGTCTCCCCTTCGGTTTTTTTGTTGAGTAAGCTAATAAATCAGGCCCGGCGTAAAATACATCGCTACAATCGTCCAGCGCACTTGCATCCAGGCATGGCGACGGGCAGGCTCCGGTGCAAGCCCTTTCGCCTGCGCAGCAATTTTACCGCATACGCCGACCCGACCTCGTCACGATTACATCCCGTTACCGCCGCTCCGCCCGCCACCACCATCCCCCTATGAGCCCAACTTCCAGCCCAATGTCCAGTCCGAGCAACCTCACGTCCGCCTCCCGTTTCTACCAGCGCTGGCTGGCCGCCAGCCCCGAACGCCAGGCCCAGTCCGATGAATTGGCGCAATTATCGCTTGCCCGGCTCGATTTTGCTGAATATTTGACAAAAGAAACGCAAACCGGACTGCCGCTGGTGCGCGCCATGCGCCGCCTGCGCAACCTGCTGGTGTGCGGCCTGATCCGGCGCGACCTGGAAGGCCAGGCCGACCTCGATGAAGTGGTGACCGCCATGACGCGCTTCGCCGACTTCGCCATCCAGGCCCACCTGGCCGAGCTGGACGGGGAAATGCGGGCCGCCCACGGCGTGCCCACGGGCCACGACAGCGGCGAGGTGCAGCACTTGATGGTGCTGGCCATGGGCAAGCAGGGCGGCGGCGAACTGAACGTGTCGTCCGACATCGACCTGATCTTCGTCTACCCGGAGGACGGCGACACGCTGGCCAGCGAACCGGGCCAGCGCAGCCTGTCCAACCACGAATACTTCATCCGCCTGGGCAAGAAACTGATCGCCGCCCTGTCCGAGATCACGGAGGATGGCTACACCTTCCGGGTCGACATGGCGCTGCGCCCGAACGGCGCCTCCGGCCCGCTGGCGGCCAGCCTGGGCATGGTGGAGCAATACCTGATCGTCCAGGGGCGCGAATGGGAGCGCTACGCCTGGGTCAAGGCGCGCGCCGTCACGGGCCGCGACGAGGATATCGCCGCGCTGGACGCCATCGTGCGCCCGTTCTGCTTCCGGCGCTACCTGGACTTCGGCGTGATCGAAGCGATCCGCACCATGCACGCCCAGATCCGCGCCGAGGTCAACCGCCAGGAACGGCTGCACCCGGACCGCAGCAACAACGTCAAGCTGGGCCGCGGCGGCATCCGCGAAATCGAATTCCTGGCCCAGGTGTTCCAGCTGATACGGGGCGGGCGCGACGCCGCCCTGCGCGACCGCTCGACCCGCGCCACGCTGCGCACGGTGGCCGAAAAAGGGTTGCTGGCCCCCGCCATCGTGGCCGACCTGCTGGCCTCCTACACCTTCCTGCGCAACCTCGAGCACCGGCTGCAATACCTGGACGACGCCCAGACCCACACCCTGCCGGCCAGCGAGGCGGACCGGCTGGTGGTGGCGCGCATGATGGGCCTGCCCGACACGGCCACCCTGCTGGCCCGGCTGGAAGAACACCGGGTGTTCGTGGCGGCCCAGTTCGACGCCATGTTCGCCGACAAGTCGGCCGGCGGCGAGACCGACATCGATCCCCAGTCCAGCAACGAGTGCGCCGACCCGGACAACCGGGAAGCGATCGAAGCGCGCTTCTCCGCGCTCGGCTTCGAGGATGCGCCGGGCGCCGCCAAGCGCCTGATCGCCACCTGGCAGGCGCCGCGGCTGCAGTCGCTGCCCGAGGCCAGCCGCAACCGCCTGGTGGCCCTGGTCAACACGGCCCTGCCCCTGATCGCGCGCTGCGCCGAGGCGGCCCGGGCCGGCAACCGCCACGACACCCTGGGCCGCCTGCTCGACTTCCTGGAAGCGATCGCGCGCCGCTCGGCCTATCTGTCGCTGCTGACGGAATACCCGCACACGCTGGAGCGGGTGATCCGCATGGTGCATGCCAGCGGCTGGGCCGCCACCTTCCTCAGCCAGCACCCCATCCTGCTCGACGAGCTGCTCGACGACCGCATCCGCAACGCCGTGTTCGACCCGGTGGCGCTGGCGGCCGACCTGGCCTGCCAGCTGGCCGGCGCCCCCGGCGACACGGAGCGCCAGATGGACATCCTGCGCGAAGTGCACCACGCCCAGCTGTTCCACCTGCTGGCCCAGGACCTGGCCGGCGACCTGACGGTGGAAAAGCTGGCCGACCACCTGTCGGCCCTGGCCGACACCATCGTCGCCGCCACCGTCCAGGCCGTTTGGCAGACGGTGGCCACCCGCCACCGCGAGGTGCCCCGTTTCGCCGTCATCGCGTACGGCAAGCTGGGCGGCAAGGAACTCGGTTATGTGTCGGACCTGGACGTGATCTTCCTGTTCGACGACGACGACCAGGACGCGCCGGCCCAGTACGCCAAGCTGGCGCAGCGCTTCATCACGTGGATGACCTCGCACACCTCGGCCGGCATCCTGTTCGACATCGACATCGCGCTGCGCCCGGACGGCGCCAGCGGCATGCTGGTGTCGAGCGTGGCCGCGTTCGAGCGCTACCAGGCCAGTTCGGCCTGGGTGTGGGAACACCAGGCCCTGACCCGGGCCCGCTACTGCGCCGGCGACGCCGCCATCGGCGCCCGCTTCGAGCAGATCCGCGAACAAGTGCTGCGCACCCGGCGCCCGCCGGACGGCCCGCTCAAGGGCGAAGTGCTGGCCATGCGCCAGAAGATGGCCGGCGCCAAGGCCAACCGCTCCGAGCTGTTCGACCTCAAGCAGGACCCGGGCGGCATGATCGACATCGAATTCATCGTCCAGTTCCTGGTGCTGCAGTACGCGGCCGACTACCCTGCCCTGACGGGCAACATCGGCAACATCGCCCTGCTCAAGCTGTGCGGCGAACTGGGCCTGATCGACGCCACCCTGGCCGGCCACGTGGGCGATGCCTACCGCACCCTGCGCAAGCTGCAGCACCAGCTGCGATTGCAGGGCCAGGACCTGGCCCGGGTCGATCCGGCCCTGGTGGCCGACCACGCGGCCCAGGTGCGCAGCTTGTGGCTGGCCATCTTCGGCAGCCAGGCTGAGCACAATGTTGCCGCATAACAACACCCTGGCGCCATTTGTTGCATTTAAGGTTAACATGCAGGTGCACAACAATCGGCGGACGGGGCATCGCATCCCGTCCCCACCACATGGAGACCGTATTGATGAAAGCACTCTTTAGCGCCATGACCGTCGCAGCGGCCATGCTGGCGCCCTGGACCCCGGCCGCGGCCGACCAGGGCACGCCCGACCAGGCCGTGGCCATGGTCAAGCGGGCCGTCGCCATGATCCGGAGCGAAGGCCGGGACAAGGCCTTCGCCGCCGTCGCCGACATGGCCAACCCCGCCTTTCATGAGCGCGACCTGTACATCTTTGTGTACGACTTGAACGGCGTGGCCCTGGCCCACGGCAACAATCCCAAGATGGTGGGCAAGCCCCTGATCGGCCTGCGCGACAACGAAGGCAAGCCCATGATCAAGGAAATGGTGGAACTGGCCAAGGCCAAGGGCAAGGGCTGGGTCGACTACAAATGGCCCAACCCCGTGACCCATGCCGTGGAAGCCAAATCGGGCTATGTGGAACGGCTCGATGACATCATGGTCGGTTCCGGCGTCTACAAATAATCCCGCATCAACCCGCTTTGCCTCGCCGGCCTCGTGACCCAGGCC
>NZ_JBYSZG010000077.1:0-14190 GCF_058786935.1 Rugamonas sp. FW305-51
TATTGTATGAAGATGAGTATCGGACGAGTTTAATATTTACAGGTTCAAATAGTGAGCTCATGTTTACTCGTTGGAATTACAAGGATGCAGGTGCCACCATTAGTGTAGCTGGTAGTTTTGTTAATCGTTCCATGGCTGGCGTTCCGGCAGTTTTATCTCGTACATCAGATATGACAAGTGCAATTTGGAAAACCACCTGGTGGAAAAACGGAACGAGTTTTGAGATTTATATCAGCGATGAATTAAATTCCAGAGGTTCGCCGGCGCTTAATAGCGACAGTGTTTTAAAGATCGCTCAAATATTTGAGTAATATAGTTGCTATTTGTTAATGAGGTGGACGCTGCCGCTACTGGTGACGGCCCTGGCCGCCCTGATCGCCTTGCTGTACGGCGAATACCGCTACGCCCTCGATCCCAGGCCAGCAGGTGCCACGGGCGACGGGCCCGATCCGCTGGACTTGCTGGAACTGGGCGGCGACCTGATCGAGATGGCCGGCGACCTGAGCGACCTGGGCGGCGACTGAGCGCACGCCACCTTCGGTACAATGACGCCATGCTCTCCGAATTCGACCTCATCAAACAATACTTCGTGCGCCCGCAAGCGGGCCGCGCCACGCTCGGCATCGGCGACGACTGCGCCCTGCTCACGCCCACGCCCGGCATGCAGACGGCCATCTCGTCCGACATGCTGGTCGAGGGCCGCCACTTCTTCGCCGGCGCCGACCCCTACAAGCTGGGCCACAAGAGCCTGGCCGTCAACCTGTCGGACCTGGCGGCCATGGGCGCGCGGCCCGTGGCCTGCACCCTGGCGCTGGCGCTGCCGGCGGCGCAGCGGGACTGGCTGCACGGCTTCTCGTGCGGCCTGTTCGCGCTGGCCGACGCCTTCGACTGCGAACTGATCGGCGGCGACACCACCAAGGGCCCGCTCAACATCTGCATCACCGTGTTCGGCGAAGTGCAGCCCGGCCACGCCCTGCGGCGCGACGCGGCCCAGGCCGGCGACGACATCTGGATTTCCGGCACGCTGGGCGACGCCCGCCTGGCGCTGGCCGGCTACCGCAACGAAGTGGCGCTGGACGAGGCCAGCCTGCAGGCGGCCGCCGTGCGCATGCACACGCCCACGCCGCGGGTGGAGCTGGGCGTGCTGCTGGCCCGGTTGCGCGTGGCGCACGCGGCGATCGACATTTCCGACGGCCTGGTGGGCGACCTGGGCCACATCCTGGCCCGCTCGCACGTGGGCGCCACGCTGGACGTGGACGCGCTGCCGGCCGGCGACGTGCTGGCCACGCGCGAGACGGCCCTGCGCCGCGCCTACACGGCCGCCGGCGGCGACGATTATGAACTGTGCTTCACGGCCCCGGCCAGCGCCCGCGCCGCCGTGCTGGCGGCGGCCGGCAGCGTGGCCACGCCCGTGACCCGGGTCGGCCGCATCGAGGCCCAGCCCGGCCTGCGGCTGGTGGACGCGGCTGGCCAGCCACTGGACCTGCGGCTGGCCAGCTTCGACCACTTCACCTCTTGAGCCCGCGGCGCCTCGGGAGCGTCCACCTTCGGGCCGGCATCCCGCAGGCCGGCCTCACCATCCGGGCCCGGCTAGCTCCCCGCGCGTTCCTGACCGCCTGAGCGTTCCGGCTCGCCAGGACGTTCCGCTCCTGCCGGGCCGAGCAAGGCCGTGTGGTCCTCGTCGGGCAGCCCCACGCGGCGGCCGGTGCCGTGCATCAGCCAGTAATGGTGGAAGGCCAGCCGGATGTTGTCGCGCAGCTGGGTGTCGTCCCACGGCTTGGTGTAGAAGCGGTAGATGGCGCCCCGGTTGATCGAGTCCAGCACCGCCTCCAGCCCCGTGTAGCCGGACAGGATGATGCGTATCGTGTCCGGATACATCTCCTTGACCTTGCTGAGGAACTCCGTGCCGCTCATGATGGGCATGCGCTGGTCGCACAGGATCACCTGCACCGGGTGCAGCGCCAGCAGCTCGAAGGCTTCGGCCGGCGACACGGCCGTCAGGATCTGGTAGCCGTCGCGCCGGAACAGCCGGTGCAGCGAGGACAGCACGTTGACGTCGTCGTCCACGATGAGCAGGGCCTGGGCCGGCGCGCTGCCGCCGGACGGGTCCGGCGGCAAGCCCTTGCCCCCCTCCACCAGCGCCCCCATCTCCTCGGCCGGCAGCGGGCGGCTGAAGTAGTAACCCTGCATCTCGTCGCAGCGGTTGCGGCGCAGGTATTCCAGCTGGGGCCGGGTCTCCACCCCTTCCGCGATCACCCGCAGCTTGAGGCTGTGCGCCATGCTGATGATGGCCAGCGCGATGGCCGCGTCGTTGGGGTTGGTGGTGATGTCGCGCACGAAGGCGATGTCGATCTTGAGCTTGTCGATCGGGAAGCGCTGCAGATAGGCCAGGCTGGAATAGCCGGTGCCGAAGTCGTCGATGGCCACCTTGACGCCCAGTTCCTTGAGGTTGGCCAGCACCACGATGGTGCGCTCGGCGTTCGACATCAGGGCCGTCTCCGTCAGCTCCAGCTCCAGCAGTTCGGCCGGCACCTTGTAGCGCGCCAGCGCCGTGCGCACTTCCTGTTCCAGGTCGCCCTCGACGAACTGGCGGCTCGACACGTTGACGGCCACGTGCACCGCGCCCACCCCGGAACGGGCCCAGGCCGCGATCTGGCGGCAGGCCGTGTCGATGATCCAGGCCCCCACCCGCACGATCAGCCCCGTATCCTCCAGCACCGGCACGAATTCGGCCGGGAACACCAGGCCGTAGCCGGGCCGCTGCCAGCGCAGCAAGGCTTCGGCGCCGCTGATGGCGCCCGTGTGCAGGTTGACCTTGGGCTGGTAGTACAGCACCAGCTCGTCGTTGTCGAGCGCGCGCCGCAGCGCCATCTCCAGGTCCAGCCGCGCCAGCACCTGCACGTTCATGCCGGCCGTGAAGAAGCGGTAGCCGTCGCGCCCGGCCTGCTTGGCCCGGTTCATGGCCGTGTCGGCGTAGTTGACCAGCGTTTCCGGGTCGGTGGCGTCGTCCGGATACATGGCGATGCCGATGCTGGCCGTCAGCGTGGCGTTGTGCCCGCCCAGCTCGAACGGCGCCCGCAGCGCCTCGCGCACTTCGTTGGCCACGTAGACGGCGTCCTGCTGGTCGCGCGTCATGGTCAGGATCAGGCCGAACTCGTCGCCGCCCAGCCGGCCCACCGTGTCGCGGATGCGCACGCACTGCACCAGCCGGTTGCTGAACTGGCGCAGCAGCTCGTCGCCCAGCGCCGCCCCCAGCGAATCGTTGACGTTCTTGAAGCGGTCGAGCGCGATGAACAGCACCACGATGCGCCACTCCTTGTCCTGCGCCAGCTCGATCGATTCGGCCAGGGTCTGGAAGAACAGGGTGCGGTTGGGCAGGCCCGTCAGGCTGTCGTAGTGGGCCATGTGCTGCAGCCGTTCCTGGGCCTGGCGCCGTTCGCTGATGTCGCGCGCCACCCCCAGCAGTACGGACGCCTGGCCCGGCGCCGCGCCCGGCTGCAGCTGCCAGTAGATCTCGACCGGCACCTTGACCTGGTCCTGGCGCGCCAGCTCGATCTCGGCCAGTTCCGGGGCCCGCGCCGCGCCGGCCACCGCCGCAGGTCCGTCCAGCTGGGAGGCCAGTTGGACGGCCAGTTGAGCGGCCAGTTGAGCGGCCTGCTCGCGCAGCGCCTCGGTGCTGCCCAGCGCCAGCCGCTGCGGCGTTTGCGCCAGCAGGGCGGCACGCTCGTAACCGAGCATGCGGCAGGCGCCGTCGTTCACATCCAGCAGCGCCAGGCTGTGGGCGTCGAGCAGGAAGATGGCGTCGGCCGTGGCGTCCATGGCGCTGCGAAAGCGCTGCAGCTCGGCCGTGCGTTCGCGCACGGTCTGCTCCAGGCGGGTGTTGTAGTCGCGCGCCTCGCGGTGCAGCAACCGCACTTCCAGCATGTTGCGGATGCGGGTCAGCACTTCCACCGGGTCGAACGGCTTGCTGACGAAGTCGCGCGCGCCCGCCTCCAGCGCGGCCAGCTTTTTTTCCGGCTCGGCCGTCACCACCAGCACCGGCAGATAGGCTTCCGTCTCGAGCGGCTTGAGCGCCTCCATCACGTCGAAACCGCTCATGTGCGGCATGTGCAGGTCGAGGATGATGAGGTCGTAGCGGTGTTCGGCATGCCAGGCCGCCACCACGGTGGGGTCGCCGGTGGCGCTGACGGCCAGGTAGCCGCTGCTGGCGAGCAGGAATTCGAGCAGCTGGATGTTGACCGGCTGGTCGTCGACGATGAGGATTTTCGCCCGCAGGATATCGTCCTGGTTGATCATGTGCGCTCCGCTGCCTTGGCCAGGGCGCGCCGGCTGGCCAGGTGGGCCAGCGTGGCGTTGATCGCCTCGGTGAATTCATCGATGTTGATGGGTTTGACCAGGTAGCGGAAGAAACCCAGCGCCAGCCCTTTTTCCACGTCGCGCGGCATGGCGTTGGCCGTCAGCGCGATGACGGGGATGTGGGCCGTGGCCGGATCGGCCCGCAGCAGCTGCAGCGCGTCGACCCCGCTCACGCACGGCAGGTTGATGTCCATCAGGATCAGGTCCGGCTGGTGGGCCCGCGCCAGCTCGATGCCCAGGTGGCCGTCCGGCGCCGACAGCAGCCGCAGGTCGGGCCGGAAGCGCAGGATTTCCTCCACCAGCTTGAGGTTGGCCGGATTGTCTTCCACGTACAGCAGCGTGGCCTGGCTGGACGCCTCGGCCCCGGCCGGCAGCACCGCCAGCGTGCGGACCGCCTCGTCGTCCAGCTGGCGCGGCAGCGGCTCGGTGGTCTGCAGCTCGATCCAGAACAGACTGCCCACGCCGGCGCTGCTCGATACGCCGATGGCGCCGCCCATCAGTTCGACCAGGCGCTTGGTCACCACCAGGCCGATGCCCGTGCCCTCCTCCGCGCCGGCTTCCTGGCCCAGGCGGTTGAACGGCTGGAACAGCAGCTCGAGCTGCTCGGGCCGCAGGCCCAGGCCCGTGTCCTGCACCGACAGGCGCAGCCGCTCGGGCCCCGTCATGCTGCAGTCGACCACCACGGCGCCGCCGTCGCGGTTGTACTTGATGGCGTTCGACAGCAGGTTGAGCACGATCTGCTTGACGCGGGTGCGGTCGGCCAGCACGTTGGCGTGGCAATTGGCGGGGAACAGCAGGCGGATGTTGCGCTGGGCCGCCAGCGGCTCCGTCATGGTCTGGCATTCCTGCAGGATGTCGGCCAGCGCCACCGGCTCCAGCGACAGGGCCACGGTGCCCGACTCGATCTTGGCCAGGTCCAGGATCTCGTTGATCAGCGTTAGCAGGTGGCGCCCGGACTTGAGGATGTGGTTGGCGAACTCCTTCTTCTGGGGCAGGGTCGAGGGCAGCTTGTCGGAGGTGAGGATCTGGGCGAAGCCGAGGATGGCGTTGAGCGGCGTGCGCAACTCGTGGCTCATGGACGACAGGAAGGCCGTCTTGGCCTGGTTGGCGCTGCGCGCCTCCTCCATGGCCCGTTCCAGCTCGGCGTTGGCCGCCTCCAGCTGCAAGGTGCGCTCGTGCACGCGCTGCTCCAGTTCCGCATTGAGGCGCATCACTTCCTGCTGCGCCTGGGCGCGCTGTTCGGCCTCGCGCGCCAGTTCGCCGTTCGACGCTTCCAGCGCCCGGGTGCGGGCCTCGATCTCGCTCAGCATGCGGTTGAAGGAATCGACCAGCTGCGCCACCTCGTCGTCCGACAGCTTGCGGGCCCGGCGCGAATAATCGCCCGTCTCCACCACCTCGCGCGCGATGCCGGCGATGTCGAGGATGGGCTGGGTGATCACGTGGTTCAGGCGGCCCATGATGAGCCAGGCCACCAGCATGGCCAGCGCCGTCACGCCCAGCGCGATGACCAGGTAGTCGGCGATGCGGCCCACCATCTCGTACTCGGCCCGCAGGTAGACCGTGCCCAGCAGCTCGCCATTGTCGACGATGCGCTTGAACAGGATCAGCTTGCCCTGCTCGAAGCGCACGCTGTCCTCGGACGCCGCCTCGCGCGGGAAGTCGCCCTCCTGGCCCGGCGCCACGTAGCTGGCGAACAGCTGGCCGCGCGCGTTGTAGATGGCGCCCGCGTTGACCTTGGGCCGCAGCCGCAGCAGGCCCAGGTTTTCCTTGGCCAGGCGCTGGTCGTCGAAGGCCAGGGCGGCCGACGTCATGTGCCCGATCAGCTCGGACTGGGTGCTCATGTCGGTCAGGATGTTGCGGTGGTAGGCCCGCAAGTCGTAGCCGATGATGGTGCCCACCGACACCAGCAGCGCCACCAGCGTGGTCAGCAGCACCACGCCCAGCAGTTTCTGGCGCAGGGTACGGGGCCGCGTCATATGGCCCCCTGCACCCGGTAGGCGGCCGACAGCATGCGGGCGCTGATCTTGATGCGGGCCGCCATGGCCTGCTTGAGGGCCACTTCGAAGCGCAGCTTGTCGTCGGCGATGACGAAGTTGATCATGCTGCCCAGCGCGTGGGCTTCCTCGCTGTCGGACACGGTCAGCACGGCCTGGCTCTGGCCGCTGGCCAGCCAATCCTGCAGCTGCGCCTTGTCCACCGTGCCCACGAACAGGATGTGGATGCCGGCCAGCGGCTCGCCCTTGTGCAGCCGCTTGACCTGCAGCGGATGGCCGCCGGCGCTGCGCCCGGCCACCGTCTGCTCGAGCTGGTCGGCCAGGGCGTCGGCCCCGGCCACGCCGATCACGAGCGCGCTGTCGGGGCGGGCGAAACTGCCGTCTGGCCATTCGACGAAACCGGCGAACTTGTACAGGTAGGCGGCCTTGACCTGGCGTTCCAGCGTGCCCGGCTGCGCCAGCGCCGCGGCCGGCAACAGCAGCACGGCGCCGGCTGCCGTCAGCAGCAGGCGCCGCCGTGGCCACGCAGGCGCATCGGCGCGCGCGGCCGGAATCATCCCAGTGTCGAAGTCATTCAACAACGTCATAGCTGAGCTGCCAGAAAGATGCGGTCGGGGGAGAGCCTGGACGGTGCCGCCCGGTACGGACGGCGCCATCGGCCATGCCCGCGCGACGTCGGCGCGCGGCTTGCAAATGAACAGTCATGCAGCGCTGGCGCGGGACGGCGGGCCGGGGCAATGCGTCTTCGAGTGTACGCAATTTCCCCGGGCTTGGGGAGTTTTTTTCGTAAGATTGACAGTTGACTAGGGCCGTCGCCGGCGGCCCGGCACGGCATTGGCACGGACCAAACCGGCATGGTAAAGTGGGCTCAGCCCGTGACGGGGAGACCGTCCCGCATCCGACAGACTCTGCATGCAAAGGAGCACACCGTGACTACCCCAACCATCATCGACCTGGCCGCCAAGGTGGGCCTGGCGTTGCAGGAAAAAGGCTTGCTGCTGACCACGGCCGAATCATGCACGGGCGGCGGCATCGCCCAGGCCATCACGGAAATTGCCGGCTCCACCGGCTGGTTCGACTGCGGCTTCGTCACCTATTCCAACGCCTCCAAGACGGAAATGCTGGACGTGTCGGCCGCCCTGATGGCGCAGCTGGGCAGCGTGAGCGAGGAAGTGGCGGCCGCCATGGCCAGCGGCGCGCTGGCGGCCAGCAACGCCCATGTGGCCGTGTCCGTCACGGGCATCGCCGGTCCCTCGGGCGCCGTGCCGGGCAAGCCGGTGGGCACGGTGTGCTTCGGCTGGGCCAACGGCGAGCACGTGCACACGGAACGCCTGGTGTTCCCCGGCGACCGCCAGGCCGTGCGCGAACAGACGGTGGTGCACGCCCTGCGCGGACTGCTGCGCTTTATCAACTGACGGTGCGCCGGACCGGCGCGGCTGGCCGGTTGGCCGCCCCGCCGCCAGTGCCGGTACGGTTGACCTGATTCCTAGCTGCGCCGGCCCGGCCGGCAGCGCCCATCGTGCGAGCGGGCGCCATGGTTGCTATCCGCTCCCAAAACAATTACCCTCGACGCTGTGCGGCGGGCCCCCGGCCCCCGCACGTCCGACGGAATTACAGACTCAGGGAGTATTTCGATGCAAAACACGGTACATTTCATTCTCCAGGGCAAGGGCGGCATCGGCAAGACGCTGGTGTCGACCATCCTGGCCCAATGGATCGCGGGCAAGGATGAAACGCCACTGCGCTGCTACGACACCGACCAGGAAAACGCCACCTTCTCGCGCTACAAGGCGATGGGCGTCAAGCATGTGCCGGTGATGACGGACGCGCGCAACATCGACCCCAAGCGCTTCGACGCCCTGATGATCGACATCCTGGAAGAGGATGGTAACTGCGTCATCGACAACGGCGCCAACACCTTCTCGCCGCTGATGGGCTACCTGATCGAGAACGACTGTTTCTCGCTGCTCGAGGAATCGGGGCGCAAGGTCTACATCCACACCATCGTCGGCGGCGGCGACACGCTGCACGACACGGCCATGGGTTTCGTGTCGACGGCCAAGTCGACCACCGTGCCGCTGGTGCTGTGGGAAAACGAACACTTCGGCCTGTTGCAATCGGCCTCCGGCAAGCAGTTCACGGAATCGCAGACCTATGCCGACAACGCGGCGCGGGTCAAGGGCCGCGTGGTCATGACCCAGCGCAACGCCGACACCTTCGGCGCCGACCTGAAGAAAATGAACACGGCGCGCCTGACGGCCAATGAAGTGAAGGAAAGCGACAAGTTCAACGTGATGGAAAAGCAGCGCATCAAGGTCGTGTTCCGCGACCTGTTCGAGCAACTCGACAAAGTACAGTGGTAACGCCCATGGACCAGCACAAGCTGCGCAGCCTGGTATTTGACAAGACCGGCGTACGGATCGACATCGACGACCCCATTTTCGCGCTGGTGGCGCTCAACGAAGCGGTGCTGGCCGAGACCGTGGAACGCCACGTAGCCCTGCTCGAAGCGGCCGCGCAGGAACTGGCGCAGCAAGCCCGGCTGGCGGGCGGCTTGCAGACGGCGGCGCTGGCGAGCGACACAGCGGCCAGTACAGCGGCAGATGCGGCGGCCGGCGTGGTGCAAGCTGCCGCGGCCAGTGGGGCGAAAGCTGCCCGGACCGGTACGGAAAAAGACGCGACAGAAAACACTGCGGACAACGTGCCCATCTTCTGCCGCACCACGGGAACCAAGGCATACGGGGCCGCGCCACCCGTCGTGGCGGGTTTCGCCCCGCGCGAATGGCGTCTGCTGGGCGCGGCGGCGGCCGTGTCCGTGCTCAGTGCGTTGCTGGTACTGGGTGGCCAAGCCGTGTTCTTCAAGCCAGTGGTGCCGCCGGCGCCCATACTGCAAGCCAAGAGCCTCACGGCCGAACAGCTGCTGGCCATCCAGAACGGCGAAAAGCTGACCAAAGCAATCCAAAAGCTCGACCCCAAGTCCCGCAGCCTGGTGCAGGCGGAAATGCAAAAATAGTTTCCAAATAAATGGGGACGTACCCCATTTTCGTTTTCAAAATAATGGGGACGTACCCCTTTTCGCCCCACTTCGCCATTTCGAAATGGGGTACGTCCCCATTTTTATCTTTCCCTGTTTTTTTTAGGCGCCGGGCGGTTTTCTGCTAACATGTGAACATCTATTCATATGTTTGCCATGAAATCCTACGCCGAATCCGATCCCGCCATCGCGCAGCTGGCTGACCTGTTCCACTTGCTGGGCGATCCGACCCGCTTGCGCATCGTGCTCGCTTGCCTGACGACGCCGGTGGCCGTGAGCGGCATCGCCACTTCGCTGCAACTGAGCAGCTCGCTCGTCAGCCACCACCTGCGCCTGCTGCGCGCGGCCCGTATCGTCAAGTCGGAACGCCATGGCAAACAAGTGTTCTACACCGCCGCCGATGCCCACATCAGCGACGTCCTGTGCGATATGCTGGAACATGTCGCCGAACCTTCTACCGGGAATGAAGCATGAGCCGCCACCACGATCACCACGGGCATGACCATGCTCACGATGACCACCACCACGCACCTGCCGCCAAGGCCACATCGTGCGGCCACGACCATGGCCACGGTCACCATCACCACCACGGCGACCCGACCACCCACGGCCGCGCCTTCGCCATCGCCATCGCGCTCAACAGCGTGTTCGTGGCGATCGAATTCATCTACGGCTTCATCGCCAATTCGACGGCGCTGATGGCCGACGCCGGCCACAACCTGTCGGACGTGCTGGGCCTGATGCTGGCCTGGGTGGCCGCCATCCTGGCCAAGCGGCTGCCGGACGGCCGCTACACCTACGGCATGCGCAGCAGCTCGATGCTGGCCGCGCTGTTCAATTCCATGTTGCTGATGCTGGCCTGCGGCGCCATTGCGTGGGAGGCCTTGCAGCAGTTGCTGCATCCGTCCCCCGTGGCGGGGCTGACGGTGTCGGTGGTGGCGGCGGTGGGGATCGCCGTCAATGGTTTCTCGGCCTGGCTGTTCATGGCCGGCAGCAAGGACGACATCAACATCCGCGGCGCCTACCTGCACATGGCGGCCGATGCAGCCATCTCGCTGGGCGTGCTGCTGGCCGGCCTGGCCGTGATGTACACGGGCTGGACCTGGCTCGATCCACTGGTCAGTATTTCCATCGTGGCCATCATTGCGTGGAGCACGTGGTCGCTGCTGAAGGTGTCGCTGCGCATGATGATGGCGGCCGTGCCCGACGGCGTGAACCATGGCGAAGTGGAGCAGTTCCTGCGCGCACGCGATGGTGTGAGCGACGTGCATGACCTGCACATCTGGGCCATGAGCACCACCGAGACGGCCCTGACGGTGCACCTGGTCATGCCGGCCGGCTATCCGGGCGACGTGGCGATGGATGCCATTACCGCCCAGCTCAAGCACGACTATTCGATCCACCACTGCACGCTGCAAATCGAACAGGGCACCACCGCCCATGCCTGCAGCTTGCACGGCGAGGGGCAGGCCGCAGGCACGGGCCAGGCAGCCGAGCATGCGCATGACCACGACCACGATCATGATCACGACCACGAGCATGGCCAAGAACACGACCACGGCCACAAGCATTAACCAAGGTGCGGTGACCGCAAAAGGCTGAACGTCGTTCCTGAATGGCGGGCGCCGGCGCGGCGCCCGCCCCTTGCTCAGTCCGCCAGATTGGCGTACAGCGGCGTACTCAGGTAGCGTTCGCCGAACGAAGGCACGATGGTCACGATCATCTTGCCCGCATTTTCAGGCCGCTGGGCTACCTGGATGGCGGCCCACAGCGCGGCACCGGACGAAATCCCCACCAGCAACCCCTCCTGCCGGGCCGCTTCGCGCGCCGTGGCGAAGGCGTTGTCGTTGCTGACGCAGATGACTTCGTCGTAGATCTTGGTGTTCAGCACGCCCGGCACGAAACCGGCGCCTATGCCCTGGATCGGGTGCGGCCCCTTGGTGCCCTTCGACAGCATGGGCGACGCTTCCGGCTCCACGGCGATGCACTGGAATCCCGGCTTGCGCGCCTTGATCACTTCGCCCACACCGGTGATGGTGCCGCCCGTACCAACGCCGGCCACCAGGATGTCGACCTGGCCGTCCGTGTCGCGCCAGATTTCCTCGGCCGTCGTGCGGCGGTGCACGTCGGGATTGGCGGGGTTGTTGAATTGCTGCGGCATCAGGCAGCGCGGGTCGGCCTCGCACATTTCCTCGGCCTTGCGGATGGCGCCCAGCATGCCTTCGGCACCCGGCGTGAGCACCAGGTCGGCGCCGTAGGCGCGCAGCAGCATACGCCGCTCGCGGCTCATGGTGTCGGGCATGACGAGCGTGCAGCGGTAGCCGCGCGCGGCGCACACCATGGCCAGCGCAATGCCCGTGTTGCCGCTGGTGGGCTCGACGATGATGGTGTCGGGCCGGATCTGGCCGGCCGCCTCGGCCGCCTCGATCATGGCCAGGCCGATGCGGTCTTTCACGCTGTGGGCCGGGTTGGCATATTCCAGCTTGGCCAGGATCTGGGCCCCGGCGCCGGCGCCCATGCGGTTCAGGCGTACCAGCGGGGTGTTGCCGATCAATTCAGTGACGTCGTTGGCGATCTTCATACTTGTTCTCCGCAGGTTGGAATCGAAAGAATAGTCTACCGCTTTTTACCGGGGCGGGAGCGGCGCCCGCACGAGCCCGGCCTTATTTCACGTCGACCAGTTCCACTTCGAACAGCAAGGCGGAGTTGGGCGGAATGTCGCCGCCCGGCGCGCCGCGCGAACCGTAGGCCAGCTCGCTGGGAATGATCAGGGTGCGCTTGCCGCCCACCTTCATGCCCAGCACGCCCTGGTCCCAGCCCTTGATGACCTTGCCTGCGCCGAGCGGGAATTCCAGTGGCTCACGGCCGGGGTCGCGCGAGGAATCGAACTTCTTGCCACGGAAATTGCGCGCCAGCGGACGGTACAGCCAGCCCGTGTAATGGACCCGCACGGTGCTGCCGGCCATGGCTTCCTTGCCGTGGCCGAGCTTGGTGTCGGTGACGATCAGCTGTTCGGCCAGCGGCCCGGGGCTGGCCGAACCGGGCACCACGGCCGCCGGAGCCGGCGCGGCAGCGGGCGCGTCGGCGGCCGGGGCACTGGCGGACGGGGCCTGAACGGGCGCCTGGTCTTGCGCCAGGGCCGGCAAGGCGGCCATGCCGCAGAAAGCGAGAGTGAGGAAACGACGCATCATGTTGTATTCTTTCGGTCAGAGTTGGACTTGGCCGCTTGCCATCGCCGCAGGGCGGCAAGCCGGCGCGGCACAATCATAGCAAAACCTGCCATTTATGCACGACGATACGGCACCACACAAGCTCTTTTTCGCCCTCTGGCCCGACGCGGCCGAGCGGGATGCGCTCGCCCCGTGGCAAGCGCTGGTGCGGGGACGGCCCGTGGTAACGGCCAATCTGCACCTGACGCTGGCCTTCCTGGGCTGGCAGCCGGGCGCCGCCGTGGCGCCGCTGCTGGCCATCCTGGACGGGCTGCATGTGCCGCCGCTGCAGCTGGAGTTCGATATGCTGGGCTACTTCAGCGGCCAGCGCATCGCCTGGGCCGGCATGCGCGCCGCGCCGCCGGCGCTGCTGGCGTTGCAGGCCGAATTGATCACCGCGCTGGACGGGGCCGGTTTCCGGGCCGACAGCCACGGCCCGTTCCGCCCCCACGTGACGCTGGCGCGCCATGCCCAGCCGCCGGACGCGGCGATCATGGCGCCCGTGCAGTGGCGCCAGGCCCAGGTGGCGCTGATGCAGTCCGGCACGCCCGACGGCGTGTACCGCGTGCTGCGCGCCAGGCGGCGCTGAGCACGCCGCAACGCGCGGCCATGCCGGGAGCGCCTATGGGTGCCATGACAGGAGTCGGCATGCCCAATCGGCCCCGTCGTCTAATTTGGTCGAATTCGTCATGATTGCGACTAATTCAGGCTGAAATTTCCAAATGTCAGTCCAAAACTGTCCATGAAATCCGGGCTCGGGTCTAATTCAGTCGAATCTTTTGACGCCAAAGTCCAAAGCGAACCAGCTTCTGATGCTACGGTCCAATTTATAGACTTATCCAGTAACGCAACAGCCGCGCTCAGGCCGCCGCCGGCACCGCCGGCGCGTCGCCGGCCGGTTCGGCCGCCTCGGGCGCCACCGTCACGCCGTCGGCCAGCTTGCGCAGCATATGGCCGGCCGCCACCATGCCGAAGCTGGCCGTGACCACCATGGCCGAGCCGAAGCCGGCGCAGTTCAAGCCCGTCACGCCGCCCCGGTCGTCGCCGTCCACGGCGCACGCTTCGCCCGTTTCGGGGAACTTGAGCGGCTCCATCGAGAACACGGCATCGACATTGAACTTGTTCTTGGTGCCGCGCGGGAAGCCGTACTGGTTGCGCATCAGCTTGCGCACGCGCTTGAGCAACGGTTCCTGCTCCGTACGGGCCAGGTCGCGCACCTGGATCTGGGTCGGGTCGGTCTGGCCGCCGGCGCTGCCTATCATCACCAGCGGAATGGCATGGGCGCGGCAGTAGGCCAGCAGGGCCGCCTTGGCCTTGGCGCTGTCGATGGCGTCGAGCACAAAGTCGTAGCCGCGGCCCCCTATCATCTGGTCCAGGTTGTCCGGGGTGATGAAGTCTTCCACCTGGTGCACCTGGCAGTAGGGATTGATCTGGGCGATGCGCTCGGCCAGGGCCGTCACCTTGGCCTGGCCGATGGTGCCGCTAAGGGCCTGGATCTGACGGTTGATGTTCGACTCGGCCACGTTGTCCAGGTCGATCAGGGTGAGCTGGCCGATGGCGCTGCGCGCCAGCGCTTCCACCGCCCACGAGCCCACCC
>NZ_JBYSZG010000078.1:0-13995 GCF_058786935.1 Rugamonas sp. FW305-51
CCCCCCCCCCCCAGCGTTGTTTCAGTACTGAGCATGCCACGAATCGGCGGGAACTGCCATGGCAACGAACGTGCAGACCCGCGCGTCGCCGCGCGTTGAGAAAATAACTACTGTACATAAAAACAGTATAAAATGGCATCCAGTACTTAGCTAAGGAGCCATCGCATGTCGGAGCTGGACGTCTATTTATCGCAGTATTTCCTCGATACGGAGCAGATGGCGGCCGCGTCCGGGCTGCCTGTGGCGGCGTTGCTGACGCTGGTGCGGGAGCGGCTCGTGCCGGGCCCGTCGTATGTGGTGGCCAATGGCGCCACGCTCAAGTCCTATGTGTTTGGCGAGATGGCCGCCGGTGCGGCGAAGGAGGGCAGTTTCTTCCACCCGGCGACGGCCGTGTGGGTGGACCGGGCCATCCATGTCATCGCCGAGGTCGGACGGGAGCAGGCCGGTACGGTGCTGCGGGCCCGGTTCGCGGAGCGGATGCAGGCCGCGCTGGCCGAATTGAACGACTCGACCTGGCGCCTGCCCGATTGCTTCGCCGAAGATGGTACGGCGATCCCGGACGGCATCGCCCGGCGCTTGCAAAGCATCTGGGCGCATTTCATGCACGGCACGTTTGGCCTGTGCGTGGCCAACCCCGTGTCGGAAATGGCGATCGCGCGCAAGGAAGTTTTGCAGGAAAAACTGACGGCGCTGAGCGTGAACGGTACCCGGTTCGCCTACACGGCCGACGAGGCGCTGGCCATGCTGGACCTGATCGACGCCTTCGCCGACAGCGCCATGCCGTTCTCGCCCATCGACTACCCGATCAGCAGCCGCAAGCGCCTGGTGGACGACCTGGCCGCCCGCATCAGGCTGGCGATCCAGTCTGTAGAAACTGTTTGACCTCCGCCGCCGTGGCCGGATCGCAGCCCTCGCGCATGGCGTTCAGGCTGGCGCTGGCGATGGCGCGCCGCAGGGCAGGCCGCAGCGTTTCCTCTCCGGCGTCGGCCAGCGCGGCCGCCGACAGGCTTTCGTGCTCGGCCAGCGCGGCCACCAGGCCGGCAAGGAAGCAGTCGCCGCAGCCGACTGTGTCGCGAACCGCGATGCCGGACGGCGCCGGTAGGGTGATCGTGGCGTCGCGCGACAGCAGGATGGCGCCATCGGCGCCCAGTGTCAGCGCGATCAGCTCCACCTGGGGCAAGTCCAGCAGCGTGCGGGCCGCTTCCAGCGGCGGCTGCGCCGTCAGGCCCAGGTGGACCAGGTCTTCTTCGCTGACCTTGATCAGATGCGCATGGCGCAGCGCGCGGCGCACGCCGGCCGCGTAGGCGGGCAGGTCGTCGCAGGCCAGCGGGCGCAGGTTGGCGTCGATTGAAATCAGCGCGCCGGCTTCGGCGGCGGCGGCCACAACGGCCAGCGTTGCCTCCAGGTCTTCCGGCACCAGCGCCAGGCCGCCCGTGTGGAACAGCCGCACGCCGTTCGGCAGCGCGGCGCGCGCTTGCGCGGGCGTGATGTCGCGGTCGGCCACGCCCTGGCGGTGGAAGGCGTAGCTGGGCGACTTGTTGGCGTCCAGCGTGACGATGGCCAGCGAGGTGGGGCGGGCGCTGCGCGCCGGGCTGCCCAGCTGCACGCCCGCCTGGCCCAGCATGCGCGCGAAGCCGTCGCCAAAGCTGTCCACCGACAGCGGATTGAGGTACGTCACCCCCAGCCCCTGGCGCGCCGTGGCCAGCGTGAAGTTGCAGACGGCGCCGCCCAGCGCGGCGCCAAAGCGGCCGTCCGGCATTTCTATCATGTCCACCAGCGCTTCGCCGTAGGTCACTATCATGGTTCTCTCCTGCTTGTTTGGTTCGGGGTTGTTCGTGTTCGCAGCCGTCGTGCGTCAGGGCGCGGCGGCATGCAGTAATTTCAAAAACAGTTCGCGGTCAGGCGCGAAGTTGGCATGCAGGGGCAGCAGGGCGGCGCCGATAGCGCGCGCGTCCGCGCCGATGGCGCCACTGCGCAGCGTGGGACGTTGCACGCCTTCCCAGCTGTAGCGTTCGAGCGCCTGCCTGGTCTGTTCCATCAGGCGGGCCAGCAGGGCAGGGTGGGCGGAGCCGTCCAGCACCACTTCGTCCAGGTCCAGCAGACAGGTGCCGTTGCTGACGGCCAGTGCGATGGCGCGGGCCGCATCCTCCAGCCACGCTTCCGTGTGCGTCAGCCAGGGGTGCTGCATGGCGCGCGCGTCGTAGGCGGCGCTTTCGTCCAGGCCGGCCGCCGCGTACAGCTGCTCGAGGCTGAACAGCGATGCGGTACTGAGCAGCTGTTCCGGCGGCGCCCCGGCGCCGGACGCCAGGTGCAGCGGCATGGAGCCGAGCGCGCCCGCGTTGCCTTGCAAGCCCGCGTGCACGCTGCTGTCGAGCACCAGGCCGCCGCCGATGAAGGTGCCGACGAATATGTACAGATAGCTGCCGATGCTGCGGCCCCGGCCCGCCACCAGCTCGGCCACGCAGGCGGCCATGGTGTCCTTGGCGAACACCACCGGCACGTCGCTGACAGCCTGGATCTCGGCGCGGATGTCGAGCCGTTCCCACTGGCCGGCCTGCTGCGGCGCGCTGCCCAGCAAGGTTTGCCAGCCGCCCAGGCCCAGCGGCGCCGCCACCCCTATGCCCACCAGCCGCGCCGCCTGCAGCGGGCCAAGCTGCTCGAGCAGGCCCCGCTGCAGGGTGGCGATCTGGCCGAACAGCAGGGCGGGATCGGGATAGCGGTAAGTGATGGCGCGCCGCGCCCGCACGGCGCCGTTAAAGTCGATCAGCAGCAGGTCCAGGCTGCGCCGCCCGATCTTGATGCCGATGAAGTAAGCGCCGTCCGGATTGAGCATGATGGGCACGGATGGCTGTCCCACCTTGCCCCGCTGCGGCGCGCGCTTGAGCACCAGGCCCTGTTCCAGCAGCCGGTTGATGATGAGCGAAACAGTCTGCGTGCTCAGGTGCGTCAGCCGCGCCAGCTCGGCCTTGGCCAGGCTGCCGTGCAGGCGGATGGCCTGCAGCACCACCCGCTCGTTGAATTGCCCCATGCCGCTCTGGTTGGAGCCGCGCGGACGCAGCCAGATGCTGGCATCGGCCGGTGCGGCGCTGGCGGCGTGGGGCATGGCCATCATGCGAACTGCGCTCCCGTCAGCACGCCTTTGCGGAACAGGAAGTTGGCATACGGTTGCAGCTCGCCCGTCTGCACGATGGCGTAGGCGCGCTTGACGCGCTCATAAAACGCGTGCCGTTCCACCGCCTCGCATTGCGCCGGCAGGGCCGAACCGGCCTGCTGGCACAGGGCCAGCATCTCCTGCTGCAAGGGCGAGCGGTAGCCTTCCGGCTGGTCCGAGACGGCCATGAAGTCCACCGGCCGCTCGGCCAGGTCGAGCGGGAACACGGACAGCACGGCCCTGGCGGCGCGCGCCAGGCTCACGCCCGGCAGGCGGATCAGCGGTTTGCCCTGCGCCAGCGTGACGGCCGTGAAGTTGGCGTCCACCAGTACCACGCCGTCGCCGTGGCCCATTTCGGCCAGCACCTTCAGCAGCTCGGGACTGAGCAGGGGATCGATACCTTTAAGCATGGGCCTGCTCCGGCAAATCGTTCGGGTCCTTGGCGCCCGTCATCACGGCCACCGTGTCGGACATGCTGATGTGCTTGGGATCGACCACGGCCACGCGCTTGCCCAGGCGCTGGATGTGGATGCGGTCGGCGATCTCGAATACGTGCGGCATGTTGTGGCTGATGAGGATCACGGGCAGGCCGCGGTCGCGCACGCGCCGTATCAGTTCCAGCACCATATTGCCTTCCTTGACGCCCAGCGCCGCCGTCGGTTCGTCCAGGATCACCACGTGCTTGGCGAACGCCGTGCTGCGCGCCACGGCCACGCCCTGGCGCTGGCCGCCCGACAGCGTGCCCACCGCCTGCTTCATGGAGCGGATGCCGATCTTCAGGTCCTGCATGTGGCCCACGGCTTCGGCCAGCATGCGCGGCTTGTCGATCAGGCGCAGCCAGCGGCCCAGCAGGCCGGGGCGCAGGATCTCGCGGCCCAGGAACAGGTTCTCGGCGATGGTCATGGCCGGCGCCACGGCCAGGTCCTGGTACACGGTTTCGATGCCATGGCGGCGGGCGTCGATGGGGGACTTGAAGCGCACGGGTTGGCCGTCGAGCGTCAACTGGCCTTCGTCCGGGATCACGGCGCCCGACAGGGCCTTGATCAGCGAGGATTTGCCGGCGCCGTTGTCGCCGATCACGGCCAGGATTTCGCCGGCGCGCAGATCGAAGTCGGTGCCGTCCAGCGCAGTCACGCCGCCGTAGCGCTTGACCAGGCCGCGTGCCTGGAAGATGGTCGCGGGTATCGTTGCGGTCATGATCAGCCTTTCTTGTGCGTCAGTTGGTCGGTGGCGACGGCCAGGATCACCAGCACGCCTGTTACGAGGATTTGGTACACGGAGGGCACGCCCATCAGGGTCAGGCCGTTGCGGAACACGCCGACGATCAGCACGCCGACCAGGGTGCCCAGGATGGAGCCGCGTCCGCCGAACAGACTGGTGCCGCCCAGCACCACGGCCGTGATGCTGTCCAGGTTGTCCGTCTGTCCGCCTTGCGGATCGCCCACGCCCATGCGGGCCACGGACAGCAGGGCCGCCACGCCGTAGAACAGGCCGGCCATCATGTACACGCCCAGCAGCACGCGCGAGGTGGCGATGCCGGTCAGGCGAGCCGCTTCCGGGTTGTTGCCGACCGCGTACAGGTGGCGCCCGGGCGCCGTCTCGCGCAGGAACAGCCAGGTCAGCACGTACAGCGCCAGCATCAGCACGGTGCCGTAGGTGATGGTGGTCTGGCCCAGGTGGAAGGTGTTGCCGAAGAAGGTCATCGCTTCCGGCAGGCCGGTCACGGTCTGGGCTTGCGAATAGATCTGGGTCACGGCGAAGGCAATGTTCATGGTGCCCAGCGTGACGATGAACGGCGGCAGCTTGATCGAGGTGACCAGCGCGCCGTTGATGTAGCCGATCAGCATGCACACGCCCATGCCGCACAACACGGCCAGGTAGGGATGCATACCGTAGTCCACTGCGAACTTGGTGGTGACCACCGAGCCCAGCGCCATGGCCATGCCGCACGACAGGTCGATGCCGGCAGTCAGGATGATCAGGGTCTGGCCGATGGCGATCACGCCCACCACCATGACCTGTTGCAGGATCAGTGAGAAATTCTGGCCGCTCAGGAAGCGGTCGGACTGGGTGGTGAAGAACAGGCAGGCGGCCAGCAGGGCCAGCAGCGGACCCAGTACGGTGACCGGCGGCAGCACATCTTTCAGGCGCAGTGACATGGTTTTTCCCGCGAGGGCAGTGGGCTGGGCGACGGCGGCAGGCGCGGCGGCCACGGAACCCGGGTTGAGATTGCGTTGCATGGTATTCCTTTCGGTACGGTGGGGCGGCCGTGGCCGCCCGTTTTCCTGACTGATGCCTTTAACCCTTATTTGCCCCAGCAGGCGCTCAGGCCAAAGCCGGTGTCGCGGCTAGGCACGCCGCTCTGGGCATGGTCGGTGATCAGGGTCACGCCCGTGTCCACGTAGCCGCTGACCTTCTTGCCGGTCTTGGCGTAGGTCACGCCGGCGTCCACCGCCAGGCCCGCCATCTTCAGCGGATACTGCTGCGAGGTGGCCCCGATCACGCCGGCCTTGACGTCGCGCACGCCGGCGCAGCCGCCGTCGACCGAGACGATCAGCACGCCTTTTTCCTTGCCGGCCGCTTTCAGGGCCTTGTAGGCGCCGGCCGCCGCCGGTTCATTGATGGTGTAGACCAGGTTGATGTCGGGATTTTTCTGCAGGCAGTTTTCCATGGCCGTCTGGCCCTTGCCCTGGTCGCCAAAGCTGTCGGCCATGCAGACCACGTCCGCGCTCTTGGCCAGGCCCACCGTCTTGGCATCCACGCCGGCCACGCCGAAGCCGGCCAGGAAGCCGTTGTGGCGGGCGATGCCCACCGGATGGCCGGGGAACAGGTCCAGCGTGGCGATCTTGACGGGCTTGCCGCCGAACGAGGCCTTGGCGTACTGGCCGATCAGCAGGCCAGCCTTGAAGTTGTCGGTGGCGAACAGGGCGTCGGTGGCGTTCTCCGGGTCGGCCGGGCTGTCGAGCGCGATCACCATCACACCTGCGTCGCGCGCCTTCTTGATCGCCGGCACGATGGCCTTGGAATCGTTGGGCGTGATCAGGATGACCTTGGCGCCGGCCGACATCATGTTCTCGATGGCCGTCACCTGGCCCGCGTTGTCGCCGTCGGCCTTGCCGGCCGCCGTCAGCAGCTTGGCGCCCTGCATCTTGGCCGCATGTTGCGCCCCTTCCTTCATCTTGACGAAGAAGGGATTGGTTTCAGTCTTGGTGATGAGGCCGATGACGGGCTCGCTGGCGGCGGCGTAGCCGGCTACGGATGCGATCAGGCCCATTGCGATGCAATGCTTTGCGTACATGCTGTCTCCTAAAGTTTTTTATTGGATCCCCGACCGGGTTGGTCGACGTGGCGCGATTGGTTGTGACTGCGCTGACTGAAATATAGGCCGCTTCGATTAATAAATCAATCTATTTTATTTAATCGAATCGACGTGTGGGCCAATTGACGCAATGTGGCAACAAAGCTAAGCTCGAGCCCGCTTGTGCCTTGCTTGGGCCCTGCTTGTGTCTCGCCGTGATAACCCTGGAGTGTGTGTGGATACTGTCGTTTTGCAACAATCGCTGGACCGTCTGCTGGCCTCCCTGGTGCCGGGGCGGCGCTACATGCTGGGCCTGGCCGGCGCGCCCGGCGCCGGCAAGTCCACCGTGGCGCAGCGCCTGCTGGACGCGCTGCCCGGCCGCGCCGTGGTGGTGCCCATGGATGGCTACCACCTGGCCAACACGGAGCTGGCGCGGCTGGGGCGGGCCGGCCGCAAGGGCGCGCCGGACACTTTCGACAGCGCCGGCTACGTGGCCATGCTGGCCCGGCTGCGCCGGCACGTGCCGGACGAGGTGGTGTACGCGCCCGAATACCGGCGCGAGATCGAGGAAGCGGTGGCCGGCGCCATCGCCGTGCCGCCCGACATCGAGCTGGTGATCACGGAAGGCAACTACCTGTTGCTGGACCAGGGCCACTGGGCCGGCGTGCGCGCGCAGTTGGACGCCGTCTGGTACGTCGATGTCGACAGCGAGCTGCGGCGCGAGCGGCTGGCCGCGCGCCACGTGCGCTACGGCCGCACGGCCGAACAGGCGCACGCCTGGGTGTGGCAGACGGACGAACCGAATGCCGTGCTGGTGGAGGCGAGCAAGGTGCGCGCCGATCTCGTGCTACGCTGAGAGACTGACTGCAAGTTGCCAACGGGGGCGCGATGGTGCAGACTGCCTGCTTTGTTACCACAAGGCGCTTACCCGCGCAGGAGCCGTCCCCATGCAGCAAACTCCCCCCACCGCCGACGCCGACGCTGAAGAAGTCGTCGCCGACAACCTGCGGCCGCGGGGCTCCAACCAGACCGGCATGCGCCAGTTCAACGAGCGCGTGGTGTTGCAGGCCATCCGCCTGCACGGCAGCCTGCCCAAGGCCGACCTGGCCCGCCTGACCACGCTCAGCACCCAGACCGTGGCGCTGATCATCAACCGCCTGACCGACGACGGCCTGGTGATGAAGCTCGAACCATTGCGCGGCAAGATCGGCCAGCCCTCGGTGCCGATCGCGCTCAAGCCGGACGGCGCGTTCTCGATCGGCGTCAAGATCGGCCGCCGCAGCCTGGACGTGCTGCTGCTCGACTTCGTGGGCACGGTGCGCAACCGCTATTCGCTCGCTTACCGCTATCCCGATCCGGACCAGGTGTTTCGCACCATCGCCGACCAGGTGCGCCAGATGCAGGCTTCGCTGGCGCCGGCGCTGCGCAGCCGCATCCAGGGCATAGGCGTGGCCGCGCCGCTGTCGCTGGGCAGCTGGCGTGAGCTGATCGGCATGGCGCCCGAGCAGGGCGGACGCTGGAACCGGCTCGACATCGCGCGCCAGATCGAGGCCGACACGGATCTCCCCGTGCGCTTCGCCAAGGACACGGCAGCCGCCTGCGTGGCCGAACTGGTGGCCGGGCGTGGCCGCAGCATCAAGAGTTTTCTGTACCTGTTCGTCGACACCTTCATCGGCGGCGGACTGGTGATCGACAGCCACCTGCACGCTGGCCTGCATGGCAACGCGGGCGCCATCGGCTCGCTGCCGGTGGGCATGGCGGGTACGGACGCGGGTACGCCGCCGGCGCAGCTGCTGTCGACCGCTTCCTTGCTGGGACTGGAAAACCTGTTCCAGCAGGCGGGGCTCGATCCATTGGCCGCCTACGACGAGCGGGCCACGCAAGGGCAGTGGGATGCGCACAGCACGCAATGGGTGGCGCAGGCCGCCAACGCGATCGCGATGGCCGTCACCAACGCCAGCTGCCTGCTGGATCTGGAAGGGGTGATCGTGGATGGTTCGTGCAGCCGCGCGCTGCTGGAGCGGTTGATGGCTGGCGTGTCCGCCGCGCTGGCTCGCTACGACTGGGAAGGCGTGCAGCGGCCGCAGGTGCAAACGGGCACCATCGGCCCGGATGCGCGCGCGCTCGGTGGCGCGCTGCTGCCGCTGTACGCCAATTTCGCGCCGGACCGCGACCTGTTCCTCAAGCTCGAAGCCTGAGGACAGGCCGGATCCGGCGCCTTCAACGCTGGCTTACCACCAGGCCTCGACCTGCAGGCCGGCCGACAGGCCGCTGGTGTTGTTGCCGTACACGGGGCCGCTGTTGTTGGCCGCGTTGACCAGCGGCGTGGCGGCGCCATTCCATTTGCCGTAGGTGACGAACAGGCGCAGCTCGGGACGCGACCAGTAGCTTTCGCCCATGGCGATGGCCGGAGCGAAGGTCAGCTTGGTCAGGCGCGCGGTCTGGCCCGTGCTGTCCTGCTTGAGCGTGGTCACGCCCAGTTCACCCTGCAGCTTCAGGTTGGGCAGGATGCCATACACAGGGCGCACGCCCAGCGTGGTCCAGGTATTGCGCAAGGCAATATCGTCCGCCTTGTCCTTCTGGTACACGGCCGCGAACTCCATGCTGAACTGGCGGGTAGGCTGGATCACCAGGTCGTCCAGCACGCGCACGCGCGTCACGTCCGAACCCAGGGTGGTGCTGCCCGACAGTCCCATGCGCGAGCAGCAGGCGCCGATGCCGGTGCCGGCGCCGCTGCCGTACTGCAGGCCCACCAGGTTGGCGCCGCCCAGCATCTCCTGTTTGTGGAACACGCCGGCCGCCCAGCCGCCATGGCTGTTGTCGCCCTGGCCCAAAGCTGCGCGGTCGCGGCCCTGGGCCGAGATCAGCGTCAGCGCGATATCGACCGTGCCGCCGGCGTTGACGGGCAAGCCTTCATACAGCACGTTCTGGCGAATGGCGGCCGGGGTGTTGACGATGGCGCCGCCCGCTCCGGTGGCGTTGGTGTCGTTGTCCTTGAAGACGGCGTAGCTGATGCGGCCCGCGCCCATTGGAATCTTGTCCAGGCCGCCGCCCGTGCCGTTCATGTGGATGTACTGCATGTCGAGCATGTGGATGTCGGGACGGTAGTAGTAACGCTTGCCCATCCAGGCCGTGCCGCCGCCCAGGAAGGGCAGGCCCTTCGCTTCCACATAGCCTTTCACCAGCTGCAGCTTGGCGTCGCGGAAGTCCGAGCCGGGCGAGTAGGCGTTGACCCACAAGGTGCTGACGAAGCTGACGCCGTTGTCGGCCTTGGCGATTTCCTTGGTGTAGCCGAACTCCGTGTAGGAGTCGCACTCGTTGCCGAGGCGGTAGGAGGAGGTCGGGCCGCCCAGCGCGTAGCAGCTTTGTGGACCGTGGGTGGAGCTGCTGCCGGCGCTGGCGCGCAGATAGCCGTGGAAGCCGTCCGTGTCGTTATAGGAATCGGCGTGGGCGAAGCAGCAGGCAATTGCCAGCGCCATGGGGAGGGCGTTCCGGGTCAAACGGTTCATCTTTGTCTCCTGATCATTATTTGTTGATTTGTGGGTACAGCGAGAGCGATTGTGCGGCGGCTTACTAATTAAATCAACTAGCTTTATTTAATCGCGGCATAATTACAACACGGCCGCTGTGCCGGCGTGACGGGCCAGTCCGACGGAAGGAACCGGCGTTGGCATGTGTTTGGTATAGGCGGCGCGGGTATGATGCGGATCGACGGATAAACGAGGAGGATGACCATGGAACAGCAGATCGGTTGGGGCTTGATAGGCGCGAGCACCATCGCCCGCGAGTGGATGATAGGGGCGATACGCGCCCAGCCCGGCAACACGGTGGCAGCGGTGATGAGCACTGACGCCGCACGGGGCGCGGCATTCGCGGCCGAACATGGCATCGCCGCCAGCTACACCTCGTTGGCGGCGCTGCTGGCCGATCCGGCGGTCGATGCCGTCTACATCAGCACCACCAACGAGCTGCACGCGGCGCAAGCCATTGCCGCGGCGGCGGCGGGCAAGCATGTGCTGTGCGAAAAGCCGCTGGCGCTGAACCTGGACGACGGGCGCGCCATGATCGCCGCCTGCCGCCAGGCCGGCGTGGTGCTGGCCACCAATCACCACCTGCGCAACGCCGCTTCGCACCAGGCCATGCGGGCGTTGGTGCAGGAAGGCGCCATCGGCCGTCCGCTGTATGCGCGCGTGTTCCATGCGGTGCAGCTGCCGGCGCATCTGCAGGGCTGGCGCCTGCACAATCCGGCCGCCGGCGCCGGCGTGATTCTCGACATTACGGTGCACGACGTGGACACCTTGCGCTACCTGATGGACGCGGAGCCTGTGGAGGTCACGGCGATGACGCCGCAGGCGCCGGACGGCAATGAAGTGGAGCAGGGCGTGATGGCCGTGGTGCGCTTCGATAACGGCGTGCTGGCGCAGCTGCACGACGCGTTCGACGTGCCGTACGCCGGCACCGGCATCGAGATTCATGGCAGCGAAGGTTCGCTAATTGGCCGCAACGTGATGACGCAGCGCCCGGTGGGGGAGGTGGTCTTGCGCACGGCCGCCGGCGAGCGGCTCATCGCGTTGGACCAGGTCAACTTGTATGAGCGCTCGCTGGCCGCGTTCAATGCGGCAGTGCGTGGCGCAGGCGCGCCGTCGGCCAGCGGCGAGGATGGCCTGCGCTCGCTGGCGGCCGCGCTGGGCGTGCTGGAATCGGTGCGCAGCGGCCGCCGCGTCGCCCTTGGAGCGGGCGACTAGCGGACTGTAACGCTCGAATCGGTCGTGCCTGCCGCGCCATCAACGCACATGGCCGCGTTGCAAATGCTCGCGATAGCCCGCTATCGCTGCGCTTTGCGCCTTGCCCTGCGCGCTGCTGGCACGTCCTTCACTACCGATTCTTCCGTTACAGTCCACTAGCGGCGCCAGGGTCTTACAGGCTACCCGATACGTTTACCCCGATCGTGCGCGGCACCAGGCGGTAAGCCTCCTGGAAGAACTGCACGTTGGGGCGCTGGATCACCTTGTCGTTGTTGGCCAGGTTCTTGGCGAACAGCGACACCTGCCACTTCTCGAAATTGACGCCGACGCTGGCGTCCACCGTCGCATAGGCCGGACGCTGGTAGTCGCTGTCGCCCACGTGGGCCGTGCCGTAGCTGGAACCGGTCCAGTGGGCCGTCAGCCGCGCGAAGCCGTCGGTGTTGCCGCTGATGGTGTAGCGGTACTCGCCGCCCAGCGTGGCGTTGAACTTGGGCGCGCCCGGCACCTTCTGGCCGGCCTGCGAGCCGAGCGCCTCGTTCGCTTCCACCAGGTAGGCGTTGGTGTAGCCGGCCGCCAGGTCGATGGTCAGGTCGGGCGTAGGCTTGGCCTTCACTTCCAGTTCCAGGCCCGTGCTGCGGGCCTTGCCGGCGTTGGTCTCGTAGTCGAAGGTGCAGCTCAGCGCGCGGTCGACCTGGATGTTCTTCCAGTCGATGTAGTAGACCGCCGCGTTGATGGCCAGGCGGTTGTTGAGGAAGCGCGACTTGTTGCCCACCTCGTAGCTCCACAGCGAATCGGAACCGAAGCTGGACGGCGCCTTCGCCAGACCCAGGCCGTTGAGTTCCGCGCCGCAGATCGACAGCGGAATGTCGCGGTTCTGGCCGCCCAGGCGGAAGCCCTTGGCCGCGTTGAAGTAGATCATATCGGTTGGGTCCACGTTCCACGAGACGGCGAACTTCGGCGTCAGCGCGTGGGTGTCCTCATCGTGCGGCAGCTGGACCGTCATGCCCGGCATGGCGGCGAAGTAGTTGGACGCTTCGCGCGCCAGCGAATCGGTGGCGTACAGGTCGCGCAGGCCGGCCGTCACGCGCAGGGCGGGCGAGAAGTGATAGGTCGCCTCGCCGAACGCCGCCTTTTGCGTGGTGCGGTAGTGGCGCGCCGTAAAGTAGGCGCTGTCGCCGCCAAAGGCGCCGGGGAAGGTGCCGGACATGACGGCCGGATCTTCCGCGTTCAGGCCGTACTTGGCGAACAGCGCGTTCATGCCCGGCACCGGCTCGTTGTCGTTGACGGTGGTGTGCAGGTTGGAGAAGTAGGCGCCGGCCAGCCAGGTGACGGGCGTACCGGCCTTGGCGTCATAGCCCTTGGAGGCGACGCGGAACTCCTGCGAGAATTGGCGCACCTGGTTGTTCAGGTAGACGTAGGCGGGCGTGACGGCCAGCGTGGACGCCAGCCCGGCCGGCGCGCCCGGCTGCAGCAGCGAGGCCAGGTAGGCGCTGTTGGCCTGGGTGCCGTCCTGGGTGCGGTTGAAGTCGCGCTGGTAGAAGCTGGTGACGGACACCAGGTCGGCGCGGCCCAGGTCATAGTTGATGGTCAGGCTGGGCGTGAACAGCTTGTCCTTGCCCGGCTCCAGCACCGGCTTGCTGACCTGGTAGGGCTGCAGGGCCGCGCCCGTCGTCTGCGAGTACGGATACTCGGTGGGCAGGTCGCCCGTCTTCACTTCCTGGTAGAACAGCGCCGGGGTGACCGTCAGGTCGCGGTTGACGGCCCATTTGAGCGCCATGCGCAGCACGGCGTCGTCTTCCGAATTGGTGCGGCGGCGCACGGTGGCCAGCGTATCGGGATCGACCTGGGTGATGTAGCCGCTCACGTGGGTGCTCTGCACGCCCACGCGCAGCGCCATTTCGTTGGTCACCAGCGGCACGTTGAGCACCGCGTTGACGGTGTGGTTGATGCCGCCGTGGGACGTGGAGGACAGCTCGGCCAGCGCGCTGTTATCCATCTTCTTCAGGTCCGGCTGGTTCAGCAGCACCTTCAGCGTGCCGCCCATGGAGCTGGCGCCGTACAGCGTGCCTTGCGGGCCGCGCAGCACCTCGATGCGGTCCACGTCGAAGAACTTCGGCTCCGGGCTGCCCAGGCTGTACAGGTTACGGGTGGTCATGGACACGTCGTCCATATAGATGCCCACCGTGCCCGAACCGGCCGAGGAAGCGATGCCGCGCATCTCGATATTCGACAGGCCGGGGCCATTGCCCTGGGTGCCGCCCGAGAACGAAATATTGGGCACGTTGCGGGTAATGTCCTCCAGTCCCGCGATATGCTGGGCCGCCAGATCTTCACCGCGCACGACGGACATACTGATAGGCACCTTGCTGGCGTCTTCCTTGCGTTTTTGGGCCGTGACCTGGATCGTCTGGATCTGATCGCTGCGCGCCGGCTTGGCGGGCGCGGTCGTGGCATCGTTGGAAGTGGCCGGCGTGGCAGGAATGTCCTGCTGGGCCCAGGCGGAAGCGCCAAGGGTAGCGCCGGTAGTAAAGAGGGCAGCGATCGCCAGTTGCAATCGGGTAGGTTGGATTTTCATGTAGGCAATGGGCCAGCGCGCCGGCGGCCGCAAAATTGGCAAGGGCCGTTATTGTCCTACATAGTTACTATGCAGATTTGATTGTATATACAACAATATCGCAAAACCGCCGATTTTTTTGCGCAACGCACAACCGCGAAAATAGGGACGAAAATGGGGACGCCCATTAGCCGCCCGCTGTCAAGGGACGAATTAAGGCTTCCGTGCTGGCGTGGCACAGGGTAGT
>NZ_JBYSZG010000079.1:0-13233 GCF_058786935.1 Rugamonas sp. FW305-51
CTGCTGGGGGCGGGCGCCGGCGTGGGCTTGTAGCGCGCCGCGCCGCCGCGCGGGGCTGGCGGCTGGGGCTGGCAGGCGACGTCCCCAGGCCAGGCGGGCCGCTAGCGCGCCACCCGCAGCTCGACGGCATGAGTGCCGCCGTCATCGATCAGGCCCACGGCGTAGCCGCTGCGCGCTTCGCCATCGACCGTCAGGCCGGGCGGCTGGTCCGGCCCGGCCGCCATGATGCGCAGCGTGTACGGCGTGGCGCCGTAGCGGTAGGTCACCGTGTAGCCGTCCCAGTCGGCCGGCAGCAGCGGCGCCAGCGCCAGCGTGGGTCCGGCCCGCGTCACACCGAGCAGCGATTCGAGGATCAGCCGGTACATCCAGCCGGCCGATCCCGTGTACCAGGTCCAGCCGCCCCGCCCCACGTGCGGCGCCACGGCGTACACGTCGGCCGCCACCACATACGGTTCGGCCTTGTAGCGGGCGCAGGCGGCCGGCGAGGCCGCGTGGCGCACGGGGTTGATCATGCGCGCCAGTTCCCATGCCCGCCCGCCCTCGCCCAGGCGGGCGAAGGCCATCGCGGTCCAGATGGCGGCGTGGGTGTACTGGCCGCCGTTCTCGCGCACGCCCGGCACATAGCCGCGGATGTAGCCGGGATTGGGGCCGGCCTGGTCGAACGGCGGGTCCAGCAGCTGGATCAGGCCGGCATCGCGCCGCACCAGGCGCAAGTCCACCTGCTCCATGGCGCCGCGGGCCCGCACGGGGTCGGCCACGCCCGACAGCACGGCCCAGCTTTGCGACAGCGAATCGATCTGGCATTCCGCGTTGGCGGCCGAACCGAGCGGGGTGCCGTCGTCGAAATAGGCGCGCCGGTACCAGGCGCCGTCCCAGCCTTGCTGTTCCACGCTGGTGGCCAGCTGGCGCGCCGCCTGCCGGCATTCGGTGGCGAAGCCGGCGTCGCCGCGGCGCTCGGCCAGCTCGGCGAAGCGCTGCAGCACGTCGCACAGGAAGAAGGCCAGCCACACGCTCTCGCCGCGGCCCTGCTCGCCCACCTTGTCCATGCCGTCGTTCCAGTCGCACGAGCCGATCAGGGGCAAGCCGTGCACGCCGTAGCGCTGGCCGTGACGGATGGCGCGCACGCAATGTTCGTAGACGGTGGCGCCGTAGGGCGCGGCCACGGGCAAGTCGTAATAGGCATCCTCGTCCGGCTTGACGGCGCGCCCTTCCAGGAACGGCGCCGGTTCGTCGAGCACGGCCGCATCGCCCGTGACGGCCACGTAGCGGGCCGCCGCCAGCGGCAGCCACAGGTAATCGTCCGAGCAGTGGGTGCGCACCCCGCGCCCCGTGGGCGGGTGCCACCAGTGCTGCACGTCGCCCTCCACGAACTGGCGGCCCGCGCACAGCAGCAGCTGCTCGCGCAGCAGCTGGGGCGCCGTGTGGACGGCCGCCATCGCGTCCTGCAGCTGGTCGCGGTAGCCGAACGCGCCGCCGGACTGGTAGTAGCCGCTGCGGGCCCACAGCCGGCAGGCGATGGTCTGGTACATCAGCCAGCCGTTGGCCAGCACGTCGAGCGCCGGGTCGGGCGTGCTCACCTGCACCGCGCCCAGCGTCTGCTCCCAGTAGGCGCGCACGGCCGCCAGCGCCGCGCGCGCGGCCGCCGCGCCCTGGTGCTGCTGCACCAGCACGCTGACGTCGGCGTTGCGCCGCCCGCCCACCCCCAGCACGAACACCAGCTCCCGTTCCTGGCCCGGCAGCAGCTCGAACGGCAGCTGGATGGCGGCGCACGGGTCGAGCGCCGGCCCGACCCGGCCCGACAGGCGGATCCGGCGCAGCGCGGCCGGCGCCGCCAGGCTGCCGTTGCGGCCGATGAATTCGGCGCGGTCGGCCGTCACGCTGCGCGCGGCGCCGTCGGCGTTGAAGAACGCCACCCGGCCCGGGAATTCCGTGTTGTAGGCGTTGCGCGCGAACAGGGCGCCGCTGGCGCCGTCGAGTTCCGTCACCACGTGCATGGCGGTCTTGGTGCGCATGTCGCCCAGCACCCATTCCACATAGCCGGTGACGGACAGGCGGCGTGGCACGGGGCCGTCGTTGCGCACCTTGAACACCGTGTAGCGCACCGGCGCGTCGAGCGCGACGAAGGTGGTGACGGTGGTGGCGATGGCCCCTTCCGTGTGCTCGAACACGCTGTAGCCGAAGCCGTGGCGTGTCAGGTAGTGGCCGGCGCCGGGCGCGGGCAAGCCCATGGGCGACCAGAACTGGCCGCTCTGCTCGTCGCGCACATACCAGGCCTCGCCGCTGGCGTCCGTCACGGGGTCGTTGTGCCATGGCGTGAGGCGGTACTCGTGGGCGTTCTCGTGCCAGGTATAGGCCTGGCCGCTCTCGGAAATGACGCAGCCGAACTGGGCGTTGGCCAGCACGTTGCACCACGGGGCCGGCGTGGGCTGGTCCGGGCCGCTGAGGATGACGTACTCGCGCCCGTCCTCCGTGAAGCCGCCGCTGCCGTTAAACAGCAGCAGGGGCGGCGCCGGCCGCGTGGCCGGGCCGGCGTCGGCGTATTCGCCGCGGCTGTCGGCCTGCAGCAGCGGCACCCGCAGCGGCGGCGGCACGGCCCGCTTGACCTGCTCGGCCAGGGTGCCGCGGCTGTCGCTGATGATGACCCGCGCCACCGACTGCAGCAGCACCCGGTCTTCCGGCGCGATCTGGTCGGCCAGCCGCACGAAGATGCCGCCGGGCCGGTCGATGGCCTGGGCGTCGATGCCGGACGCGATCAGGCCCATGATCTGCTCGTGCAGCAACTGGCGGTAGCCGCCCTGGTCCTCGTACCAGATCACCAGGTCCACCACCAGTCCTTTCAGGCGCCAGTAGGCGTGCGCCTGCACCAGCTGGCGCGCCAGCTCGATGTTGGCCGGGTCGCGGATCTGCAGCAGCACGATGGGCAGGTCGCCCGAGATGGCATAGGCCCACAGCCCGGACTGGCCGCGCTGGTTGCGCTGCAGGATGGCCGGCTCGGCCCGCAGCGCGCCGTTCGGATAGAGCACGCTGCCGGCCAGCCGGGCGTACAGCTGGGCGTCAGCCTCGCTGGCGTTGAGCTGGCGCAGCACCACCTGGCTGTGGGTCCAGGCCAGTTCGAACACGCGGTCGGCCAGGTGCCGGTCCTGGTATTTGTCGACCAGGTGCAGGGCCGCCTCGCGCGTGTCGGCCATGCCCGTCACCAGGTCGATGGTGGCGCTCTGGTCGGGCGCCAGCGTGATGCGGTGGCGCACCGCCACCACCGGGTCGAGCACGGAGCCGTGGCCGCCGGCCAGCGGCCCGGCCGTCTGCATGGCGCGCGGCGCACCGGTGCCGCGGCCGCGGCCGATGAAGGCGGCGCGGTCGGTCTCGAACGACACGTCGAGCACGCTGGCGTCGTGCACCGTCATCAGGTGCAGCAGCCACGGTGGCCGCTCGTCCTTGCCGCGCGGGCGGCGCGTGCACAGGATGGCGTGGCGCGGGGCCAGGATTTCCGTCTGCACGAACAGCTTGGCGAAGGCCGGATGGGCCGCCTCGGCCGCCGCCGGCGTCATCACCACTTCGCCATAGCTGGTCAGTTCGATGGTGCGCTCGCGGTCGCTCTGGTTGGTCAGGCGGTGGCGCCGCAGCTCGATGTCGTCCTCGGGCGAGACGACGATTTCCGTGTACAGCTCGAGCCCGTGGTCGCTGCGGCGGAACTCGGCCCGCCCTTCCGAGAAGATCACTTCGTACTTGCGCGGCTCGGCCAGCGTGGGCTGCCAGGCGCCCGACCAGGTGTGGCCGCTGTCGACGTCGTGCAGGTAGAGGAAGCTGCCCCAGTGGTCGCGCGTGCCATCCTCGCGCCAGCCGGTCACGGCCAGGTCCTTCCAGCGGCTGTAGCCGCCGCCGGCGTTGCTGACCATGACGTGGTAACGCCCGTTCGACAGCAGCTGCACTTCCGGCAGCGCGGTGGCCTGGCTCAGCACCCGCATCGGCATGGCCTGCTCGGCGCCGGCGCCCGGCGCGGCCAGCTGCTGCTCGGTGGCCGAATGGAAGGCGCCCACCTGGGCGCTGCGTTCCTGCAGCACCAGCAGGGCCGACTGCAGCAACGGATCGGAGGCGAAACGACGCTGCATGGGCCGGTCGTGCAGCTGGTAGCTGAGCGCCAGCAAGCCCATGCCCTGATGGTGCACCATGAAGGAGCGGATCACGGCCGAGGCCTGGCCCCGCGGCAGCCGCACCGTCGTGTAGTCGATCGCCTCGTAGCAGCCGTAGCGGCCCATATAACCGAGGGCCGCCATCTTCTGCAGGTTGAGGCAGGCCGCTTCCGGGCGCACCATCAGCCCCAGCATGGTGGCGTAGGGCGCGATCACCAGGTCGTCGCCCAGGCCCCGCTTCATGCCCAGGCCCGGCACGCCGAACGCGCGGTACTGGTAATTGAGGCTGGCGTCGACCGTGTTGTAGCCCGATTCGGATATCCCCCACGGCACGTTGCGGCGCCGGCCATAGTCGATCTGGGCGTCCAGCATGGCGTGGTAGGTCTGGTCCAGCAGCGTGCTGGGGTAGGTGGGCATGACCAGCAGCGGCATCAGGTATTCGAACATGGAACCGCTCCACGACAGCAGCACCGGCTTGCCGGCCACGATGCACAGCTGGCGTCCCAGCGCGAACCAGTGCTCCTGCGGCAGCTGGCCCTGGGCGATGGCGACGAAGCTGGCCAGCCGCACCTCCGAGGCCAGCAAGTCGTAGCAGCTGGGGTCGAGGCGGCGCTCGCTCAGGTTGTAGCCGATGGCCAGCAGCTTGGTGGTGGGGTTGTAGAGGAAACTGTAGTCGGGCTGGGCACAGGCGCCGCAGCGCAGCAGCAAGGTGTCGATGGCGGCCATGCGGGCCCGGGCCTGGGCGCTGCCCTGCGCCACCAGCGTGGCCAGGCGCGCCTGGCGCGCGCGCTCGTCCGGCGCCAGGTCCGACGGCGCCGCCTCCATGCCGGGCCAGCTGGCCAGCGCACGCAGCGTGGGCATGCGCGCCAGCCGGCTGTCGCACAGGGCGCCGGGTCCCAGCGCCAGCCAGGGCGCGTACAGTTCCAGCTCCTCGCGCATGGCGCGGCACTGGGCCGCCAGCGCCGTGCTCCACTCGCGCGTGGCCTCGTCGCCATGGGCGGCGGCCGCCTCCTGCAGCGTGTCGGCGGCGGCGCCGGCCTGGGCCAGCCAGCCGTGCAGCGCGCCCAGGTCGGCCGGGTCGGGCCGCCCGGGCGGCGCCAGCAGGGCGTCCAGCGCCTGCAGCGCCGGCGTGCCCGTCAGCGCCGTCGCCGCCGGCGCCATGGCCGCCAGCGCTTCGTGCAGCACGCCCAAGGTGGCGGCCAGGCCGTCCACGCACTGCGGCCCCAGCAGGGGCTGGTCGGCCAGGCCGGCCAGGCCGGCCCGCAACGTGAGCAGGTGGCCGGCCAGGTTGCCGCTGTCGACGGTGGAAATGTAGATCGGGTGCAGCGGCTTGAGGGTGCAGGTGTCGTACCAGTTGTAGAAATGGCCCTGGTGGCGTTCCAGCAGTTCCATCGCGCCCAGCGTGCAGGCGGTGCGCTCGAGCAGCTGGCCCGTGGGCACAAAGCCGAAGTCCCACGCGCTCAGGTTGGCCAGCAGGGCCAGCCCGATGTTGGTGGGCGAGGTGCGGTGCGCCACCACGGCCACCGGATGCTCCTGCACGTTGTCGGGCGGCAGCCAGTTGTCGTCCGGTCCCACGTAGCGGTCGAAATAGCCCCAGGTGCGGCGCGCCAGCTGGTGCAGGAAGCGCAGCTGGGCCGCGCTGAGGCGGGCCGGCGCACGCGGCACGGGCCGGCTGATCCACCACGCCAGCAAGGGCGCGGCCAGCCACGCGGCCAGCAGCGGCGCGGCCGGCGCCATGCCGGCCGGGTGCCACAGGGCCAGCGCGGCGCCGCCCGCCACCGCCAACAGCGACGTGCCGCGCATGGCGCGCCAGCAGTCGCCCAGGCCGGCCCCGGCCCGCGCCAGGCCCGAGGCGCGCCATTCCAGCAGGCGCTGGCGCGACACCAGCAGCCGCCACAGGGCGCGGCCGATGGCGTCCAGCGCGAACGCCGCTTCGTACGGCAGCCAGGCCAGCACCAGCAGCGCGTGCGAGAAATGCATGCCGGCCACGCGCAGCACGCCCCGCAGGTGCTGGGACCAGAGCGTGTCGCGCGGGCGGCGCAACGCGTGGTACAGGGCCCCCACCAGCGGCGGCAGCAACGGCACGGTCAGCACGGCCGCCGTCCACAGCCACGGGTCGGGCAGCGCGCCCCACGCCACCAGCAATGCCAGCAGCAGCACCGGCGCCGTCAGGCTGCGGCGCAGGTTGTCGAACAGCTTCCAGCGCGACAGCGCCGACAGCGGATTGCGCTCACGCCGGCCGCCCGGCGCCGCCACCGGGCCGGCCAGCCAGCCGCACAGCTGCCAGTCGCCGCGCAGCCAGCGCTGGCGGCGGCTGACGTCGTCGCCATAGGTGGCCGGCCACGCCTCGTACAGCTGCACGTCGCTCAGCAAGCCGGCGCGCAGATAGCAGCCTTCCAGCAGGTCGTGGCTCAGGATCAGGTCGTCGGGCAGGCGCCCGCCCAGCACCTGCTCGAACATGTCGACATCGTAGATGCCCTTGCCGATGAACGAGCCTTCGCCGAACACGTCCTGGTACACATCCGACACGGTGCGGGTGTAGGGGTCGATGCCCGGCTCGCCGCCGCACAGGCGCTCGTAGCGCGAGGCCGCCTCGCCCGGCAGGCTGGCCGCCACCCGCGGCTGCAGCACACCGTAGCCCTCCACCACGCGGCCGCGGGTGGCGTCGTAGCGCGGCTGGTTGAGCGGATGGCGCATGGTGGCGATGCACTGGCGGGCCGTGTCGCGCGGCAGCGCGGTGTCGGTGTCGAGCGTGATGACATAGCGGATGCCCTGCAGCCGCGCGCTGTCGCCCTCCACCAGCGAGAACGCGTCGCGCGCGCCGCCGCGCAGGTAGCGGTTCAGGGCGTGCAGCTTGCCCCGCTTGCGCTCGTAGGCCATCCACACGCCCTGGCGCGGATTCCACAGGCGGGGACGGTGCAGCAGCAGGAACGGCGCCCCTTCGTAGCGGGCGTTGAGGGCGCGCATGCGCTGCTGCAGGTGGGCCAGCAGGGTGCCATCGTCGGGCAGGGTTTCCGCGTCGGCGTCGGGGAAATCGGTCAGCAGGCAGAACACGAGATTGGGATCGCGGTTGGCCAGGAAGCGCACTTCCAGCTGTTCGCACAGCTCGTCCACGTTGTCGCGGCTGTAGACCAGGGTGGGCACGGCCACCACCGTGCGTGCGTCGTCCGGCACGCCGGCCCGGAAATCCATGCGCGGCAACGGATGGGGCCGGGTCAGCACGGTGGCGCCCCAGTTGACCAGGCTCAGCGCCAGCTGGCCGCTGCCCAGCAGCGCCAGCACGCCCAGCGCGGCCAGCAGCCACGGCTGGTCGACGCCATCGCGCGCCGTGCGCGCCAGCAGCCAGCCGCCGGCGCCGGCCGTGAGCAGGCCGATGGCGCCCAGGTAGCAGGCCAGCGGCGCGCGCCGCGCCAGCTGGCCGAGGCGCTGCGCCAGCGGCAGGCGCACCCCGGCCAGGCGGGCCAGCGCGGCCGAACCAGGCCCCACCAGGTAGTAGCCCACGTGACGGTGGCGTAGCTCGCCGTCGCCGGCCGCCTCCTGCGCCAGCCGCACGGCGCGCTCGGCCACCTGCTCTTCCGTGGCCGGCGCGTGGCGGGCCAGCATCTCGACCACGTGGCGGTACTGGTCGCGGGTGGCGAAGTCCATGCCGGCGTAGATGCCGGCCGGGTCCTGCCGCAGGACGCGCTCGACGGCGCTCATGCTCTCGACGAATTCCTGCCAGTCCATGGTGCCCAGGAAACGCAGGCTGCCGATGCTGTTGGCGATCGACACCTGCTCGGCGGCCTGCAGCTGGATCTCGGCCTGGATCAGCTGCTCGATGGTCTGGCCCGACTCGGCCAGCCGGTGCGACAGCCACGTCAGGGCCAGCGTCAGGGCCGGACTCTGGCCCTGCAACCGGCGCGCCAGCTCGGCCACGAAGGCGCTCGTGATGGGCGGGTTGGAACGGGCCATGTCGGCCACCAGCAGGATCAGGCCGCTCGGATTGCGGTCCGCCACCTCCACCATGCGCTCGGCCCACTCGGTGGCCTGGTCGCGCTGGGCGCGGTTGTCGGCCACCCGCGCGGCCACCCGGCGCAGGTTCTCGATCAGGGCCAGGCGCAGCATGATGGGGATGGCCCACAGTTCGCCCAGCTGCAGCGTGGCCACTTCCTGGTAGGCGTCGACGAAGCGGCACAGGCTTTCCGGATCGACCCGGCCATCGCCATGGGCAATGATTTCCAGCGCGATCTTGTAGACGCGCGGACAGCCATTGGCCGCCTCGCCGCCCAGGCGCGGCAGCTGCCGGCTGTAGTTCTTGGGCAGGTGGCGGCGCGCGGTGCGGATCTGGTCTTCGATCAGGTAGTAATTGTCGAGCAGCCATTCGGAGGCGGGGGTGACTTGGCGGCCGGCCTGGATGGCTTCGGTCAGGCCATCGCATGTGGAAGCGATGACGGCCGCGTTGTCGGCCAGACGGGACAGCAGGCGGTCGCGGCCGCCGCCGGGGCTGGGCGCGTGGTGCGACGCCAGCGCGCGGCCATGGGCCGCCATCTGGGCTGCGCTGAACAGCTCGGCACGCAGGGGCATGTCCTCGTCATCGTCGGTGCGCAAGGTGCCGGCCGACGTTGCGTGAAAGCCCAGCGTGAACTCCGGCAACAGGGAAGTGTGCTTTTCCATCGTTCCTCGCTAGACAGGCATGCGTTCGGACGCGCTGCCGCCGCGCCGGGCGCCGGCACCGCATCTCACGCGAGGGCAATTATCTGCCGATCAAGCGCACAGGGGCGCACGTCTGGCCGGCGAACGCGGCAGTATAGGGAGGGAGGGGGCAGCGGTCGGGCGCGCCGGCAGCACTGCGGTGCAGCGGCCGGCGGATGGCGGCGCCGGCTGGCGGAGGCTGGCTGGCGCCCCGCGCACGGGCGCGGCGGTCGCTGATTGCCCGTTGCGGCGAGGAAGCGGGGACTGGATGGCGCACCGCGGCGCGATGGCTCAGGCCGCCAATGCGAGGGGCGCCAGCGCCAGGCCGCCGTCCAGGCTCCACGCCTGCCGGTAGCCGAGCCGGCGCAGGCATTGCGCGGCCTTCAGGCTGCGGTTGCCGCTGCGACAGACCAGTACCAGCGGCAACTGTTCGCCATGCAACCACTGGTCCAGCCGGTCGGCCAGCTGGCCCAGCGGCACGGGGATGGCGGGCTGCCCGCCTGGCGTGACGCCGGCCGTGGCGGCGCATTCGTACGGTTCGCGCACATCGACCAGGCGCGCACCGGGATGGGCTTGCAGGAAGGCGTCCAGCGCGGCCGGATCGAGGCGTACCTCGGCCTCCTCCGTCTGCGCTACGGATGCGGCCAGCGCGCGCAAGGTCGTGCACAGCTGGTTGTGGGCGTCGCGCGTGGGACAGAGCAGCGTGTCGGGGCCGGCGCAGGCCGGCAAGCCTGGCTGCGTGACCGTGGCGCAGAAGGCGAAGCGCACCGCAGCGGCCGCCGGCGTTGGCGCCTGCTCCACAGTGGCCAGCAGGTAGCTGCGCTGGCCGTCGGCATGCGTCACCGCCGTCAACACATGCCGGCCCAATGGCAGGCCGGAAGCGCTTGCGCCGTCGGCCGGCATGGGCCAACCGTAGGCATCCGTGGCAGCGTCCCGGTCGAAGCGCGGGCCCAGCGCCGCGATCAATGGCGCATGGCCGGCGCGCGGGCTGGTGGCGACGATGGCGTCCACCCCGTAATCGTGGCTGCACACCAGCGTTGCGATACGGGCCGTCTGTTCCGGCAGCGGATCGATCACCACGCAGCGGCGGCGGGCCGCGTCCAGCACCAGCCAGCCGCTGGCGCCGTCCACCCCAAGCTGCAGCACACCGTCGTGGCCGGCCGGCACGTCGTCCATCGGCAGCAGGCCGCCGCTGCGCAGGGCCGCGCCGCAACGGGCGATCCGTGCGCAGGCGGCGGCGATGGTGGCCTCGTCGGTCAGCGGGCCGAAGGACATGCGGATGGCGCCGCTGGCGCGCCAGTCCGGCACGCCCATCGCCACCAGCACGTAGCTGGGCGCGGCCTGCCTGGCCGAACAGGCGCTGCCGGAGCTGACGCGTACCCCGGCCGCGTCGAACACATCCATCAATTCCCGGCTGCCGACGCCGGGCACGGAGAAGTTGAGCGTGGTGGGCAGCGAGGCGGCGAATGCATGGTTGAACACGATGCCGGGCAAGGCAGCGCGCAGGCTGTCGGCCAGGCGGGCGCGGAAGCCGGCCAGCTCGGCGTGGGTGCGGAAGGTACCGCCCTGCTCCAGCGCGGCCAGCACGGCGCCCAGCGCGGCGATGCCGGCCATGTTCTCGGTGCCCGAGCGCAGGCCCGCCTCCTGGCCGCCGCCCATGATCAGCGGCGTGTATGGGGCGCCGGCGCGCACGTACAGCATGCCGATGCCCTTGGGCGCGTACAGCTTGTGGCCGGAGAACGGGGCGTAATCGATGCGGGTGTGCGCCAGCGCCAGTGGCAGCTTGCCCAGCGCCTGCACGCAATCGACCAGCCAGTAGGCGGCCGTGCCCGTTGCCGTCAGCACGGCCTCGATGCCGGCCAGGTCGGAGATGACGCCCGTTTCATTGTTGGCGGCCATGGTGCACACGAGCGCGGCGCGCGGCGCCAGCGCGCGCAGGGCGGCCAGGTCGTGGCGGCCGTCGCTATCGACGGGCAGCGCTCGCAGCGTCAGGTGCAGGCCCAGCAGGCGGTTCCAGTGTTCCAGGCTTTGCGGCACGGCCTTATGTTCGGTGGCGCCGTACAGGAGCAGGTCGCCGACGGCCTCGCCATTGGCCTGGCGTTCGCGCAGCGCGCACAGGGCCGACAGCACGGCCGTCTGGATGCCTTCCGTGGCGCCGCTGTTGAACATCAGGCGGCCGGGGCCCACGCCCAGCACGCGCATGGCGCAGGCGCGGGTGCGCTCCAGCACGGCCTTCGCTTGCAGGCCGGCGCCGTGGCTGCTGCTGGGGTTGCCGAAGCGCTGGCCCATGGTGTCCACGGCGGCGGCGATGGCGGCGGGCAGGACGGTGGTGGTGGCGTTGCCATCGAGGTAGATTTCAGTCGGCATGGTGGAGTTCGTTGCGGTAGCGGTGATGCCACACAGCTTAACCATTTCGTCATGAAAATATGTACTAAAATGACTGCTCAAGACGCTTATTTTGGAACGTACATTCCCCTATTTTACGAAAAACAGCATGGAACATCTCGACCGCTTCGATTACGCCATCCTTGCCGCGCTGCAAGCCGACGGCACGCTGTCGATCGCCCAGCTGAGCGAGAAAGTCGGCCTGTCCAGCACGCCCTGCTGGAAACGGCTGCGCCGGCTGGAGGAGGAAGGCTATATCGAGCATCGGGTGGCCATCGTCAACCGGCGCAAGGTGGGCTTGCCGGTCACCGTGTTCGTCAGCGTGCGCACCAGCCACCACGACGAGCAATGGCTGGCCCGTTTCGCCGCCGCCGTGATTGCCCTGCCGGAAGTGCAGGAATTCCACCGCATGAGCGGCGACGTGGACTATCTGCTCAAGGTGGTCACGAACGATATCGACGGATATGACCGCTTTTACAAGAAGTTAATCAAGGTTTCGCAGCTGACAGGGGTATCGTCGGCATTCTCGATGGAACAGATCAAGTTCACCACGGCCTTGCCGCTGGAGCTGGTGGCGCACCCCCTGCCAGGCTGAGCACATCGTGGGATAATCGCGCACTCCCCTTTTTACGCACCGGATAACGATGATTGCCTTTTTGGAACGCTGGCTGCCAGCCCCCCACACGGCCAGCCGCAGCGAACGCCTGCGCGCCTGCGCCGGCGCCGCCGCTGGCCTGCTGTTGACGGGCCTGATCGGCCATTTCATTTTGGCCCGCGACGGCATCAGCCTGTTCTTTGTCGCGCCCATGGGCGCCTCGGCGGTGCTGCTGTTCGGCCTGCCGGCCAGCCCGCTGGCCCAGCCGTGGTCCGTGATCGGCGGTAACGTCCTGTCCGGTATCGTGGGCGTGGCCTGCGTACACTGGCTGGGCGCCAGCGTGCCGGTGGCCGCCCTGGCCGGCTGCCTGGCCATCGCCGCCATGTTCGCGTTGCGCTGCCTGCATCCGCCCGGCGGCGCCGTGGCGTTGACGGCCGTGATCGGCGGCCCGGCTGTGCTCGGCGCCGGCTACCATTTCCCGCTGGTGACGGTGCTGTGCAATTGCGTGGTGCTGGTCAGCGCGGCCGTGCTGTACAACAACCTGACGGGGCGGCGCTATCCGCACACCCAGCAGACCCCGCATCCCCACCCCCATGCGACGGCCGACGCCGTGCCCACCTCGCGCCTCGGTTTCGCGCCGGAAGACCTGGACGCCGTGCTGCGCCAGTACAACCAGGTGCTGGACGTGAGCCGCGACGACCTCGAGGCGCTGTTCATGAAAACGGAGCAACGGGCCTACCAGCGCCGCTTCGGCATCATCAGCTGCGCCGACATCATGTCCCGGGACGTGGTGACGGCCGAGTTCGGCACCGGACTGGACCAGGCCTGGCGCGACATGCGCGGCCACAAGGTAGCGTCGCTGCCCGTGCTGAACCGGGCCCGGCGCGTGATCGGCATCGTCACCCAGGGCGACTTCCTGGAGCATGGCGGGCTGGACGACTACCGCGGCATGCGCCAGCGCCTGCGCCAGTTCCTCCGCCCCAGCGGCCTGAGCCATACCGAGAAGGCCGAAGTGGTGGGCCAGATCATGCGCAGCAAGCCCGTGACGGCGCGGCTGGACACGCCGATCGTGGACCTGGTGCCGCTAATGGCCGACATCGGCTTCCATCACATCCCTATCGTCGACGAAGAAGAGCGTTTTGCCGGCATCGTCACCCAGTCCGACCTGGTCGCCGCGCTGTACGAAAGCCGCCTGGCGCGCGACGCAGCCTGAAGCGCCAACCAAATCGGGGACGTAACACGGTTTTGAAAAACCGGGGACGTAACACAATATAAAATTTTGGCTGGACGAAGTGCGCCGAATCTCATGGTGTTTTTCTTTCATAAATCCGGGGATCAGACGGCCAATAAATGTGTTACGTCCCCGGTTTCAAATAACCGTGTTACCGTGAAAGCTCGGTACTGCAGGCGTATGCCTACTCACCTCGCGGTATGGCGAGTGTGATCGTACCG
>NZ_JBYSZG010000080.1:0-12021 GCF_058786935.1 Rugamonas sp. FW305-51
ATGGCCGCCACCGCGCCGGTGCTCAGCGCGATCACCTGGCTGGTGCCCAGCGCCACCAGGTTGGAACTGCCCAGCGCAGCCACCTGGGCCGTGCGCAGCGCGGCGATGTCGCTCGTCTGGATGGCGATGATCTGGCTGGTGCCCAGCACCGTGATCTGGCTGGTGGTCAGGGACGCCACCTGTGCCGTGCGCAGCGCCACGATCTGGCTGGTGGTCAGGGTGGTCACGTCGGTGGTGCCCAGCGAGGCGATGGCGGCCGTGCCCAGGGCCTGGATGTCCGAGGTGGTGATGGCGATCAGGTCCGACGTGCCCAGCGCGGCCAGTTGCGACGTCTTCAGCGCTGCCGCCTGCGAGGTGCCCAGCACGCTGACCTGGCTGGTGCCCAGGGCCAGGATGCCCGAGGTGGTGATGGCGCCGATCTGGGCCGTGCCCAGCACCGCCACCTGGCTGGTGGTCAGGGCCGCCACGTCCGATGTGCCCAGGGCCGCGATCTGCGACGTCTTCAGGGCGATCAGGTCGCTCGTCTCGATCACGATGGTCTGGCTGGTGCCCAGCGCGCCGATCTGCGCCGTCGTCAGCGCAGCGACCTGGGCCGAGCTCAGTGCCACCACTTCACTGGTGGTCAGTACCGTCACGTTGCTGGTGCCGATGGCCGCCACCGCGCCGGTGCTCAGCGCGATCACTTGGCTGGTGCCCAGCGCCACCAGGTCGGAACTGCCCAGCGCGGCCACTTGGGCGCTGCGCAACGCGGCGATGTCGCTCGTTTCGATGGCGATCATCTGGCTGGTACCCAGCACCGTGATCTGGCTGGTGGTCAGCGACGCCACCTGCGCCGTGCGCAGCGCCACGATCTGGCTGGTGGTCAGGGTGGTCACGTCCGTAGTGCCCAGCGAGGCGATGGCGGCCGTGCCCAGGGCCTGGATGTCCGAGGTGGTGATGGCGATCAGGTCCGACGTGCCCAGCGCGGCCAGTTGCGACGTCTTCAGCGCTGCCGCCTGCGAGGTGCCCAGCACGCTGACCTGGCTGGTGCCCAGGGCCAGGATGCCCGAGGTGCTGATGGCACCGATCTGGGCCGTGCCCAGCGCCGTCACCTGGCTGGTGGTCAGGGCGACCACGTTCGAGGTGCCCAGGGCGGCGACCTGCGACGTTTTCAGCGCCGCCACGTCGCTCGTGGTAAGTGTGATCAGCTGGCTGGTGCCCAGCACCGTCACCTGGCTGGTGGTCAGCGACGCCACCTGCGCCGTGCGCAGCGCCACGATCTGGCTGGTGGTCAGGGTGGTCACGTCCGTAGTGCCCAGCGAGGCGATGGCGGCCGTGCCCAGGGCCTGGATGTCCGAGGTGGTGATGGCGATCAGGTCCGACGTGCCCAGGGCCGCGATCTGCGACGTCTTCAGCGCTGCCGCCTGCGAGGTGCCCAGCACGCTGACCTGGGTCGTGCCCAGGGCCAGGATGCCCGAGGTGGTGATGGCGCCGATCTGGGCCGTGCCCAGCACCGTCACCTCGCTGGTGGTCAGGGCTGCCACGTTCGACGTGCCCAGGGCCGCGATCTGCGACGTCTTCAGGGCGATCAGGTCGCTCGTCTCGATCACGATGACCTGGCTGGTGCCCAGCGCGCCGATCTGCGCCGTCGTCAGCGCAGCGACCTGCGACGAGCTCAGTGCCACCACTTCACTGGTGGTCAGCACCGTCACGTTGCTGGTGCCGATGGCCGCCACCGCGCCGGTGCTCAGCGCGATCACCTGGCTGGTGCCCAGCGCTACCAGGTTGGAACTGCCCAGCGCGGCCACCTGGGCCGTGCGCAGCGCAGCGATGTCGCTCGTTTCGACGGCGATCATCTGGCTGGTGCCCAGCACCGTGATCTGGCTGGTGGTCAGGGACGCCACTTGCGCCGTGCGCAGCGCCACGATCTGGCTGGTGGTCAGGGTGGTCACGTCGGTGCTGCCCAGCGAGGCGATGGCGCCCGTGCCCAGGGCTTGGATGTCCGAGGTGGTGATGGCGATCAGGTCCGACGTGCCCAGGGCCGCGATCTGCGACGTCTTCAGCGCTGCCGCCTGCGAGGTGCCCAGCACGCTGACCTGGCTGGTGCCCAGGGCCAGGATGCCCGAGGTGGTGATGGCGCCGATCTGGGCCGTGCCCAGCACCGTCACCTGGCTGGTGGTCAGGGCCGCCACGTCCGACGTGCCCAGGGCCGCGATCTGCGACGTCTTCAGGGCGATCACGTCGCTCGTCTCGATCACGATGGTCTGGCTGGTGCCCAGCGCGCCGATCTGCGCCGTCGTCAGCGCAGCGACCTGGGCCGAACTCAGTGCCACCACTTCGCTGGTGGTCAGCACCGTCACGTTGCTGGTGCCGATGGCCGCCACCGCGCCGGTGGTCAGCGCGATCACCTGGCTGGTGCCCAGCGCCACCAGGTTGGAACTACCCAGCGCGGCCACCTGGGCGCTGCGCAGCGCGGCGATGTCGCTCGTTTCGATGGCGATCATCTGGCTGGTGCCCAGCACCGTGATCTGGCTGGTGGTCAGCGACGCCACTTGCGTGGTGCGCAGCGCCACGATCTGGCTGGTGGTCAGGGTGGTGACGTCGGTGCTGCCCAGCGAGGCGATGGCGCCCGTGCCCAGGGCCTGGATGTCCGAGGTGGTGATGGCGATCAGGTCCGACGTGCCCAGGGCCGCGATCTGCGACGTCTTCAGCGCTGCCGCCTGCGAGGTGCCCAGCACGCTGACCTGGCTGGTGCCCAGGGCCAGGATGCCCGAGGTGGTGATGGCGCCGATCTGGGCCGTGCCCAGCACCGTCACCTCGCTGGTGGTCAGGGCCGCCACATTCGAGGTGCCCAGGGCCGCGATCTGCGACGTCTTCAGGGCGATCAGGTCGCTCGTCTCGATCGCGATGACCTGGCTGGTGCCCAGCGCGCCGATCTGCGCCGTCGTCAGCGCAGCGACCTGGGCCGAACGCAATGCCACCACTTCACTGGTGGTCAGCACCGTCACGTTGCTGGTGCCGATGGCCGCCACCGCGCCGGTGCTCAGCGCGATCACCTGGCTGGTGCCCAGCGCCACCAGGTTGGAACTGCCCAGCGCGGCCACTTGGGCGCTGCGCAGCGCGGCGATGTCGCTCGTTTCGATGGCGATCATCTGGCTGGTGCCCAGCATGCCGATCTGGCTGGTGGTCAGCGACGCCACCTGCGTGGTGCGCAGCGCCACGATCTGGCTGGTGGTCAGGGTGGTGACGTCGGTGCTGCCCAGCGAGGCGATGGCGCCCGTGCCCAAGGCCTGGATGTCCGAGGTGGTGATGGCGATCAGGTCCGACGTGCCCAGCGCGGCCAGTTGCGACGTCTTCAGGGCTGCCGCCTGCGAGGTGCCCAGCACGCTGACCTGGCTGGTGCCCAGGGCCAGGATGCCCGAGGTGCTGATGGCGCCGATCTGGGTCGTGCCCAGCACCGTCACCTGGCTGGTGGTCAGGGCCGCCACGTCCGACGTGCCCAGGGCCGCGATCTGCGACGTCTTCAGGGCGATCAGGTCGCTCGTTTCAATCGCAATGGCCTGGCTGGTGCCCAGCGCGCCGATCTGCGCGGTCGTCAACGCAGCGACCTGGGCCGTGCCCAATGCCTGCACTTCGCTGGTGGTCAGGGCCTGGACGTTGCTGGTGGTCAGGCTGGCGACTTGCCCGGTGCGCAGGGCGGCCAGATCGGACGTTTCCAGCGCGATGACCTGGCTGCTGCCCAGGCTGGCGATCTGGCTGGTGAGCAGCGCGGCGACCTGACTGGTCTGCAGCGCCACCAGCTGGCTCGAGCCGAGCGTGATGATGTCGCTCGTCACCATGGCCGCAACTTGGCTGGTCTGGAACGCTTGTATCTGGCTAGTGCCCAAGGCGAGGATTTGACTCGTACTCAGCTCGACGATTTCCGCCGTGGCCAGCGAAGCGATCTGCGTAGTGGTCAACGCGGCGATGTCGCTGGTGGTAAGGCTAGTGACGATGGTCATTTCCATTCTCCTCGGAACTACATGTAGCGAAATTTGTATAGACCGCAAGCCCCTCCTGGCGCCTGCAGCATGATGTTCTCGTGCCCCGGCCGCTTGCGCGGTGGTCGGGGCTGGTGGGTTTCTTTCTACAAGCGCCCCGCGCCACCAGAAAGAACACCGCTTTTCATTCTTAACGTCAACACTTTCGTTAACTTTAGTAAACAAAAGTTTGTAAAATCATTGCCTTAGCATTAAACATTACAGCCTGCCACGCTATTGCCGCGACTTCGGCTGCAGCGTCACGCTTCCGGATAAAGCGACCGCGGCGACTCTTTCATTAAGTAAACTTGTTAACTTGAAGCAATTTCATAGCGCTATTGCCGGGCGATCATGACGCCACCGGGGGGCGGCTGCGGCAAACTGATTATTGCCAACAAGTATAACGGGTTTACTTGCCATGCGGAATTTTTTTGTCGCGTGTCTCGGCCGCACAACTGGCGGAAAATTGCTGATTAGATAGCAAATATTTACTATCTAAAAAGCAATTTGATAGGTTTAATAGTAAGGGAAGGGCGCCGGACGCGATCGGCCAAGCAGGTATGTTTCTTTCCTTCAATTCTCTGCCGCCCATGCCCGGCAGGCCGGCAAGGCGCCGCCCGCCGCGGTGACGGCGCAGGCGGCCGTCAAACGGCGCCCGCCGCCTGTTGCGCCGCCACCCACGCCTTGATGCGCGCCTCCAGCACATCCATCGGCAAGGCGCCCGCGCCCAGCACCTGGTCGTGGAAGGCGCGGATGTCGAACCTGGCGCCCAGCTGCCGGCGCGCATAGTCGCGCAGTTCCAGGATCTTCAACTGGCCGATCTTGTAGCCCAGGGCCTGGCCCGGCCACACAATGTAACGGTCGGTCTCGCTCTGCACGTCCACCTCCTCGATGCCCGAATGGGCGTGGAAGTAGTCCACCACCTGCTGCCGGTCCCATTTTTTATAGTGCAGGCCGGTATCGACCACGAGGCGGATGGCGCGCAGCATCTCGTCCTGCAGGTGGCCGTAATAGCTGTACGGGTCGCCGTAGAAGCCCAGCTCCTCGCCCAGCCGTTCCGCGTACAGGGCCCAGCCTTCCGTGTAGGCCGTGTAGTTGGGCTGCTGGCGGAACGCGGGCAGGCCCTGCAGTTCCTGGGCGATGGCGATCTGCATGTGGTGGCCCGGCACGCCTTCGTGCAGGGCCGTCGTTTCCACATCGATCAGCGAACGCTTGGCGAACTCGCCCGTGTTGACCATCACCCGGCCCGGGCGGCTGCCGTCCGGCGTGCCCATGTTGTAGGACGCGGCGGCCGCCCCCTCCTCGCGGAACGCTTCCACCGGCAAGATGGCCACCTTGGCCTTGGGCAGCACGCCGAACTGCTGGGGCAGCTTGGCGTACATCTGGTCCGTGTACTTGCTGTACAGGTCCAGCAGTTCCTGGCGCGACTTCGGATGCAGGGCCGCGTTGGCGTGCACGGCCCCGTTGAAGCTCTTGAGGTCGGGGTAACCCATTTTCTGGGCCACGGCCAGCATCTGGCCCTCGATGCGGGCCACTTCGGCCAGGCCCAGCTGGTGGATCTGTTCCGGCGTCTGCGCCGTGGTGGTGGCGCTGCGCACCCGGTAGGCATAGCGGGCCGCGCCGTCCGGCAGCGACCACAGGCCCGGCGCCGTGCGGCCCTGCGGCAGGTAGACGTTTTTCACGAAGGCGGCGAACTGGCGGTAGGCCGGCGCCACGTCATGCTCGATGGCGGCCAGGATCTGCTGGCTCAGGCGCGCCTTGTCGGCCGCGCTGAAGCTGGCCGGGAAACGGTTCAGCGGTTCGGCGAACGGCGAGGCGGCCGGCGCCATGGCGGCCAGCTCGTCGCACTGGCGGGCGATCTTGGGGATCAGGAACTGGGGCGGCATCAGGTGGTCGTGCATGCCGTTCTGCATCTGGACGGTGGTGTCGCTGAAGGCGCGCGGCAGCTGGCGCAGGCGGGCCAGGTAATCGTCGTAATCCTTGACCGTATCGAAGGCCAGCGCCGACACCAGCTGGGGCGCGTCGATGTGGATGCCCGAGTTCTGCAGCACCGGCATTTCCCATTCCTTGTAGCGGGCGCCGTCCAGGGTCAGGCGCAGCGCGCGCACCATCAGCGTCTGGTTCAAGCGCTCCTGCTCGGGGAAGCCGGTGCTGTCGATGGCTTCGAAACGGCGCAGGAAGTCGGCGCTGGCGCGGATGTCGGCCTCCACGGCGGCCGGGGAAAAGTCCGTCAGGCGGTCGTTGTAGCGCTTGTCGCCCAGCATGGAAGCGAATTCGGGATTGGTGCGCATGGTGTAATCCCACTGCTCCTTGATCAGGCTGTCGAGCGCCTGGCGGCGCGCGGCCAGGTCGGGCGCCGCGGCGCCGGCGTGGGCCACGCCCAGTGCGAGGAACAACAGCAGCGCACCGGCGCCGCTACGGGAAGTCAGAGTCATGATGGCCTGTCCGTCAAAAATGGTGGAGCCTGCAATGTAGACGGATCAGCCACGGCCGGCACGGGGAATGTGACAGGGCGTTGAAATCCGGGCATGAATTGCAGAACGGCGGGACAGGGTGCTGCAGACCGGGCGGCAATTCTTGGTATGATGGGGGGCACCGAACAATGCATCCATCCCCATCCAGACCCTGAAGACACCGCCACCGTGAACACTCCCAACCTGTCCATCACGCCCTCCGCCCACCGCCTGAGCGACGCCGAGCGCGCCAAGCTGATCAGCAACCCCGGCTTCGGCCGCATCTTCACCGACCACATGGTGGTGATCCCCTACCGCGACGGCGCCTGGCAAAAAGGCGAGCTCAAGGCCTACGGCCCCCTGCAGCTCGATCCATCCTGCTCGGCCCTGCACTACGGCCAGGCCATCTTCGAAGGCTTCAAGGCCTTCTCGCAGCCGGACGGCAGCGTCAAGACCTTCCGTCCCGAAGCGAACGCGGAGCGCTTCAACCGCAGCGCCGCCCGCCTGGCCATGCCGGCCCTGCCGCCGGCCCTGTTCATGGAAGCGGCCGACGCCCTGATCGCGCTGGACGCGGCCTGGGTGCCCAAAGCGGTGGGCGAGAGCCTCTACCTGCGGCCCCTGATGTTCGCCACCGACCCCTTCCTGGGCGTGCGTCCGGGCAGCGAATACCTGTTCGTGCTGTTCGCCTCGCCGGCCGGCGCCTACTTCCCGCAGGGCGTGAAACCGGTCACCGTGTGGATCAGCGAGGACTATGTGCGGGCCGCGCCGGGCGGTACCGGCGAGGCCAAGTGCGCCGGCAACTACGCAGCCAGCCTGGCGGCCCAGGCCCAGGCCCAGGAAAAAGGCTGCGACCAGGTGGTATGGCTGGACGCCGTGCACCGCGAATACATCGAAGAGATGGGCGGCATGAATCTGTTCTTCGTCTACCAAGAGCACGGCAAGACGGTGCTGGTGACGCCCGAGCTGACCGGCACCCTGCTGCCCGGCATCACCCGCCGCAGCCTGCTGGAACTGGCCGCCGACCTGGGCTATGAAGCGCAGGAACGCAAGCTCACCGTGCAGCAGTGGCGCGACGACATCGCGGCCGGCCGCATGACCGAAGTGTTCGCCTGCGGCACGGCCGCCGTCATCACCCCGGTCGGCACGGTCAAGGCCAACGGCTTCGAGCTGACCATCAACGACGGCCAGAACGGCCCCGTCACCCTGGCCCTGCGCGATGCCCTGCTGGGCATCCAGCACGGCACGGCGCCCGACACCCACCACTGGATGCACGCCATCTGAGTCCCGCCGCCCTGGCGGCACGGTCAAGAAAAACCGGCTGGCAACGCGCCAGCCGGTTTTTTTTTGAGGCGCTGCACGGCTGGGCGGGAACGCCTCAGCGGCACAGGAAATGGGGACGTACCCCTTTTTTACTGATTGGCCGCCTATTGGCCAGACACGGTGGAATACACGCGCTTGCGCTTGGACAGGATGGCCGGCCGCACCTTCTGCGGGCTGATGGCGGCGCTGGTGCTGCCGTCGCGCTGCACGGCGCCGATCACCACCGACACCGGGCGTCCGTTGACGGGCACGCCGGTCGCCATCACGGGCGATGGCGGCAGCCCGCCGCCCACGAATTCGCTGGCGCGGGCGCCGTTGCAGGTGCCGGCCGTGTCGATGCCGCCGGAACCGTTGAACAGGTTGACCCAATAGCCTTCCGCCTTGCCCAGCGCCGTAGGGCAGGTGCCCGAGGCCGGCGGCACGGGACGGTTGGTGCTGAAGGTGACCATGCCGCTGGCGATCAGGGCCGAGGTGACCACCTGCTCGCCGCGGCCGAACTGGGTCAGGTCCATGAACCAGCCATTCAGGCTGGAGTTGGGCAGCACCGAGGTGGTGTCGCAGGTGGTGTTGGTGGTGTAGTCGATCAGGTCGCTGTCCAGGTTCCTGGCCGCGCTGGTCGACGAGCTGTTCAAGTCATCCTTGTAGACATAGAAGCGGTTGATGACGGAACTGTAGGGATACTGCGACTGCAGCGGATGTTCGCGGTCGCCGCTGCCGATGGCCACGTAGACCTTGTCGCCCACGGCCAGCAGGGCCGGCGCGAACAGGAATTTGCGCCCGCTGCCGTTGGTGTAGGCCACCCGGTGCGAGGTCCAGTTGCTGCTCCTGAGCGGTGCGCGCGACACGGGATTGGCGACGAAATCGATGCGGTAGATATTGCCACCCGTATCGGCCGCGTAGGCATAGTCGGGCATGCCGTCGTTGTCGATGTCGACCATGGCGATGTCGGAGGCCACGGCGCGCGCGGTGGCGAACGAGGCCACCACGGCACCCGTGCCGCCGTCCAGGATGTAGACCATGCCGCCCTTGGTCGCGTCGCAGGCCGGCGCGGCCGTGTCGGCATCCTCGCAGCCATCGTAGCCGCCGCCCACCACCACCACCGGCGCCGTGGTGGAATAGCCGCGGATGAAGGCCACCGACGGCGTCGACCAGGTCTGGCCGATCTGGCTCATGCCGGTGCTGCAGTTGGTGTCGTCGGCCAAGTTGGGGCAGCCGGCCTTCCATTTCAGAACAGGGGTGGCCGGGTTGCTCACGTCCAGGGCGTAGATCATGCGCCCGCCGCGGCGCATGGTGGGCAGCACCCACACGCTGGAACTGTCCAGGTTCTGGAACACGCCGGTCGAGCCGTCGAAGAAATAGTCCTTCTTCTGCGGTGCGGGCACGATGCCACCCACCAGGTTGGGATAGGCCACCAGCGGGCTGTTGGTCATCAGGCGGTTCAGGCGCGGGAAGAATTCCGGCGCCACGAACGACCACCGTTCCGCGCCCGTCGTGGCATCGACGGCGCGGAAGGTGCCGTCGTTGGCGCCGTAATAGACGGTCACGCCGGCGCCGCCGTAGTTGACGGGCAGGGGCCGCGAGTGGATCACGTCGCCATGGATAGAAGGGCGGGTGGTGGCGGTCGCCCCCGTGCCCTTCTCGTTGTTGACGTCCTCGCCCCGCACGAAGCGCACCAGCTGGTCCGACAGGCCGGAGCTGGCCGTGGAGAAACTGGTCAGGCTGGTGCCGGACGCCGTGTACATGGTGCGGTTGACGGCCCAGGTGGGCGTCGCGTTGGTGCCGGGCGGCTGGTTACCCTTGCGCAGCACTTCGGCCACGGCGCCCTTTTCCACCTGCGGCCCGTCCGGCAAGTCCGAGTAGGGATCGAGGCCGCCCGTGGTGCAACCGCTGGCCGGATCCGGGTTCAGCCCCAGCCCGCTCCAGTAGCTGCCGCTGTCGCTGGTCCAGTAGCTGGTCGCGCACGGCGTGATGAAGCCGGTCAGCGGATTGACGGCCAGCGCGCCGTTGACGTCGCCCAGGTCGATGCCGGCGCCGCTGGCGACCAGCTGGTAGCGCTTGAGGTTGCCGAACCAGCGCGGCTTGGCGTCGGCGTCGGGCCGGAACATGCCGATGAAGACCTGGTTCTCGTTCTGCGAACGGTTGGTGGCGTTGACGGGCAGGCTGGTGGAGGCGAAGGTGGAATTGACGGCCAGGATCTCGACCAGGATCTGCTTGAGCGCCAGCACGATGGCTTGTTCGTTGGTGGCGGAAAAATACTTGCCGCCGCCGGCCTTGGCCATGCTCATCAGCAACGACGTGTGGACCGCGTTGGGCTGCTTGTTGTAGACGTCGATGGTGTAGGTGGTGACGGAGGGCCGGATGGTGGTACCGGCCACGGGCACGCCCTTGTCGTGCATGAAGCGGGCCCATTCGTCGGCGTTGAACGGGTTGTTGTCGACCGTGCTGGTGCCGGTGGCCGTGTTGGTGACGATGGTGGAGGTGCCGATCACGCTGTACTGGCTGGTGCCGCTGGCGCACGGCGTGGGGCCGGTGTTGACGCTGGTGCCGCCGATGCTGCAACCCTGGGTGTAGCTGGCGCACTGGGTGGCGTAGTCGGCCAGGCCGGCCTGGGCCGCGGTGGCACTGGCATAGCACTGCAAAGTATTGCCCAGGTTGCTGGTCTGGGTGCTGCTGGTGCTGGTGAAGTTGGGCAGCCCCAGCTGCCTGGTCGAGCCGCCCAGGGCGGCCAGGGCCGCCGTGTTGGCCGTGTCGTCGGCCGTCGGGCCGCGCGCGTCCGGGTTGCCGATGAAGATGATGAAGCTGCGCCCGCACGTCTCGTCGGCCGTCAGGGGCGCGGCGAACCGGGTGTAGGGCACCGTGTAGCCGTCACTGTCGGCCAGGCTGGTGACGATGGCCGTGGGCGAATAGTCGTTGGCGCCGGCGAAATAATTGTAGGAGTCATACATCAGGTTGCCGAACGGGGTGTTGGCGTTGCGTTTCTCGTTGGGCGTGGTGATGTTGTTGTAGATGGTGGTCAGCGACCGGCTGAAGGCCACCTTGTTGGCCGCCGTCATCGGTTTGACGGCGTAGCGGATGTAGCCGCCGTTGTCGTTAGCGTTGCCGCCGGTGACGAACTCCATCAGGCCCAGGTTGACCGTGCCGTCCAGGGTGCTGACCACGGTCTTGATGGCGTTGGCCTCGGATTGCCCCTGCTGGATGCCGCCCGGCCACTGCTGGCTCTGGCGCGACCAGTTGGCCGTGTTGTCGAGCACGATCAGGATGCGCGGGTTGATCGACGCGCCGGCCGAGGCGCCCGTGAAGATGTCGATGTCTTCGGCCAGCACGGCCGGCGTCAGCGCGGCCAGCGCCAGCGCCAGGGCCAGCCGCGGCAGGGAGGGTAGGGTCAGGGAAATCATGGTGCACCTCTTCATTCAGGGACAGCTGGTTGCCACATCGTCCTTCGCCACCCGCACGGCGATGCCGCGCGTGAGCTGGACTTGCGCTTCGGTCACCGCGTCGGCGGCCACGGCATGCACTTCCCACACGCTGTCGTCGCACAGCGAATCGCCGGTGACGCTGCCGGCCGTGCCGAAGCTCTGGGCGCTGCCGAGGGCGCAGCCCACGTCTTCCGGTTTGCTCAGGTCAAGCGCCGTGTTCTTGATGGCCTGCGCCTTGACGCACTTGGGGGCCGGTGTGATGGTGACGGTCACGTCGGGCTTGCCGTCGCCGTTGCTGTCGACGCAGCGCGTGTTGGGCGTGCCGTTGCAGGGCGACGGCAAGGCATCGTCGGGCGTCTTGAAGAACTGGGTGCTGCTGATGAGCTCTTCCAGCGTCTGGTCGGCCGCCGCGATCGCTTCGTTGCGATGCTGCATATTGGACACCACTTGCATATTGGTCTTGCCCAGGTTGAAGCTGGTCATGGCCAGCATGGTCACCAGCAACAGCATCACCAGCGCCACGATCAGGGTGAAGCCGCGCTGGCGCGCGGGCACGGGCCGGTACGGCGGACGGCGGGCGGTCATGGCGCTTTCCTTCCGGCGGGGTTGGCCAGCAGCACGGTGGCATCGAAGGCATGGCGCTTGTAATGGTCGCCGGCGGCCGCCACCACGTTCTGCGTGCCGTCGGCGTTGGCGCCCAGCACATAGGCCTTGCTGTCCGTGTAGCCGCCGCTCTGTTCGATATTGCGCGCCAGCACATGCACCTTGGCCGACACCACATTGGTCCAGTTGGCGATGGCGCAGTTGACGGCGGCGCAGCCGCCAAAGCCGGCC
>NZ_JBYSZG010000081.1:0-11363 GCF_058786935.1 Rugamonas sp. FW305-51
CCACCCACGCGCCGCCCCGGCGCAAGCTCAGCGACATTTTCAGCAGCGAGGAAATCGCCGCCCTCACGGCCCGTTCCGACTGGATGGGCTGGCGCGCCGTCCTGTTCACCTGGGGCATGATCGCCCTGTGCTTCGTGGTGCTGGCGCGCTGGCCCCATCCGCTCACCTGGCTGCTGGTGATCCTGGTGCTGGGCGGACGCCAGCTGAGCCTGGCGATCCTGATGCACGACGCCTCCCACAGCACGCTGTTCCGCAGCCGCCGCCTGAACGACCTGGTGGGCGACTACGCCTGCGGCAGCGCCATCGGCGTCGATTTGCAGCGCTACCGGCGCCACCACCTGCAGCACCACGCCAAGACCGGCACGGCCGACGACACGGACCGCAGCCTGGCCGCCCCCTTCCCCACCACGTCCGTCTCGCTGGCCCGCAAGCTGCTGCGCGACGTGGCGGGCATCTCCGGCCTCAAGCGCGAACTGGGCCTGCTGCTGATGAACGCGGGCGTGCTGCGCTGGACCGTGGCCAGCGACGTCGTGCGCCTGCCCCAGGATGGCCGCACCTGGCGCGACCGCGCGGCCGACCTGGTGCGCAACGGCTGGAAATACTTCCTGTTCCAGGCCCTGCTGCTGGGCACGCTGGCCGCCACCGGCCACGCCTGGCTCTACCTGGCCTGGCTGGGCGCCTACTTCAGCACCTACAGCCTGTACATGCGCATCCGCTCCATGGCCGAACACGGCTGCACCGAGCAGAGCACGGACATGCTGCGCAACACCCGCACCACCCGCGCCGGCCTGCTGGCCCGCGCCACGGTGGCGCCGCTGCGCGTCAACTTCCACATCGAACACCACCTGATGCCGGCCGTGCCCTATTTCCGCCTGCAAGCGACCCACCGCCTGCTGCGCGAACGGGGCCTGTGCCCGCAGCCGCCCGGCTACCTGGACGTGCTGGCCCTGATGTGCAAGCCGGCCCCGGCCCCCTGATTTCTCCCACCTCCCCCGCCATGGACCATGGCATGAAAGGACCGCAATGAGCTATGAAACCCTGACCGTACATCTGGAAGACCACATCGCCGTCGTCAAGCTGAACCGTGCCGACAAGGCCAACGCCATGAACCTGGCCATGTGGCACGAACTGCGCAAGGCCTTCCAGTGGGTGGACGCCACGCCCGAGGCGCGCGTGGCCATCCTGGAAGCGGACGGCAAACTGTTCACGGCCGGCATCGACCTGCAAATGATGATGGGCCTGGGCGGCCAGATCCGTAACGATTGCGACGGCCGCACGCGCGAAGCGCTGCGCCAGGTCATCCTCGACCTGCAGGACACGCTCACCAGCCTGGAGCGTTGCCGCAAGCCCGTGCTGGCAGCCATCCACGGCGCCTGCGTGGGCGGCGGCATCGACCTGATCACCTGCGCCGACATGCGCTACTGCTCGGCCGACGCCTATTTCACCATCAAGGAAATCGACATCGGCATGACGGCCGACGTGGGCACGCTGCAGCGCCTGCCGCGCCTGATCGGCGAAGGCATCACGCGCGAGCTGGCCTACACGGCGCGCAAGGTCGATGCGGCCGAGGCGCGCGAGATCCGCCTCGTCAACCGCGTGTTCGAATCGAAGGAAGCGCTGCACGCGGGCGTGCGCGAGATCGCCGCCGTGATCGCCAGCAAGTCGCCGCTGTCGGTGCGCGGTTGCAAGGAAATGATCACCTACGCGCGCGACCACAGCGTGGCCGACGGCCTCAACTACGTGGCCACCTGGAACGCGGCCATGCTGATGTCGAACGATCTGCAGGAGGCGATGATGGCCGGCATGGCCAAGCGCGAGGCGAGCTTCAAGGATTAAACAGGCAGTGCAAGGTGACGGCGGCCCGCAGGCGGCGTCAGGATGATGCACTCGCGGCGGCATCGCGCCGCGGCGGGTGCCACGGCGATCGGCGGGCCTGACGTTACGTCAGGCCGCCAGCGCCTGCGCCGCCACCTGGCCGTAAGCGCGGTTGGCCTCGGCCAGCGAGAATGCGGACGGGCTGTCGGCCAGGGCCGCCAGCCGTTCGCTGCTGCGGTAGGTGAGCGGCGCTACGTAGCGCATGCGCTCGTCGTCGCTGACCTTGCCGTCGTGGTTGATATCGGCCGCCATCTCATTGTCGGCCCCGCTGGGGACAGGCGCAGGCTTGCTCGCGGCCAGCTGGCTGTCGTTGGCCGCTTGCGTGGCTTGCTGCTGCGCCGCCGGCCGCACCTGGGTGGCCAGGCGCGCATGCAGGATTTGCGCCTCGGGCCGGTTGGCCAGGCTTTGCAGTCCCGCGTCGAATTGTTCCCGGGCCTGGCGCGCCGCGTCGTCCGCCGTCTTGCGGGCAACGTCGGCGCCCGTCAGCGACGCCGGCGCGTGCTGCACCGGCGCGACGCTGTCGGCATCCGGGACTGGTATGGCGGGATGGGCGTGCGCGGCCGCCGCATGGCGCGAGGCGATCTGCTCAGTGGTGGGCGTACGTTCTGGGTATGTGCCTGTCGCGGTCACGGTGGCCGCGAAGGACGGTCCGTTCATCTGCATAGCTCGGCTCCGGAAAAAAAAGAGGCAAAACACGCTAGGCGGCCCGCCGGGCGGCCCACGCCAGATAGTGACCAAGAGGCACACTAATTGACGCTCATTGTAACAGTGTTTCGCCTGATATTTCCCAAAATCCAGACAAGAAGCGCGAAGATGCTTGCAAGAACGCCACACTTATTTGCCGCACAGAAACTGCAAGGCTAGCTCGACAGCCCCTGCAGCAGCTTCTGGCCGTCCGGACAGCCCCAGCCCGTGCAGGCATCCCACCCCGTCGTCGCCTGCTGCTCGCCATTGTTGCCCACCGTAATGTCACGCGTGACGCCCTGGCTGCGCAACGAGCCGTACAGCAAGGGGTTGATGAAGCCCACCGGCTGCCCCAGCTGCTGGTTGACCAGCGCCAGCAGGCCGGCCCACAGGGGCGCGACGGCGCTGGTGCCGCCGAACACCAGTTCGCGTCCGTCCACCCGCACCCGGTAGCCGGTGGCCGGATCGGCGTCGCCGGCCACGTCCGGCACCCCGCGCATGGTCACGTCGTCACCCAGCACGGCCTGGTAGTCGGGCCGCGAAAAGAAGGCGCTGTAGCCGCCGCCCGTGGCGCTGTTGGGTCCCTCGTTCCACACGGTTTCCGTCGTCGCGCCGTCGGCCTGCACGTCCAGCCGGGTGCCGCCGCAGGCCAACGCATGGGGCGCCGAGGCGGGAAAGTCCACGTGCTGGCGGCCGTCCGCCTCGCCGTCCGAGGAACCGTTGTCGCCGGCCGCGCACAACACCGTCACGCCCATGGCGGCCGCTTCCGCGAAGGCTTGCTCGAAGGCCGTCATGGCCTGGCCGGTCCAGCGCGATTCCGGCGCGCCCCAGCTGATCGACAGCACGGACGGCCGGTTCACCTTGTCGTGCACGGCCGCCGTGATGGCGTCCAGGAAGCCCCGTTCCGAATTGGGCGCGAAATAGACGGCGATCACGGCCTTGGGCGCGATGGCGCCCGCCACTTCAATGTCGAGCATCACTTCGCCGTCGGCGCTGTCGGCCGTCGTGGGCCGGTTCTTGGCGTGGTCGACGGAGATGGTCTTGACCACGGGCAGCGGCAAACCCAGCTCCTGGAAATAGGCCTTCAAGTCGCGCGGCCGGCTGCCCCCGCCCAGCTCGATGATGCCGATGCACTGGCCCGTGCCGTCGAGCCCCGGCGGGAAGTTGTACAGCTTGGCCAGCTGGGGCGGCGTGAACGCCGTGCCGGTGGCGGCGGCGGCCGTCTGCACCAGCCCGTCCGGTTCCAGCCGCTGCAACTTGGGCGTGGCCACGGGCCGGTCGTCCAGCCCGAACACGCCCTCCACCACCCCGGCCAGTTCCGGCGGCACGTGCAGTTCGCCTTCGCGGCCACGGTAGGTGCCGTCCGGAAATTCATAGTCCTGCAACTGCACGCCGAAGGCCTGTTCCATGGACGCGGCCGTGCCCGACAGTACCACCCGGCGCTGGGCCGCGTTGCTGCTGATGATGGCCATGCCATGCTGGCGGGCGAAGGTTTCCACCGTCACGATGTCGGCATGGCTGGCCCCATGTTGCAGGCTGTACGCTTCGCGGCTCAGGTAGCGCCGGCTGGCCGGCGGCTGGTCGGCCGCCAGCGCCTGCAGGTCGGGCGTGTTGCGTTCGGGCGCGGCCCGCAGCCGCACCGTGATTTCTATCACCTGGTCGGGATCGACGGGGCCCAGCGCCACGGCGCCAACCAGCGCCGTCTGCGTGCTGCCCGGAATAACGTGTGTATGTGCGGTGGTGGCCATCGATTATCTCCTGTGCGGGTGTCGTCAAGCCGCTCCGGGCGGCGCCAGGATTGACGATACTGGCCGCAGCAAACGGCCTTTTGATACAGCGCAGAAGTGCGCCGGAAGCGAACCGCCCGGCTGCGTCAAAAGCGCAACATTAAATTATCATAATTGCCACATCTGTTTTTTATTAGAAACTATTATCGTGAAATGGTCTATACTGGTTTTACGGCCGCCGCACCGCCTGGCGCGGGGCAATGAGAAAGTGAGCACCATCTTGACCTCCGACCACGTGCTGATGCAGTCCGAACAAGCGGCAGTGCAAGCGTTGATGAACTTGCTGCCCGTCTGGTATGACGAAGCGGGCATGCCCGGCCTGCTGCGGGCGCTGGAAGCGGCGCTGGCCGAATGCCTGGCCATCCGCGACGAGTTCGCCCAGGACGGCGACCCGCAGCGGCGCGCCGAACGGGGCGCCGTCAGCCAGCACCTGAGCTTCCTGCACATGCTGTGCGCCAGTTGAGCGGGCCGCCCAGCGCCGGCACCAGCACCGGCGACCATATCCCAAAAGATAACTATTTTTCCTTTTCATTAAGTTTGTAATCAGCCAGTAACATTGCGGCACTAGCATGGCCGGCATGCCCGCAACAGGGGCGACCGTCACCAACCGCTACCGTTCCGCAAAGGTTATAGGCCGTGGAGTTCAACGCCTCTCGTCTGCATCTGCCCCGCTTCCGCCTGTCCGTCGCCGCCGACCTGTGCGTGGAAACGGTCGCCGTCCCTTCCGATCTGAGCAACTTCGCCGTGCTGGAGCTGTTCACGGAACGGCGCGACCTGATGAGCCTGCCCGTCACGGAACAGCAGCGCCCCATCGGCCTGATCAGCCGCAACCTGTTCATGTCGCAGATGTCCAAGCCTTACTACCAGGAGGTGTACGGCAAGAAGAGCTGCATCGCCTTCATGGACAAGGACCCGCTCATCGTGGACGCCGCCATGAGCATCGAAGCGCTCACCTTCCGCGCCGTGGAGTCGGGCGAAAAGGCGCTGGCCGACGGCTTCATCATCACCCGCGGCGGTGAACTGGCCGGGGTCGGCTTCGGCCTGCAGCTGATGAACGTGGTGGCCACCATGCAGGCCGAAAAGAACCGCCAGATCATGCACAGCATCGACTACGCCAGCGTGATCCAGCGCGCCCTGCTGCGGCCCTCGGCCGAAGCGCTGGCCGCCACCCTGGCCGACGCCTGCCTTGAATGGCAGCCGCGCGATGTGGTGGGCGGCGACTTCTACCACTTCGCCCGCTACGACGACGGCTGGTTCGCCGCCGTGGCCGACTGCACGGGCCATGGCGTGCCGGGCGCCTTCATGACGCTGATCGCCTCCTCCACCCTGGCCCAGGCCCTGCAGCAGCACGGCCCGCGCGATCCGGCCGCGCTGATGGGCGCCGTCAACCGCGGCATCAAGACCATGCTGGGCCAGCTGGAACAGGACGGCGCCACGCCCGCCTCCAACGACGGCATGGACGCCGCCTTCCTGTGGTTCGACGCCGCCGCGCGCCAGCTCCATTACGCCGGCGCGCGGCTGGCGCTGTACCAGCTGGAACCGGGCCAGCCGTCGGTGCAGGTGGCCGACGGCGCGCGCATGGGCGTGGGCTACGTGGACACGCCGCTCGCGCATGCCTGGACCAGCTGCCGGCTGGCCGTCGCGCCAGGCAGCCTGCTGTTCCTGGCCACCGACGGCCTGACCGACCAGATCGGCGGCAGCCGCGACATCGGCTACGGCAAGCGCCGCCTGCGCGAACTGCTGCTGGCGCGGCGCGACGATAGCGCGGCCCGGGTCGGCCAGGCCGTGCTGGAAGACCTGCAGCGCTGGCAAGGCGAACAGCCGCGCCGCGACGACCTGACCTTTTTCTGTTTCCGCCCATGATCCGACCAGGAGCGCGTTTTGCTGTACGAAGAATTCAATGAGTTTTGGGACGTGGCCCGCAAGCGCCACATCATCTTCTTTTACGCCGGCTATTTTTCGCAGCACGTGGTAGCGGCCATTTCCGAGACCATCCGCGCCAGGCTGGACACGGCCGGCGCGGCCGGCCCCACGCGGCGGCGCATCTTTTCCTCGTTCGTGGAAATGGCGCAGAACATCATGCACTACTCGTCCGACACGCTCACGCCCGGTGCCCACGACGCCCAGATGCGGCGCGGCTCGTTCTGCATCGGCATCAAGGACGACAGCTTCTTCCTGCTGTGCGCCAATCCGGTCGACAGCACCAACGTGCAGCGCATCCGCTGCCGGCTCGAGCCGCTGCACACGATGACGATGGAACAGATCAAGTTCGCCTACAAGAAGGCGCTGCGCGAGGAAACCCCGGCCGACAGCAAGGGCGCCGGCATGGGCTTTCTGACCATGGCGCGCGAGGCCAGCGCGCCGCTGGAATTCGAGTTCGTGCCCGAACCGCAGCACGCCGGCACCACAGTGTTCTGCATCAAGGCCATCATTTAGGTCGCCTCAAACAGTCCGTGGCGCCGTGGCGCCCCGCCGTGCGGCTGCACGGCCCCGGCCACCATGCCCGGCCACGGCCAGTTTGAAGCCACCACTTAGCAAGCAAGATCGGGAAAGACCATGGAACCATTATTCATCAACGCCTCGCCCACGTCGCCGGAGATCGACTTCCGCTTCGCGCAGGATGTCCTGTCGATCAAGGGTGAATCCTATCCGGAAAACGCGGCCGCCTTCTACGGCCCGCTGATCGAGCGCGTACGCGCCTACCTGGCCGGGCGCAGCGACGCCGTCATCACGGTGCACGTGTCGCTGGCCTACTTCAACAGCTCCAGCACCAAGATGCTGTTCACGCTGTTCGAAGCGTTCAACGGCGCGGCGCTGGCCGGCAACCAGGTGCGCCTGAACTGGTATCACGACGAAGACGACGACACCATCTTCGAGTTCGGCCAGGAACTGCGCGACGACTTCGCCGCCCTCGACTTCCAGGCCCACGCCATAGGCGCGGCCGGATGACGGCCGCCGGCGCGGCGCAGGCCGACCTGTTCGCCAACGAGCGCGCCGCGCTGGCCCAGGCGCGCGAAGCGTACGCCGACGCCACCTATGGCGCCGACCAGCGTCACGCGCTGGGCCAGCTGATCGTCCATTACGAACGCCTGATGCGCGAGAGCGCGCGCCTGATCGCCCGCAGCGACCGGGCCGAGCGCGACATGAACCTGCTCAACCGCCGCCTGCAGGACATGGCCGCCCAGCTGGCCTACCGCGCCAGCCACGATCCGTTGACGGGCGCCCTGAACCGGGGCGCCGTGATCGAGCACGCCAGTGGCATTTTGCAGCGCAGCGACACGGCGCTGATCGTACTCGACATCGACCTGTTCAAGCGTATCAACGACGAGTATGGCCACCCCACGGGCGACGCCGTGATCCAGGCCGTGGTGCATTGCCTGCGCCAGTTGCTGGGCAGCGAGGCGGCCATCGGCCGGGTGGGCGGCGAGGAATTTTCCGTCGTCTGGCCGGCCGCCAGCGCAGCCGAGGCGCGCGCGCTGGGGCAGCGCATCTGCGACGCCGTCGCGGCCCACGTCTTCGCCGCGCCCGTCGCGCGCCAGGTCACGGCCAGCGTGGGGGTGAGCTGGTGCCGCGCCGGTTGCAGCTTCGACAGCGCCTATGCCCGGGCCGACGAAGCCCTGTACGCGGCCAAGCGGGCCGGCCGCAATCGCGTGCAGCTGGCCGCGCCGGTTTAAAGCCGGGTCAGCGCGCAGTGGCGCCGTTCAACTCGGGATGGTTGCGCAGGATGGCCTGGCGCTGCTGCTCGATGCGGCGGATCTTCTCTTCCACCTTGGCGATCTGCTCGGCCGGCACGCCGGCCGCGCGGCCCCGCTCCACATCGGCCTGCAGGCGCGGCAACTCGGCCGCCGCCGCGCCGACGAAGGCGCCCAGCACCCGGACCTGCTGTCCCTGCTGGTACTGCTGATAGGCTTTCGGGTCGGCCAGTTCGGCCGCCGTGGGCGGCGTGCGGGCTTCGTCACGTTCGAGTGGCGGCGTGCGCGCGTCGCCATGTTCGCGCGTCTCGGCCATGCTGAGCCAGGCGGAGCGGCTGCTGTCGACGGGCGTCAGCGCCACCCGCTGCAGCTCGGTTTCGTGCTCGGGCACGGCGTGGAACCACTGGTCGCCGCCCTCGCCCGCGCGCGCACCTGCGTCGCCCGCACGCTCAGACGCGGAGGGCTGCCCGCTCGCCATGCCCGCCTGCCGGGCGACGGACGGCCAGGCCAGCCATCCCGCCGCCGCCACCGCGACGGCAAGCGCCACCAGCGCGCCGCGCTTCATGAACGCTGCTCCAGCTGGCGCAGCGGCTGATCGAGCACGCCACGGTTGATGTCGATGCGCGCCTCGCCCAGCAGGCGCTGGCGCAGCGCGGCCAGCTGGGCCGCCGCCTTTTCGCGCGCCACGGCGTTGCCGGCCACGTAGCGCACGGTTTCCGAAGCCGGGTCCTGGTAGCCTTCCTGGCGCTTATCGACCAGCACGATCTCCCACACCGCCTTCTCGTTCGGTCCCACGGGGCTGCGGATGGGGCGCGAAGGCTGGCCTTCCGGCTGCGAGAACGCCAGCTGCGCCAGCCAGTCCGGCGTGCCGCTGTGCTGCAGCCATCCCAGCTCGCCGCCGGCCGCGCTGTCCGCGGCGCTGGAATAGCGCCGGGCCAACGCGCCGAAATCGGCGCCGCCGGCCAGCGCATCGGCCACCGTCTGCGCCGTGCGCTCGTCGGCCAGGCGGATATGGCGCGCCTTCACCTTCTCGATGCGCCGGAACTCCTCGCGATGGCGGCGGTAGTAATTGTCGATATCGGCCGCGCTGACCTGGGCCGACAACTGTTTGACGACGGGACTGGCCGCGTCGATGTCATTGCCGATGCCGTGCAACTGCTGCAAAGCCTGCACGGCGTCCTGCTCGTCCAGCACGCGGCGCAGGTCGGCCACGGCGGCGGCGCCGAAGCGCTGGCTGCTCCAGTGCTGCACGTACAACGCGGCCAGCGCCAGCCTGGCCTGCTGCTGGAGGTGGGCCGACTGGCGCCCGAACAGCGCCACCCTGCCCTGCACGTTCTGGCGCCGGTACACATCGGCCAGCGTGATGGCGCCGGCCGGGCCTTGCGGCAGCTGGTAGCGCAGCACGACCACGTCCTGCGCCCGGGCCAGCTGGGCGGCGTTGAGCGTGTATTCCAGCCGCAGCTGGCCGGCGCGGCCGAACACGGCGTCCAGCGCGGCCGGATCGACGGCCGCCTGCGCCGTCACCAGGCCGGCCAGGCTGGCGCCGGGCAGGCGCTGCATGGATTGCTCCAGCTCCTTGCCGTACAGGCCGCGCAGCGTGGCGACCAGCTGGTCGTCCACCATCACGTCATGCGCGAAAGCCACGCGCTGCCCGGCGAACAGCACGGCCTCGCCATAAGTCTTGCGCGCCGATCCGGCCAGCAGGCGGTTGACGACGGCCTGTTCCAGCGCCGCGCTGCGGCTCGCTTTCGGGTCGCCCTGGCGCGCCGTGCGCCACATGGCGTCCACGCTGAATGCCAGCAGCGGCGCGCCGTCGACACGGGCGGCGATGGCAGGATCGTTGAGCCGATAGGCGACTGCCGCCTGGGCCTGGGCCTGCACCAGCGCCGCCGATAACGCCAGCGCCAGCGCTCCCGCCAGCGCCGCACGGCGCCAGCCTGTGGTCCGGATCGTCATGGCGCTTAGTTCGCCAGGCGCTCGGCGGCGCGGTTCAGCACGTGGACCACCATCGCGATCGAGTGCGGAATCATCTGCTGGCCCACGCGGCGGCGGTCGTTCTGGTCGCTCGACGACAGCACGATGCCGCCGTTGGCGTACGAGTAGGTGCCGCCCTGGGTCAGCAGCGGACGGATGTCGACGGCCGCCGGCGCCACCGGCGTAAAGTCGGCAATGGCGGCGGCCACCAGGGCCGGATCGTTCAGGTGCTCGGTGTCATAGTAGTCCTGCACCCACTGTTCCCACGAGGCGTGGTTGTTGGCCGAGGTGGTCCAGGTATGGTGCGGCTGCAGCAGGTCGGTGGTGTGCAGGGTGAAGCCCAGGCTTTGCGCCGACGGCTGCGCCAGGAACTGCTGGAACCAGTACTGGCCCAGGTTGTCGATCGGCTGGAACGGCATGGTTTCGAAATCGGCGTACTGGGTATTGCTCGACACGCCGCCAAAGCGGTAGTGCGCCTCCGTCAGGCCGTAGCTGTTGTACTTGGTGCCGTCGCCGAACCAGCCCTTGTTGCCGCCGGCGCCGTCGTCGAGGTAGTCGCCGTACAGCCAGCTGGCGGCCATGTTGTCGATGTCGCCGGCCACCGTCAGCTTGGCGTAGTTGTAGCCGCCGAACGGGTTGCCGTGGACGTCCTTGCCGGCCGTGTGGTTCTGGAAGTGCCAGTACGAGGTGTACTTGACGATGCCCGAACCGAGGCCCCACACAGGCGCCATCTGGCAGTTGCCGGTGCTGGCGCCGCAGATGTAGGTGTCGGCGAAATCGTCCACGTCGTAGGCGCCCTGGCCCAGCGCCGTCGCGAACTGGTCGATGGTGTAGCCGGCCCGGGTCACGCCCGCCACCAGCTTGTCGTAATTGGTGCTGCCCGGATTGTTCTTCATGAAGGTCACCGCATCCAATACGATACGGCGGTGCGTTTCTTGCTGCCATGCATGTGCGGGTGCGCTTGCCAGTGTTACCAGCGTTGCCAGAGCCAGGCTAGTGGCCATCAGTCCAGTCTTTTTCATCATTTCCCCATTAAATAAATCGCACGGGCGTGCGTTTTTGTTCAATTAGTTTAACAAGGAAATATGTCAATATTATGATTTATGTATTTACGGTGTTGCCGTATTGCAACAAGATGAATGATAACGTGTCACCGTCGTGTCATTTTCATCCAGTACGATGCAGCCGGCTCGCGGCCAGCGCCGCGGCACCCCATCAACGACAGAACAACGAGCAAACATGATGAAAAACCGCTCCACCTCCCTGCCCCTGCTGCGCACCCTGGTGCTGGCCTGCTGCCTGGCCGGCGCCGCCGGCGCGCATGCCGCCGCGCCCGCCGCCGCCCCCGCCC
>NZ_JBYSZG010000082.1:0-11333 GCF_058786935.1 Rugamonas sp. FW305-51
CGAGATTCGCAGCACGAGCGATAATTTGCCGGACAATGTCGTGCCGTTCAGTCGTGAAAAGACGGCCAAGAAGGGCACCGAACTGCCCTATTTCCCAAATCTCAAAATCGCTTGCGGCCATTTCAAGACGGGCACAGCGGATGCGGAAGAATATCGAGTCTTGGGCAGCAACTATGGCAACCTGGATGCGCACAGGCACTTCATCGCGCGCGCCTCTGGCAATTCCATGGACGGTGGCAAGCATCCAATCCACGACGGCGATTATTTGCTGCTGGAGCACATTACGCCAACCAACGCTGGCTCTATCACCGGCACCGTGATGGCCATTGAACGCCAAGACGAATCTGGCGACGGCTTCCAATATTTGTTGCGCACAGTGGTGAAGGCGCCCGATGGTGGCTATCTGCTTCACGCAAGCAATCCAGACTATCAGGACATGTCTGCGACGGAGGACATGCATACCTTGGCGCGCCTCCGGGCCGTGATTGATCCGCTGGACCTGGCAATTGGTCAGTCCTTCATGCGTGAAGAAATTGCGGAGCTATTTGACGAGACCTACAACGTCGGAAAATGGAATGCCGGACATGTCACGGTTGCCGATAAAAACGCCATCGTGCTACTGGTGACGATCAACAAGCAAGGCAAAGCGGCGGATCATCGGTATCTGGATCATTGGATAGATGAAAAGACGTTTCATTGGCAGAGTCAAAACTCTACGTCGCCCGAGAACAAGAAGGGGAAGGATATACTTGAGCATGCCAAGAACGGCACCTCTATTCATTTGTTTGTCCGAGAATCCAAGCTCAAAAGTGGAAAGGGGGCGCCGTTTGTGTATCACGGCCCTGTGCACTATCAAAGCCATCAGGGTAGCAACCCCGTAAGCGTTGTCTTCAGGCTTGAATAAGAACGCAATAGGAATCAATTGCGGATTCAATCGGTGGTTGCAACACATCACTCAACCGTCGCATTGACACTGCCAACGACCTTACATCGGCGCTGTGCGGTGCAGCCTTGCACAGCGACGGGGACGTCACAAGCCCACTAATGACCTTTCCCGCCTTGGTTGGTGCTGTCGCCTACTACGATAATTCCGGTGACATATAATACTCTTTCGGCAAATTATCCGAAGATGCAATGTTTAGCTTAACTGGCAGCGTTGGCCCTAACCGGCAAGCAAAGCCGGAAGTCAGCGTCCATTAGAATGAATTTGCATCTTCCGAGCTTTTCGGGGCTTTCCAAACCTGATAACTTCGCTTCCGCCGGGCCAAGGCAAGTCGTTCACTCCTTCGATAACTACATGTTCATTGCTACCTGATTTCTTGCTATAAACTGTATATTTCTTGTTGGTTTCACCATGCCCAAAGGTCGGGATAACAACCAACGTCTCTTGCCGACCAAGATATAGCAACTTCGGCCGTTCTTTCTCCGCGAAATCCAATCGCTCAACCATTCCAAAATCCGTATTGTAAGTAAGCACAAAGCCCTGTGCAGCATTCGCAGTAAATTCACCAGAGGTAACTAAGGCCCGAGGCGCTTTGCCAGCACATTCGATCCTGACATCCGATCCCCTGGAGTGCTCGACATCTCCAAAGAATGGGCGAATTTCTCCGGCAAAATGGGTGTAATAAATGTAGGAATCCGCAACCTTTTTGTCTCGCAATATTTCAATCCGCGCCATCTGCTCGTGACCAACATTACAAACATGCACCAGGTCAGCAGCCAGAATAAGATGAGGAACGCATAAGCAAGTAAGCCAAATGAAATTTTTCAATTTACCATCTCTCTGAAAACTTACATCGACTCAGGGTTATCGCCCAATTGTTCCGCAGCGGCCTTAAATTGTGTTGCAATAGACACCACTTCAAACACCACTATAATATATTTTCCTGCGCATAGGATAATTTCTATCTTATTCCATAGAATTATATATTTTTCTTCTAAGATTGGGCGCGCCCATGAAACAAAAACAAACCGTGATATAGATATAATATCTATTTCCTCACCGGCATCTTATGTTTTTCCTCTTCACGTAGCTCCCGCAACATTGAGCTTTCCCCACCAGTTATTTCTATCTTAAAATCGGCATAGGCTGATTCAAGATCAGAATATTGCCTTAGCTTTCCCTCATTGAATAAGTAGGCTCCCGGCATATCCGTCCATTGAAGAGGATAGTCGATTTTTTCTGCCAAAGCATCATTTATAAATTGCGACAAACCAGTAAGTAAACTCTTCGCTTCAGCGTCATTTGTCGCATACTGATATAGCAAGTCTCGCAATTTACTAGCTTTTCGTTTCAGCTCGAGCTTGCCAATTTTCATCATTTTAATTTCCATCTTCGACGGTTCCAAAATGCACCGAAATGCTCAAGACAGATCCACTTAGGCCAATTCTTTGAGTTAAATATTATCGTTATCTATTCAATCTCCATAGAATGCCCTCCCTTTTCGAAATCTACCCGTATATCATTAATTACATCATCAACATCGCACTGTGTAAGTTCAATTTCGTGATTGGGATAGTCCCAATTTCTAATTTGGTCTCGAAAAATGACAAAACCAATTTTCCCACTCTCGGGAAAAAACATTTCTCCGGGAACGGTTATTGTTTTATCTGCCAAAGCAACTCTAATACTTCCCCTTGTCACTTCTAAAATCATTTTTCAGTTTTAGTCGGTGGAACAATAGTTCTTGGGAACGAGGTATATAATTCCAGTTGAAAATTACAGCTGGGTTCTACTACCCCAAAAACTTGATGGAATTAGGCAATGCGCTGCCACATCCCGTTGTCCTGTCGCTCAGGCTCAACTAAGGTCCAAATGGCACCGCAAAACTTACACTCGAAGTAAGCATCCGCCCCAAGCTGCGTACTGCAATGTTGGAACCACTGAGGTCGCTTGATTTGTACAAGCTCGCCGGACTCTAGTGCCAAATCTACCCGATTCGAATATGCTAGTTGCTCTATCCGCGAGCCAAATATCTTTTGTTCTCCGGTCTTCGCGCACTTCGAACAAGCTGGGACAAGTATGGCAATGCTTGACATGATGCTCTGCAAATCGCGGCTACAGAGCTTCAGCACTAGGCCGGGAGCGAACTGTTGATCCAATTGTGCGCGCTCTTGTCTGACCCAAACACGAAGGTCTTTCTGTTTGAGAGGTGCGTTCCTGAATGCTCGAAGTCGATCAATAAGATCTTTGCCAATTTGGCGCATCAATTTAACTCAGTTTTTTTAAATCTATCAATGGATAATTGATAAATCCCCCCAATGATTTGGCTACCATTAAGGGCCGAATCATGTTCCAACACCTGCGATCAGATAACATTTATATAGAATATGACATCAACACCATCATTTCTTTCCATTTTCGTACTCCTCGCGAGTAATCTCATCGCCGCCTAACAGCGCGTCATTGAAAAGTCGATTATCGTGAGGTACTGGCTCGTCCCTTTCCTGCGTTCCATAAAAACGTACATATATCTTTTTTAACACATGATCCCAGCGAAACATGACCTCCTCCATCGGATAGTCGATGAAGATATCTTCACGCGCGAAGCGCTCTCCCTTATTGAGTGGCATTTGATTTCCTTATGACGTCATGATATTTTTGATCGCCGCCGGCGAGATGAGATTCCTTTTAAAATCGAGTACCGCTCATATTGTCCTGATAGTGCACCCTGTCCTTTCGCAATATATTACATTTGTTGTTTTACCAAGAATTATCGTCGAGGGAAACTCAAAGGTAGTCTCTAGTCTGGAAAAATCTATCGGCTCAGTAAGGTGACAAAAATATCCTTCTCGATTACTTCCCCACCTGTAGTTATGGGCCAATTTATTCCCGTTAAGCAATAGGAAATCGACAATTTTCTCAAGATGAGAGTGAAGTGGCATGCCAGACGGCGCATCACTAGCTATTTGTATCTTGCTCATTTTATTCCTTTACTCGGCCAAACATATTTCGGGGTTTCTGTATTTACCATTTTTTTTAGCTCAACAGGTCGCAAAAATTTATGATATTCTTTGTTTATAAATAACTGCGGCAATTCTTGGTAATTATCTGGATTCAACACCGGGTTTGCTTTTGTTTTCCCAAATGCAACTTGCCCTTGTGGTATCACAGCGGTTGTTTCATAGAACTGAACGAACGTCTTGAAGTGGGGCCGCTGCGCACCGCTAACTGGATCGGTACCGGCATGAATCTGCAAACCTTGATTTAGCCGGTTAGCGTCAATACTACCGTCGGCGAGCGTTGCCCGTCTGATTGCACTTTCAGTCGTAAAATATTCAGAGATCGGTGAACCGTCTTCGCGGAAAGTGATTTGAACAATATGTTTTCCCTCCTCTAACTGAATATTTCTTAAAGTATCTATTCCCTCGTATGGATATGTGCCTTGGAAGGCGGCCGATCGCTCGGCAGCGGTTTGTAGTTTAGGTGCATCGATGGCAGGTGAGCTTGTTGTTTTTGCGACGATTTTAACGCCCGTGCCACCATTAGACACTGCTTTTCCGATAATTGATGGAGCGCGCGTGGTTATCGGCTCCAAAGGCTGTCGCGATGGAAGTCCAGTAACCGACCAAGCGACTCCCATTGCCGCTACCCCGACGTCATTTGCATCGGCAACTCTTTGTTCGCTCGTGTTCGCCATTCGAGCGGCAGCACCTGGCGCACCAAATGGTCCAAGGAGCGCAATATTCATGCTATTTATCGTTCGCTGTTGTCGGGCCTGTTCTGCGCTTGGATCCCAAGGAGTCAACCTTGGACCAACCGATGCGTTTCGATGCGCAGTCGTCGTTCGCGTCATCGCACTCTTCCCGCCTAGAGTATTCCGCTGCATTTCTGCAGCTAATTTTTCTGCAGCTGTTTGACGAGAAAATAGTCCTAATGGATCGTCATGGTTCCAAGATTCAAAACTTGATTCCTTCCGTGGCGTGGAACCATTTTGCGTTGATGGGTTGGAAGTGCGGATCGCATCCTTGGGCGGCGCCGAACTCGGCGTGCAAGTAGTGACATACACGCCAGGATTGTTTCCGCCATTCATAGTGCAAGCATCTCCCTCGCGCACGACCTGCTTGCCTTCGACACGAACAGTGCTGCAGCCCTTCACTGGCTTGACTTCGCCACTGACCGTACCGGACTTGATGCCCTTGCCAGTGCCAGGCTCGTCACCCGTGCAGTGTGGCTGCGTACTGCCATCCAGCAGGTAGACCGGGCAGCCGTTGAATTTGACGGTACGCGCCGTGTTGACACTGCTAGACAGGTCCTGCACGACCGGATACGGGATCGGCACCATCGTCGGGCCGATGGGGGTCTTGTTGATGGACGGCGCGGTGCTGATGGCTTTGAAGCTCGCATGCTTGCGGGCGCCGATTTCATTGGCGCCGCCTTGCACCGCACTGCCGCCCGCATCGGCCTTCTTCCTGGCCAGCTCGCGCTCCAGGGCGGCGATGTTCTGTTCCAGCTGCCTTATGCGGCTGTTGTCCTCCCGCTGCTCCAGCGCACTTGCAACGCGCTCGACTTCGGCGTCGCCTTTGGGATCGGAAAGCTTCAGCCTGTCGCTCATGGCGCAGCCTCGCCCGTTGCTGCTTCAATTTCTCGCGCCTGGCGATACTCATGTGCAGCCAGATCATGCCGCGCACCGTCCCGGTCGCTGAATGAACACATGCGGAATTCGCAGGTTTGGATATCGGCAACCTCCTCTTTCGGCAGGGTCATGCGCCACACCAGCGTCAGCGCATAGTCTTCGGGTTCGATCAATACCGTGTCGATCGCCAGCGCACGTGTGGCGGCAATGCCGTCCGCCGTTTGCAGCCTGACAAAACACTCATGCTCAGGCAGCGTAAGCAGAAAGAAGTTGTTGCCCCGGCCATCCTGTCGCATCCCGGGCGTATCGGCGGGGCACAGGTTCACCAGCTCGATCCGGTCGCCGCCAGTCAACGTGTCGACCTGCTGATCTGGCGGCGCGGCATTCCAGATGCCAAAGTCAAAGTCCTCCGGGAGCGGTGCCTTGGTGTGCGCGAAGGCGTTGCTTGCATTGCCTAGCAGTGCGCGCCGCGCCGGGTGCCGGATGTTGCGGATGCCGAAGCCTGCCGGTTCGATCTCGACGCTGTTCTTCATCGGCTTCTGCGCGCGCCAGAATTGTTTTGCTGTGAGGCGTGCATCCTGAAGTTCGATTCTTGGCGCCGGCACTTTGCTTTTGAGCGTCGACCGCAGATACCAATGCGGCGCATAGCCGATACCGGCAGGGTTCGGCTCGAATACCGTATGCGCCACGGGAACCTTGCTGCCCGGCCTGCCCGCATCGGGATGGCTGGCCAGCTGCTCCGGCGTGAGCCGGTATGCCTTGGGAACCCAGCGCGCATACTTGTCGCCTTGGTCGATGCGGCACTCGCCCCCATAGGCGTAACTGGCTCGTACGGGCAGCGATTTGAATGGCCGGGGCCGCGTGAGTTTCCAGGGGCTGGGACGGACCAGCGTGAACGTGCCCCATTTTATGAGCCATTGCACCAGGCGTACCGGCCAGAACCGCTCCTTGAAGTGGCGCTCGCCGGTTATCCTCAAGGTCTTGTCGATCAACACGGCATCCTTCGGCGCCCGCCCGCGTATCACGCGCAGCCTGGCCAGGAACTGCGGAACCGCTTCATCCTTGGGCGCATGTGACGTGGCATTGACGATCACGTCGCATTTCGGCTTGTGCGGACAGTAATCGGATTCCTGCCGCACGCCGCCGGTCGTGCCTTCGCCAAAGTAGCTTTCGGCAGCGCACAGCGGCTCCTGCCTGTCCGCATATTCCAGCGTGCCGCTGCCAAAGCTTAGCGTCTGCCGCAACACGAACACCTGGAACTGCTGGTCGTACTGGTCGACGGCCTCGAATACCTGCGCCGGAAACGGCGTGTGGTTGACGGTATCCATCGCGCGCCTCAGTTGATGTCGACATCTTTGCCGTTGATGCGCACCGCTCCCGAGGCGCTGATGTTGATGCGCGAACCGCTGATGGTGATGCTGCCGTCCGACGTCAGCTTCAGGCTGGCACCGCCGACCTTGACTTCAAAGCTGGTCGCGGCGCTGATGGCGTAGGCGGCGCCGACCTGGGTTTGCTTGCCGCTGCCGACGAATTCGAACTGCGACTGGGCGACCTCCGTCGTCATCGATTCGCCCACCGCTATGCCGTAGGCGCCGCCCACCTCCAGCGCCTTGGTCTGCCCTATCATTTCCTCCTTGGTCAGGACGACCGTTTCCAGCTTTGCGCCAACCACGGTAACGGACTCGTTCTGCCCGACCTCTTCGATCCGGTTCTTGCCTATCGCGATGTGCTCGTCATGATCGACCCGTTCCGTGCGCTTGCCGTGCACGGTGATCTTTTCGTCGTTGCCCACGGTTTCCGTGCGGTCGTGCTTGACCTCGACCGTTTCATCATGCCCCACCGTCTTCTTGCGGTCGTTGCCCACGCTGTGCGATTCGTTATGCTCCACTTCGATGCGCTGGTCCCGCTCCGCGTGGAGCCATACTTCTTCGTGACCCTTCAAGTCCTCGAAGCGCAGCGCGTTGGCGTTGGACGCGTCACCGCCAGGACTGGAGCGTGTCAGGATGCCGCTCTGCGTCCTGTTGGCCGGCAACTCCCACGGCGGCATATTGGCCGCGTTGTACACGCTGCCCACGATCAGCGGCCGGTCGCAGTTCCCGTCCAGGAACATCACCACCACCTCCTGCCCCACGCGCGGCAGGGCGATCATGCCGAAGTTGGCGCCGGCCGCGCCCGTCATCACCCGCACCAGCGGCGAGCTGGCCGAGTCGTACTTGCCGACCCGGTCCCAGTGAAACTGCACGCGCACGCGGGCGTATTCGTCCGTGTGGATTTCCTCGCCCTCGCGCCCCACCACGGTGGCCGTCTGCACGCCGTAGATGCGCGTGTCGCTGCTGCTCAGGCCCAGCCGCGGGCGCCAGCGCGTGCTCTTGCGCAGGCAGGTGAAGGTGTTGCTGTAGTTCGACAGGGCGCGGCGCCCGTCCTGGTAGTTGTTGCTGGCCGTATGGCGCACGGACAGGATCAGGTATTCGCGCGCGCCAACGTCCTTGCCGGGGTCGGCGTCCAGTTCATTGCAGCGGTAGCCGGCGCTGAAGTGGTCGGTCAGGCGGAACGCGCGTCCCGGCTGGGCGACGCGATCGTTGCCGGTCGCCGCAAAATCCTGGCCGCTGGCGTCGATGGCGTCAATGCGCAGCTTGGCCAGCGCTTCGCCGTTATCGTCATTCTTGAAGCCGTAGGCGCCCGTGCTTTCGTACACGTCATACGGTTGCACGGCGCCCTGCCGGTTGAGCGAGCCCCGCTCGGCGCGCCCGGCGCGGGCCATCTTGAAGTCGTAGCTGCCCACCGTCATCTTGCCCGGCGAGATATGGCGCACCGGACTCCACTGGTGGATGCCGTCGTCTTCCTTCGCGCCGCCCGCGTTCTGGTAGCGCATGCTGCCGCCACCGTCGACCGGCTGGCACAGCGTGCTGTCGTGGCCTATCCACAGCGTGTGGCCGTCGGCCCGGTGTTCGTACCAGTAGTGCAGCCCGGCCTGTTCCAGCCGGCGGTGCAGGTGGTTGTGGTCGGTCTCGTTGAACTGGATCAGCAGCGTCATGTCGGCCATGTCGCAGCCGGGGGCGAACCGGTGGTCGCGCTGCAGATAGTTTTCGAAGATCTGGTCGCACAGTTCCATCATGTTCAGGCTCTGGAACACGCGGCTGTCCTGGCGCAGCCGCAAAAAGGCCAGCCAGGGCTTGAGCGTCATGTTGTAGAAGGCGAAGCCGGCGTCGGTCTTGACGAAGCGGAAGTCGGACACGTAACCGTTGAAGTAGCGCAGCGTGCCGTCGTTGCGCACCAGCGAGACGGTGGCCATCTTGCCCATCAGGTCCTTGAGCGGTATGCGCGCGTCGTCCGACAGCACTTCCACCTCGAAGTTGAAGTCGCGCGACATGGCTTCGTCGGCGCACAGGGCGTTGGCCAGCATGATGCTGGCGGGGCCGTCGCCGCGGGGAAAGGTCAGCTGCAGCAGGCGCTTTCCCTGCCGTTCGCCGGCCAGCCCGGCAAGCAGCGTTGCGGCATCCTGTATCAGATTCATGTTCGGTATCCTCAGCGCGAAGTCGATGACCGGAACCGACACCTTAGCGGCCCCATGCGGCAAGGCCTTGCGCCGGCGCAGACTGCGCGGGCGGTTTGCGTCGCCTCAAGCCATCGTCAGCAGGTAGCGCGATGCGCCCCAGTCCGTTTCGGGCGGCCTGGTGTAGACGAAGGCATCCATGCCCAGCCGGGCGGCGCGGCCCGGATTGCGGGTGCTGAGCGTCACGCTGCGCATGGCGGCCGCCTGCAGCACCACCTGGATTTCGAATTCCAGCGTGGGCAGGTCGAACATGGCCAGCATGGCTTGCAGCGCGGCGGCGCCGGGGCCGTCCTTGCAGAAGTGATGGTAGCTGGCCCGGTCCAGCGGCCCCAGCCGGACGACCACGCGCAAGTCGCGCCGCCACATGCGCGGCCCCAGCACGACGCCGGCGCCCAGCACGTTGTTCTGCCTGGCCAGCTGGGTGCGGTGTTGCGGCGCCAGCGTGTGCCAGCTCCCCGCATTGGGCTGGACCTTGACGGGGATGGCGAAGTAGTCCGCCAGCACGCGCTCCATCATGGCGGCCGACACGGGACGCTGGCGGAAGGCGGTGGCGTAGTAGGCCACCACTTCGTCCGGCACCGCGCCGCCGCTGCCGGCGCGGCTGCCGGCCAGTGCCAGCAGGCGGGGTAGCATGCCGTCGCGGCCGTCGTCCGTCTGCGGCAGTTCCAGCCGGTGCTTGCGCCACGCCAGGCAGAACAGGGCCACCATGCGGTTGGAGAACAGGTCGAGGAAGGCGCGCGGGCCGTCGTCGCGCCGGGTCTGCTGGGCGGCGGCGATGCGCTCCGTGTAGTGGTTGGGCAAGGCGCCGTGTTCGCCCAGCAGGCCCATGAAGGCGGCCGTAATGCGGATGCGCATGGGCTTGCCTTGCGCCAGCGCGGCGCGCAGTGCCGCTTCCGTTTCGATGGGCGTGCCGTCGCCGGCCTGCAGCGCTTCGATCTGGCTGGCGGGAAAGCTCAGCGCGGTGCTGTTTTCAAAACGGATGTAGTCGCGCAGCACGGCCGAGCGGGGCACGCCGTGTTCGGCCAGCAAGTCTTCCAGCAGCCGCACGGCTTGCACCAGGTCAAAGCGGTGCGGCTGGTCCAGCATCTGCTGGATTATTCCAGCGGGCCGTCGCCGCTGCGGGGCGGACATGTCCATAGCACCTCTCCCGTTCGTTTGGACAGCACCAGCAACTGGCTGTACACGTTGATCTGGCCGTACAGGGCAAAGAAGTGGTCCAGCACCTGGACGAACAGGTACAGGCCGCCGCCGACAAAGGCTTCCTCGTCCAGCGTGACGCGCACTTCCACGCCCGGCATCAGGGCGGCGCGCGGCTTGCACTTGACCCAGGTCAGCACGTAGCGGTAATCGAGCCCCGTCACGCCGGCGATCTGGCGCTGCGTGACGGGCGAGCGCGGCAGGTCGTACAGCGTGAGCATGGCGCGGAATTCGGCCAGCCCGGCGTCGCTCAGGGCGCGGTAGTTGAGCGACAGGTGCGAGATCAGCCGCCAGTGCGCGCCGTCGCCCGCTTCGAAGCGCCAGCTTGGGCCGGGCTTGCGCAGCAGCCGCAGCGGCGCGTGGGCCTGCAGGCCGTCCAGCGCCAGGTCGCCGTCCGGCTGGCCGTACTTCATGGACGACGGCAGGTCGCGGTTGCTGCACAGCAGTTCGGCGGACAGTGTCTGCGGCCGGCCGTCGACCGGCGTCAGCTCCTGGTCGACCAGGGCGATGCGCATTTCGTGGCCGGGGCTGAGCTCGGCCGTCACTTCGTCGCGGCGCAGCAGCCAATAGCGCGACGGCAGGTGCGCGGCCTGGCCGTGGCGCCGCCCGTAGAACGGTTGCAGCCGTTCGGCACTGTCGCGGCGCGCGGTATCGCCGATCAGGCTGGCCGACAGCACGTCGTAGATTTCGTAGTCCTGGGGCGCGTTGGCATCGGCCAGCAGGGGGTAATCGGGCGCCGTGTGCATCACGCTCACGGGCACGGCGTGGCGCGGGAACAGGTTGACCACGGGCGCGCAATGCAGCAGCAGGTTGGCCGCCGACAGCTGGCCCAGCGTGCGCGCCAGCTGCCCGCCCAGGTGCACATTGCGCAGCGTGAGGTAGAGCGTGACGCTGCGGCATTCAGGCGGCATGGGGCGGGCAATGGCGGTCCAGTCCAGGTCGACGAAATTGAATTTGTCGGGGAAGGCAAAATACTCCGTCAGCAGGCCGTAGGCGGGGTGTGAGCG
>NZ_JBYSZG010000083.1:0-11188 GCF_058786935.1 Rugamonas sp. FW305-51
GCCGGCGCCAGGGCGTACCTTATGCCCTGGCGCAATAAAAAAAGCTCGCCGAAGCGAGCTTTTTCGTGACACGGGAAGCAGGTCTTAGAACTGGTTCATCGTGTTGTGTTTACCGCCTGCCTTCAGGGCTGCTTCGCCGCTGAAGTAATCCTTGTGGTCGTCGCCGATGTCCGAACCGGACATGTTCTGGTGCTTGACGCAGGCGATACCCTGACGGATTTCCTTGCGCTGCACGCCAGCCACGTAGCCCAGCATACCCTGGTCGCCGAAGTATTCCTTGGCCAGGTTGTCGGTCGACAGAGCGGCCGTGTGGTAGGTCGGCAGCGTGATCAGGTGGTGGAAGATGCCGGCTTCGCGGGCCGCGTCGGCCTGGAAGGTGCGGATCTTCTCGTCGGCGGTGCGGGCCAGTTCCGACTCGTCGTACTCGGCGCTCATCAGCTTGGCGCGGTCGTAGGACGACACGTCCTTACCGGCAGCTTGCATCGCATCGTACACTTGCTGACGGAAGTTCAGGGTCCAGTTGAACGATGGGCTGTTGTTGTAGACCAGCTTGGCGTTCGGGATGACCTTGCGGATTTCGCTGACCATGCCGCCGATCTGGGCGATATGTGGTTTTTCCGTTTCGATCCACAGCAGGTCGGCGCCGTTCTGCAGCGAGGTGATGCAGTCGAGCACGCAACGGGCTTCGCCGGTGCCGGCGCGGAACTGGAACAGGTTGCTTGGCAGACGCTTAGGACGCAGCAGCTTGCCTTCGCGCTTGATGACGACGTCGCCGTTGCCCAGGGCGTCGGCCGACACTTCTTCGCAGTCCAGGAAGGCGTTGTACTGGTCGCCCAGGTCGCCCGGCTTGTGGGTGACGGCGATCTGCTTGGTCAGGCCGGCGCCCAGCGAGTCGGTACGGGCGACGATGATACCGTCGTCCACGCCCAGTTCCAGGAAGGCGTAACGCACGGCGCGGATCTTGGCCAGGAAGTCTTCGTGTGGCACGGTGACTTTACCATCCTGGTGGCCGCATTGCTTCTCGTCCGACACCTGGTTCTCGATCTGGATGCAGCAGGCACCGGCTTCGATGAACTGCTTGGCCAGCAGGTAGGTCGCTTCGGCGTTACCGAAACCGGCGTCGATGTCGGCGATGATAGGCACGACGTGGGTGATGTGGTTGTCGATCTGCGACTGGATGGCGGCCTTGTCGGCGGCGTTGGTGGCGGCGTCCAGCTGGCGGAACAGGCCGCCCAGTTCGCGGGCATCAGCCTGGCGCAGGAAGGTGTACAGCTCGCGGATCAGGTCGGACACGGCGGTCTTCTCGTGCATCGACTGGTCAGGCAGCGGGCCGAACTCGGAACGCAGGGCGGCAACCATCCAGCCCGACAGGTACAGGTAGCGGCGGTCGGTGCTGTTGAAGTGTTTCTTGATCGAAATCATCTTCTGTTGACCGATGAAACCGTGCCAGCAGCCCAGCGACTGGGTGTACTTGGACGAGTCGGCATCGTAGTTGGCCATGTCGGCGCGCATGATCTTGGCGGTGTACTTGGCGATATCCAGACCGGTCTTGAAGCGGTTCTGGGCGCGCATACGGGCGGCGGACTCAGGATTGATCGCGTTCCATGCGCTGCCTTGCTGGTCTTTCAAGGTGGCGATGGCTTGGATGTCGTCTTGGTACTTGGACATGTGAATCTCCTAATGAATGAAGCAAAAATGAGAAAACCGTATTCCTGTCGCTGCGCGCTGGCCGCTCGTGCTGCGACATGGTGCTGATACCGAAGCAAACTGCATGGAAGAATAATAGAACGTTTTTGGGGAAAGGCACAAGTCTTATATAAGACATATAACTCGAATAATGTCGTTTTATTTCAACGGTTTAGTTCTTGTTTTTCAGTATGTGGAATGTATTTTCAAAAAATGGAATGACGGTGCCCGTTTTTTCGGCATCCGAATTTCGTAATATGGAATCATGTTTCACGGAGGCCATGTAAGTGCTTGCCGCGCCATGGTCGCGCCGTCAGTGCGCACACGGTTGGGATCGCAATGGACGCGGCGGCCGATTTCTGCGAATCTTGTCAGCGGAGCCAGCCGAATCTGGCGAGGCTGGCGGGTCGGGCATATCAAGCGAGGAGGGAACCATGACGCCATCCGAAGCGGACCGGGCATTTGCCGGTTCCATCCCACAGCTCTATGCGCAATTTATGGTGCCGCTTATCTTCGCGCCCTATGCGGAAGACATCTGCCGCCGGGTGGTCGCGCGGCGGCCGGCGCACGTGCTGGAGATTGCCGCCGGCACCGGTGTGGTGACGCGACAGCTGGCGACCCAGTTGCCAGCTGCCACGGCCATCGTGGCCACCGACCTCAATCAGCTGATGCTGGACCAGGCCATCGCCCAAGGCACCAGCCGGCCCGTGACGTGGCAACAGGCCGATGCGATGCAACTGCCATTTGCGGACGGGGCCTTCGACGTCGTCGTGTGCCAGTTCGGCGCCATGTTCTTTCCCGATAAGGCCAAGGCGTATGCGGAGGCGCGCCGTGTGCTGCGGCCGGGCGGCGCCTTCATTTTCAATGTGTGGGGCCGGATCGAAGAGAACGACTTTGCCAACGTCATCGGCCAGGCGCTGGCCGGTGCTTATCCGGCCGATCCGCCGATGTTCATGGCGCGCGTTCCGCACGGTTACTTTGACACCGGCGCCATCGCGCAGGACCTGAGGGATGGCGGATTTGAGAAAACACCGGACTTCGCCACCGTGACGGCGCGTAGCCGGGCTGAGTCGGCGCGGATACCTGCTTTTGCCTATTGCCAGGGCACGCCCTGGCGCGGCGAAATCGAGGCGCGCCGCGTGCCCAGCCTGGACGAGGCGACCGGCCTGGCCGAAGCGGCACTGGTCGCGCGCTTTGGGGAGGGGGCGGTCGATGGGCAGATTCGGGCCCATGTCGTCACGATAGAAAAATAATCCCGGCTGCAACGGTGGCTGCCGTCGATCAGTATTGCTAACGGTCGCGATGCCGGCAGGATGGCTGGCCGGCGCTGCGGCGGAGAGTCGCAGCGCCGAGGCCGCTGTCACATGGTCGAGGCGTCAGCGCTGCCGCTCACCGAGCCGCTGACGGAGCCGTTGACGGAGCCTCCCGAGCGTGTCGAACGCTGCGCACCGGCCGTGCCGGTGGCGTCAGCACCGCTGGCCGACCTGGCTTGCGGCGCTGCCGGGGTCGCTGGTTTTGCGGGTTTTGCCGATGTTGCCGGAGTCGGCGTTGCCGCCGTGGCAGGCGCCGCATGATGGGAAGCGTGCCGGGCGATCATGCCGCCGGAGAGGGAGCCGGAACCCGAGCCGAAAGCAGCGCCGGAACCAGAGCCGCCCGAACCGCCGGCGGAACCGCTACCGTTTGCCTGCCCCTCCGATGCCAGTTTCCGTCCCGTCGCCGCCGTATTCTGCAGCGCTGCCGAGCCGTTGCCGCCTGCCTGCGCTTCGGATGCCAGTTTCCGTCCCATCGCCGCCGTATTCTGCAGCGCTGCCGAGCCGTTGCCGCTTGCCTGCCCTTCCGATGCCAGCTTGCGTTCCATCGCCGCCGTACCCTGCGCCGCTGCCGAGCCGTTGCCGCTTGCCTGCCCCTCCGCTGCCTGTTTGCGTTCCATCGCCGCCGTACCCAGCAGCGCGGTCGAACCGTTGCCGCTTGCCTGTTCTTCCGATGCCAGCTTCCGGCCGGCCGCCGCCGTGCCTTGCAGTGCGGCCGAGCCGTTGCCGCTTGCTTCCCCCGCGGCGTTGCCGGCTGCGGAGCGCCCCTGGCGCACTTGATCGGCATCGACGGCGGTGGCGGCCGGGCGGACGGTGTCCCGGATCGCGCCGCGATCGAACGACGCCATGCCGCTGAAGCTGCCCCCGCCGCCGACCATGCCGCCGATGGCGCCACCCCGGCCCAGCAACTGTGCGTGGGCGGCACCGGCCGTGCCGATGGTCAGGACGATGAGCAGTTGTTTGGCGAGCGTGCAGTTTTTCATGGTAGTTCTCCTGGTCAGTGCCACGGACGATCCGCAGCTGTTGAAAGGAAAACGCCCGGCGCCGGCCGTTTAATCCGTCGCCCTGAAAAAAAATTTTCAACGATCAGCGAAAGGCGGCGGGATCGTTGCGCAGCGCGGCGCCGAGCACGCCATATCCGATCTCCGCGCTGACGGTGCCGGCGTTCCCGCCCGTCGCCCGTTTCGCCATGTTGTCGATGGCCAGCCTGGCGGCGGCGGGCGCGGGCCGTTCCAGTACGCCCGCCAGCAGCGCCGCCACGATGGGCGCGGCGAACGAGGTGCCGCGCACGATGCGATACGGCGGGCTGCCGATGGCGGCGCTGACCATCTGGCTGCCGGGCGCGGCGAACATCACCTGCGGCCCCCGTGCCGCCTCCGGCAGGGGCCGGCCCTGGCGGTCGACGCCGCTCACCCCCACCACCCCAGGATAGCTGGCCGGATACAGCGGCGGCGCAGCCGGGCCGTCGTTGCCCACCGCCGCCACCAGCAGATGGCCGCGCTTGACCATGGTGGCGACGCCTCGTTCCAGTATCAGGTTGGGCGGCCCCACCAGGCTGAGGTTAATGACGGCCACCCGTTGCCGCGCCAGCCAGTCGAGCGCGCCGACGATGCGTGCCGCCGAGCCGCCCGTACCGCTGTCGCAATAAATGTCGGCCGCGTACAGCGTGGCTTGCGGCGCCACGCCCTGGAAGCGCGACGAATGGCCCACCATCAGGGCGGCCACGGCCGTGCCGTGCGCGCTGGGGTGGGCGCTTCCTTCGCAGCCCCAGGAAACGATGGCGGCGTCGCGAAAGACGTCATGTTCGCGTTCGATACCGCTGTCGATCAGGCCGACGCGGACCGTTGCCGCCGTGTCCGCCGGCGCGCCATTGGCGCCGCCGCCGGGCGCGGCCGGGTGGGGCGACGGCGCGCCGCTGCCCGTGTAGATGTGGTCGAAGTCGTACACGCCCTGCAAATCGCGCGCGCGCAGTTGCGCGAGCGCGGCGGCCGTATCGACCTGCTCGGGCACACGCAGCGTGACCATCGCGTCGCCGTCGCCCAGCGCGCGTTCGTCCACCACACTCAAGCCGAGGGCCCGGGCGGCGGCCAGGCCGGCGGCGCCCGGCGACCAGGCCAGGATGGCGCGCCGCACCACCGGCTGGCCGCGCGGGTCCGCTTCCAGCACCTCGCGGTGCTGGCGCAGCAGGGCGGCGGCCTGGTTCAGGCGCAGGGTGAGCAAGTCGCCGCTGTCGGCACGGTCCAGCAGGCGCCGGCCGGTATCGCGCAGCTGGTCGCGGCTGAGCGCGTCGAGCCGGTCCGGCACCGTCGGCAACGGCAGCGACGGCAGGTGCAGCTGGGCGCCGGCGCTGGCTGCGGCGAGCGCCAGCAACAGGGCCAGGGCCAGTCGCGCGCAGCGTACGGTACGGTTGGGTCGGATAGGCATGATGGGCAAATGATAGTATAAGGAATCGGAATTTATGACCAATAAACGAACGGGACAGGGATTAAAATCCATCGCCCCATCGTTTACCTGCTATCCATGACCGCTGCCACGCTTGCTTCCGACATTGCCGCCTTGCTGCCGCGCCTGCGCCGCTTCGCCCGCACCATCACCTTCAACCGGGAGGATGCGGACGACCTGGTGCAGATCGCCGTTGAGCGGGCGCTGAACCGCGGCGCGCAATGGGAACCGGGCAGCCGGCTCGATAGCTGGATCTTTCGCATCATGAAGAACGCCTGGATCGACGAAGTGCGCGCGCGCATCCGGCGCGACACCCTGTTCGCGTCCGAGGAGGCGGGCGAGCATGTGGGCGACGGCTCGGCCGAGGCGCACCAGCAGCGCATGGCGATCCAGAAGGCCGTCAGCCTGCTGTCGGACGAGCACCGGCTGGTGGTCGCGCTGGTGCTGGTGGACGGCTTGCCCTACAAGGAGGCGGCCGAGGTGCTGGAAATCCCGCTGGGCACGCTGACCAGCCGGCTGGTGCGGGCCCGCACGGCGTTGCAACAACTGTTATCCGATCAAGCGAGGAAGGTGTGATGAGTTTTTCCGACGAAACCCTGATGGCCTATGCGGACGGCGAACTGCCCGACCCGGTGCGCAGCGAAATCGACCGGGCGCTGGTGGACGATCCCGCCCTGGCGGCCCGGGTGGCGCAGCACCGGGCGCTGCGCGAGGATGTGTTCGCCGCGTTCGCCCCCGTCGTTGACGAGCCGGTGCCGGCGGCGTTGCTGGCCGCCGCCATGCCCGGCAAGGTGAGCGACCTCGACGCGGCCCGCGCCGCCCGTGCCGCCCGCACCGCGCGCGACGCCGTGTTGCGGCGCTGGTCCTGGCCCGAGTGGAGCGCGGTTGCGGCCTCGCTGGCGGTGGGCGTATTGGCCGGCAGCCTGGTGGTCGGCGGGCGCGACACTCCCATGGCGGTGGCCAGCGGCGCCGACGGCGTGCTGGTGGCGCGCGGTTCGCTCGATGAGGCGCTCTCGCGGCAGTTGGCCGGGGCCGATGCCGGGCCGGCCGCCAGCGCCGGCGTGCGGATCGGCGTGACTTTCGCCGCCCGCGACGGCGCGCTGTGTCGCAGTTTCACGGCCGGCGCTGCGGCCGGCCTGGCCTGCCGCAGCGGCGACCATTGGCAGCTGGCCGTGATGGCTGAAGCGGGCAAGGGCGCGGCGGGCGATTATCGCCAGGCCGGCAGTGCCATGCCGGCCGCTGTACTGGACGCCATCGACGCGCGCATCGCCGGCCCCGCGTTCGACGCCAGCGCCGAACGGGCGGCCCGGCAGCGGGGCTGGGTGCGCTAACTGGCGCCGCAGCCCGGTGGCGAACCGAGCCGCTCCAGGATGGGCTTCCGGTAGCGTCTGCTCATGCGCAACTGCTGGCCTGAGTGCAGGAGCACGTCGTATTCACCGTCTTCCCGGATCTCCAGCGCGCGGACCCGGTCCAGATTGACGATGCAGGAGCGGTGGATGCGGCAAAAGCCGTGGGCCGCCAGCAGCAGCTCCAGGTCTGCCAGGCTGCGGCGCAGCATATGGCTTCTTGTTCCGACGTGGACGGTGGCGTAATAGTCGCTGGCCTCGATCCAGTCGATGTCGGCGAACTTGACCACCTCCAGCGTATTGCCGTTCTTGATGATCAGGCGCCGGTGCGCGCTGGGCGCCCGCAGGCGCTCCTTCGCCCGCGCCAGCACCCGTTCGAAGCGCTGGTCGTCGAACGGCTTGGGCAGGTAGTCGAGCGCGCCCACTTCGAAGGCGCGCAAGGCGAACTTTACACGGTGGCCAAGACGACGGCGCGGATCAAGGCGAGCGGGGGGATGACCATCGTGCCCGACTGCACCTTTGCCACGGCGCCGGCGCCCCAGGTCATCATCATCCCCGCGCAGAGCGACCCGGACGCGGCGACGATCGCGTGGATCCAGGAGGCGGCGCACACTGCCGACCTGACCATCTCGATCTGCACCGGCGCCTTCGTGCTGGCCAAGACGGGGCTGTTGGCGGGCAAGGCGGCAACCACCCATCACGGCGCCTACGTGCAATTCATGATGGAGTTTCCCGATATTGTGCTCAAGCGCGGCGCACGCTGCGTGGAATCGGGCAAGTTTGCCAGTTCCGGCGGCCTGTCCTCCGGGATGGACCTGGCGCTGCGCGTGGTGGAGCGCTATTACGGCCGCGATGTCGCGCTCAAGACCACCGATCAGCTGGAATACCAGGGCCGGGGCTGGTTGAACCCCGCATCCAACCAGGCATATGCCAAGCGGCGCCGTTCGACCGACCGGCATCCGCTGTGCGCCGTGTGCGACATGGACGTGGACAAGGCGACGGCGCCATTCACCGTTTATCGGGGACGCACCTACTACTTCTGCATGAGTGAACACAAAGCGGCGTTCGATGTCAGTCCTGCCCGATTCCTGGCCATATAAACGCGACAGGCCAAGCTATCGGTCCAGTTTAAGCCAGCGTTCCTCTAGTTTTGCTAGTTCCGTAATGGCTTGGTCACCGGATACTGAGAGCTTGAAGTCGTCGGGCCAATTACCAGTGGCCTCTGTTTTTCGCTCAGCCAAGCGTCGGATTATGGTCAAGCGCAATCTTGGCCATTTTAATTGGTCCAATATGTTGGCTATCTCCTGACGTGACATTCTAGATGTTATTGCTATTTCACGAATGATAAGCCATTCGCGCAGATAATCATAAGCTTCTAGAATTGACGAGATGGAAAGAGGAATTAGAATAGGGATCGCTACTATTATCAATATAAGCCTTCTCATCCATTCTGATAGATTCTTTTCAATCCAAATCAGGCCAACGGTCGCTGCGCCGATTAAAACGGCAGCAAAAATTATTGAAAGTATTAATTTAAATCGCGAACTGAATGAAAGTTCGAAAAATTCCTTTAGGCTACTACCTATGAAGCGAATTAATAACCAATCCCACGATAGTAAGCCGATGATTATCATGATGCCGGAAATTAATTCTGAATTTGCTAATTGGAACGGCGTCAGCATCCATGTCATAGTAGCCTCATGGAGAGCACTCGGTTTGACTTTTACTATTCTTGCAGAAGCTACTAACAGTATGAACAGGCCGAATATATGCTGGTAGATCCTGAAGAACGTTCCTTGCGAGACCGGTTGTCGGTCTGTGGAAATTTGGTGTTTCAATCTTAGAATTTTTTCAACTCTTTTTATGGTCGGCGAGAAAAGATTTTCAATGATGCTCGGGGTTGCCGCCCATACACTGACTAGGATGCCTAAGAAGGGATAGATAATAATGCCAACTGTCAATGCACAAATCGACACCACTAGATTACGCTTGCGCCATGTGGCAATCCGGTGTGTTTCTCGTAACGAATCAGAAAGTGCCAGTGAGAAAATCAACGCGCGTCTGTTATCCCAAAATTGGCGAGCTGGCATGTTGATGACATACGAATTAATTAATTCCTGGAGTTCTGGCGATATTTTTGGCAAATGGCGACAAGCACGGAATGCTGTTTCGCGCAACCATGAATTCTTGCCAGACATGGCTGACTGCAGAATGGGACGAGCCGCAGTATCTGCCAGCAATCCCGTAGCTTCCAGGCAAATTTTTGCTTGAATGAGACCGTCCGTTTCCTTTATGTGCATGCCGATGAATGATTCCAGTTCTTGCGCGAACGGCGCAATCGCCTCGCGTCGAGCGCGGAACGCGTCGGTAAGGAACCGTAGGCTGTGAATCGCCCGCAGACGGCTAATTGGATTGTCGAAATGTTCGCAAATCTCTCTCCAGCACAATTGCGCAAGACGCTGTGCCGTTTCATCGTTGCACAGCTGCGCGTACAGGACCATTGCATCGCGTCCTCGTGAATCGGAGGGGATATGTTCAATTGGGAGATTGTCAGGTGTGGCCAGCAGGCTTGTCGTGACCAAGTACTCTAAGAAGCGACGATGGACAAAAGCAAATGAAATCGCGTCGCCGGTCGTCACGCGCGCAATTCGCGCGTAATGTAAGACGTCTATGGCTGCGTCCGCGTGATTGATCGACTGCTCGCCCTTCAATACGGATACTGGCGCCTCTAGTCCATAAGCAGGCGAGTTGAACACAAACCCCGCGATCTGGGTTGCACTATTCAGAATGTCATGCACGGTTAGTCCGTGCTTGAAAATTCTCGCTTCTACTTTGTTCAGTCGATTTATCAGATAGTCTTGGTATAAATCTCCTTGGTTCAGGGGAAGTGCGCAATGGTTGTTGACCCATTCGCCGAGCAAAGCCATGAGGAACGGATTGCGCGCGATGGGGACTAAATCATGACGGTCCCTGAATAGTTGGAATTGTAATTCGGCTGTGAATTTTGGATATCTGGCGAGCGCCATAACTATGCGCTCTTCCGACATGGGGCGAATATCAAGGATCTTTTGCGCGAGAAAAGCTTGCGTGGGACGTCGGAACATGCGGGACGCGAGTACGCCTCTAGCGTTGATGTTGGTAGAAATGAATCGTGAAAGTAGGTCAGATAGGCAGTCAATTAACCATGACTCTTCATTTACATCCAGAAGTTCCGGGATCTCGTCGAAAGAATCAAAAATGAAGAACAGCCGCCCGTGTTGCCACAGATCGCGGAAATGAGCATCGACAAATTCCTCGGTAAAAACATCGCCACGTGCCTTAATGTTTTCCAAGACGAACGCTTCGAGATCTTTGATGGTTGGTGGTGTCTGCTCCGTCCAGGCAGCTGCGCGTCGTCCACCGGCAGGTAGCCATTCGCGCAGATTGATGTACAGGGGTATGCGGCCGGTGCTATTCACCTCTGCGAGCATATCCCTGGCCAGTTTGCGAAGGGCCACACTTTTTCCTCCGCCTGGATCGCCAAGTACGAGAAATGCTTGGGTGCGCCGTTCAGAGCGCAAGGCCGTCTGTAAATTGACGATGCGTTTTTTGCCGCTCGTTCCGCCGATTGGTATGATTTCTACCTCAGCCTCAAGCTCAGTGTAATAATCTGGACTCCAATTTGTTTGACGATCCGTGGTTTCTAAATGCTGGCGCAGCGCAGAGCAGAACGAATTGAGTTTTACCTTAAAACTTGGCTCTGGAAAATCCTTATTTAGCGGTACCGGATGACCGCCGCCTATCGTCTTGTCCACCATGAAATAGTTGACGATTAAAACGCTTATCGCCGCGAACATTAATACCGTTATGGACGGTTCGGTTACCAATTCAACTTGCGCGATCCATGGTGCCGCACGTAGGATCTGTGGGTCGGAGGACAATGCTTTCGCCAGAGTGTTAACAATGTCACCCCACAGGCTGTGAGAGCCGGCGAGAGAGAAAATTCCAAGCAAAGAGAGCACCCGTACCTTGGTTGCACCTGCTCCTGGTGGGAGGATCAATGGGCGCAGCAGCCAAAGTACTGCACAAATTAGGATCGCGATCATTGGCGTGGCGATGCCAGGCAGGAAGATGACGGATGCGATCATAGTTACGATGGAAAGCCCGAGAATGGCCAAGACCAAGCGATGCGAAGACGTAAATTGATTGGTCACAAGATACTCCGAATAATGTACTGTTTCGTGTTTGCGAGAGCGCAACCACAGTTTGAATTATTTGGCAATAATGCCATCAAGATATACTTTTGTGGGCACAGAATGTGCGAATAGAGAGATTAACAATGGCGTCGCCCGGCGTCTTGACGTAACGTTAGGGCTAAAACAAGAACGTCAGCAAATTGGGGGGCGCGGTCCAGGGGGGGGGCTT
>NZ_JBYSZG010000084.1:0-11111 GCF_058786935.1 Rugamonas sp. FW305-51
CGACCCGAGTATGCCCATGACCCGCTTGCTGACCGAACTGCTCACTTACCTCGCCCGCATCAAGATCGGCGCCCGGCTGGCGCTGGGATTCGGCCTGGTGCTGCTGTTCGCCAGCGGCCTGCTGGCCATGGGCTTGTGGCGCATGGCCCAGTTGCATGGTGCGACCGATTACATGGTGAACGACAAGGTCGGCAGCCTGAATGCGGTGACGGAAATGCGCGAGCAGGGTCGTGCCATGGTCACCGTGCTGGCGCGGCTGGCGGCGCCCACGGAACTGGCGGCCGTCCCGCGCGACCAGGCGGCGCTGCAAGCGATCCTGGCCAGCTATGAGCGGGCCGAGGCGCTGGCGCGGCGGCAGATCGCCGGTGACGACGGCCGCGCGCTGTTGCGGCGGGCGATGGCGGAAAAGCAGGCGGTGATGCGGGTGGCCGAGCTGGTGCGCAAGCTGGCGCTGGCCGGCGATGGCTACGAAGCGGGCAACATCCTGCGCGCGGAACTGACGGCGCCCCATGAACAATGGCTGGCCACGCTGACCGAGCTGGCCCGGCGCCAGAGCGCGGAGATGGAGCAGGGCTACGCGGAACTGAACGCCCACTACCGCGACGCCATGGGCGGCATGGTCGCGATCGGCCTGCTGACGCTGGGCATGGGCGCCTATGCCGCCTGGCTCATCGCCCGCACCATCGCCGTGCCGGTGCGGCGGGCGGCGCTGGCGGCCGACCGCATCGCGGCGGGCGACCTCAGTCATGCCATCGTGGCCGGCGCCGTGGCGGACGATGCAGCGGGCCATGCAGCGGGCGACGAAGTGGCTGCCATGCTGGGCTCGCTCCAGGCCATGCAGGCCAACTTGCGCGACACCGTGCACCGCATCCAGCAGGGTAGCCGCGCCATCCACGGCGCGGCGCGCGACTTTGCGTCGGGCAATGCCGACCTGTCGCGCCGCACCGAAGCGCAAGCCGGTGCGCTGCAGCAGACGGCGGCGGCGATGGAAAAACTGACCGCCAGCGTGGGCGCCAGCGCTTCGCATACACACCAGGCCAATGCGCTGGCCGAATCGGCCGCCGGCGCCGCGCACCAGGGCGGCTCCGTGGTGCGCCAGGTGGTGGCGACCATGGGCGCCATCCGGGCCGGATCGGACAAGATCGTCGACATCACGGCGGTGATCGACAGCATCGCGTTCCAGACCAATATCCTGGCCCTGAACGCGGCCGTGGAGGCGGCCAGGGCCGGCGACCAGGGGCGCGGCTTTGCCGTGGTGGCCACGGAAGTGCGCAACCTGGCGCAGCGCAGCGCCGGCGCGGCGCGCCAGATCAAGGCCCTGATCGACGATGCCGTGCGCCAGGCGGAGCAGGGCAACAGCCTGGCCCGCCAGGCCGGCAGCACCATGGACGACATTGTGCAACGGGTACGCCAGGTGGCCAGCCTCATGAGCGACCTGGCCGGCGCCGGCCAGCAGCAGAGCGAAGGCCTGGTCCAGCTCAACCGGGCCATCGCCGACATCGACGGCATGACCCAGCAAAACGCTTGCCTGGTGGAGCAGTCGGCCGCCGCGGCCGAGAGTATGGACGGGCAGGCTGGCGCGCTGGTACGGCTGGTCGACATGTTTACGCTGGGGGCGGAGGGCGCCGCGGCGCCGGTCCCGGCCGCCGCTGCGTTGCGGGCGCCGGTATTTGAGGTTTCCTCAAGGAAAGAAGTGACAATATAATAGTTGGTCACGGAAGCACACCCCACTGCCGGCCACCGCGCCGGCTTTTTTTCGGCTGCCGCGCCGGCAGCCATCCAGGCGAGCAGATATCGGCAGTAGCAAGTAGATCGGCGGCGATAGCGTTGGTTTGCGCGATGTTGTGCGACTATCCTGGTGCCGGGCCAAACCGGCCGGCATCCCCGCCGGCAGTGAAATTTGCGGAATAACAACAAATTAACGCATGATTTCCTGCCCGCCGGAATCACTATTTAAGCTGGTTTCATTGCCGATACCAATTTTTCTTCTGTTTTTCAAAATAAATGCAAATAACTAACGTTAAGATAATTGCACTTTAAGTTGCTTCTCTTGCTATATTTCTTGACGCTGCAGTCGTTATGCAGCGAAGCAGGGCGCCACGACCTTGCAAGTCCGATGCAGACCATGTCCGCTCCTTAACCAAGAAGGCAAGAGAAATGAAATCTATCCCTACATTGAAACAACTGGCTGGCGTGGTCGTCGGCGCCGTGGCCCTGCTGGGCGCCGTGCCCGCCATGGCCGACACCATCAATTTCGAGTCCCATGGTCCGGACATCTTCGCCGGCGGCGACGTCTTCACGGAAACGGGCTACACCCTGCAAGTGCTCGACAGCCCGGCCGGCAGCGGCGGCGGCGCGGCCGGCATGATCGCCAACGGTGCCGATCCCGACACCTGCAGCGTGGCCGCCTGCCCGGTCGGCAACAACAGCATGTACTACCTGGGCCTCAATGATGGCGGCCTGAACATCCACCGCACGGACACCAGCGCCTTCTCGCTGCACGGACTGGACTATGCCTTCCTGGCGCCCGTGGGCGGCCTGCCCAACTTCTCCTACGGCCAGCTGGTGCTGACCGGCAAACTGGTGGGCGGCGGCACGGTGCGTGACGCCTTCGACTTCCCGCTGCAGAACGGCGGCGGCAATTACATGTTCGGCGCCGTGCCGCTGGGCGCGGCCTTCGGCCATGCCAACCTGAGCGAACTGACCGTCAGCGCCTGTCTGTTCGACGGCAACGGCAGCTGCTTCAACCCGGCCGCCAACCAGGCCCAGTTCGCCATCGACAACCTCAACGTGAGCGCCGTGCCGGAACCGTCGGCCTACGCCATGCTGATGCTGGGCCTGGGCGGCATCGCCCTGGCCGCGCGCCGCCGTGCCCGCGGCGTCCAGCCCGCCGTCCCATCCCTGCCAGCCTAAGCCCGAGGAATATCCATAATGAAATTGCATCCTATCTCGTCCGCCGTCCTGGTGCTGCTGTCGGCCATGGCCGGCGCCGCCATGGCCGATGAAGTCCGCCATTCCTACATCGTGCAGCTGGTCGACAAACCGGTCGCCACCTACACCGGCCAGATCACGGGCCTGGCGGCGACCATGCCGGCTCCCGGCCAGCGCCTGAACGTGGACGCGGCCGACGTGCAGAACTACCTGAACTACCTGGACACCAAGCAGCAAAGCGTGCTGAGCACCGTGGCCGCGGCGGAAATTACCCACAAGTACAACGTCGTGTTCAATGGCTTTGCCGCCATGCTGAGCGACGATGAAGTGCGGGCCCTGAAGAAGAACAGCGGCGTGGCCAACATCACGGCCGACTCCATCCAGCAGCTCGACACCAGCTACACCCCCACCTTCCTGGGCCTGGACAAAACCGGCGGCCTGTGGGAGCAGCTGGGCGGCAAGGGCGCGGCCGGCGAGAACATGATCCTGGGCATCGTCGACGGTGGCATCTGGCCGGAGAACCCCAGCTACGCGGACCGCGTGGACGAGAACGGCAACCCCAGCCACACGGGCGCCACCCGCGTGTACGACGCGCCGCCGGCCAGCTGGCACGGCGCCTGCGACACGGGCGAAGGCTTCGGCGTCCAGAACTGCAACAACAAGCTGATCGGCGCACGCTACTTCAAGTCCCCTGAGCAGACCTTGCACTGGACGGAATTCCTGTCGGCCCGTGACTCGGTGGGCGGCACGGAAGGCCATGGCGGCCACGGTAGCCACACGTCGAGCACGGCCGGCGGCAACGCCAACGTCAGCGCCAGCGTCGGCGGTGTGCCGATGGGCAAGGTGTCGGGCATGGCCCCGCGCGCCCGCATCGCCGCCTACAAGGTGTGCTGGACGGACGGCGTGTCGGGCAAGAACGGCTGCGCCACCTCCAACAGCGTGGCCGCCATTGACCAGGCCGTCAAGGATGGCGTGAACGTCATCAACTTCTCGATCGGCCCCAACGCGGGCGGCGGCGCCTTCAACGAGGCGACGGAAGTGGCCTTCCTGGGCGCGGCGGCGGCCGGCGTGTTCGTGTCGGCCGCGGCCGGCAACTCGGGCCCCACTGCCAGCCCGCCGGCGCCCGTATCCCACATCAGCCCCTGGCTGACCACGGTGGGCAACTCGACCCATAACCGTACCTACATCGCCAGCGCCGCGCTGGGCAGCGGCGTCAAGGTGGACGGCGCTTCCAGCAACGCCATGACGCCGAGCGCGCCGCTGATCCTGGCCAAGGACGCGGGCCTGGCCGGCGTCGATCCGGCCAACGTCAGCCTGCTGCGCTGCTTCGGCGCCACCGACGGCGTGGCGCCGCTGCTCGATCCGGCCAAGGTCGCGGGCAAGGTGCTCGTGTGCGACCGCGGCGCCAACGTGCTGGTCAACAAGAGCGCCAACGCCAAGACGGCCGGCGCCGTGGGCGTGATCATCGCCAACGTACCGGGCGGCGCGACGACCGTGCTGAACCAGCCGCACACCGTGTCGACCATCCACGTCACGCAGGAAAATGGCGCCATCGTCAAGAACTACGTGGCCGCCAGCGGCGCCGCCGCCACGGCCGCGCTGGGCGAGCTGCGCGCGTTCTACGACCCTAACGTGCCGGCTCCCGTGATGAACGGCTCGTCCTCGCGCGGCCCGAACGTGGCCAACGCCAACATCCTGAAACCGGACCTGACCGCGCCCGGCACCGACATCCTCGCTGCCGTCACGGCCGACCTGACCCAGGCCCAGCGCGACGCCGTGGCCGGCGGCGGCGTGTCGCCGTCCACGGACTGGGCGTTCTACACGGGCACCTCGATGGCCACCCCGCACGTGGCCGGTATCGCCGCCTTGCTGAAACAGCGCCATCCGGACTGGACCCCGGCCGCCATCAAGTCGGCCCTGATGACGACCGCCTTCGACACCAAGTCGGACGGCCTGAACGGCCCGATGGCGTGGGATGCGACGGCCCGCACCACGGGCACGCTGCCATGGGGCCAGGGTGCCGGCCATATCGCGCCGACCACGGCGGCCGATCCCGGCCTGGTGTATGACGCCACCGAGATCGACTATGCGCGCTTCCTGTGCGGCCTGAACGCGGGCGTGTACTCGGCCGCCACCTGCCAGGCCGTGGGCACCATCCAGCCCTACAACCTGAACCTGGCCTCGCTGACGGCCGCCAACGTGCTCGGTTCGCTGACCCTGAGCCGCACCGTCACCAACGTGGGCAACACGGCCGCCACCTACACGGCCGTGGCCAGCCTGCCCGGCTACACGGTGGATGTGCAGCCGGCCACGCTGACGCTGGGCGCCGGCGCCAAGGGCGCGTTCACCGTCAAGCTGACCCGTACCAGCGCCCCGATCGACACCTGGACCTATGGTTCGCTGGTGTGGTCGGACGGCAGCCATACGGTGCGCAGCCCGCTGACGGCCCGTGGCAGCGCGCTGGCCGCGGCCAGCCGCGTGAGCAGTGAAGCGGCCACCGGCAGCAAGGTGCTGACGGTCGGTACCGGCTTTGCCGGCACCCTGGGCAGCGCCAAGGCCGGCCTGATCCCCGCCACGGTCGAAGCCCGCAGCGTGGGCCAGGCCGACACCTCGGCCAACGCGGCGGCCCAGTGCGCCGCCGGCGGTGCGCCGGGCGTGAACGTGCATGCGGTCACCATCCCGAGCGGCACCATGGTGGCGCGCTTCTCGCTGTTCGACGCCGACACTAGCGGCAACGGCAACTCCGACCTGGACCTGGTGGTGGTCAAGGACGGCAACGTGGTCGGCAGCAGCGGCGGCAGCAGCGCCAACGAGCAAGTGCAGCTGATCAAGCCGGCGGCCGGCAACTACAGCGTATGCGTGGTCGGTTATGCGCCCGTCGATAGCCAGGCCAGCTACAGCCTGAACTCCTGGCTGCTGTCGCCGGCGACGGTGGGTGGCGGCTTCAAGGTGCTGATGCCGAGCGCGGCCACGGTAGGCGGTACGGCGTCCGTGTTGATGAGCTGGTCGGGCCTGGCCCCGGGCAAGCGTCACCTGGGCGCCGTGCAATACCTGCTCAACGGCAGCTACCAGGGCACGACGGTGGTGGAGGTGAACACCAACGACCCGCTGCCGCAGTTCGACAATGCGCGCGACAAGTACGTAAACGCAAAATAAGAGGAGCCCGGGCCCGCCGTCTGGCGGGCCGCACGGCAGCTGGCCGGGCCCGCGCAAGCGGCCCGGCCTTTTTTACGTGCTCAAAAAATGGGGACGTACCCCAAAAAAATGGGGACGTACCCCATTTCCAGAAATTCAAAATGGGGAAAATGGGGTACGTCCCCATTTTTCTGTAATTGCCGGGCGGCGGACGGCGCTACCGAAATGGGGTACGTCCCCATTTTTTTGTTGGCGCTACTGTTGCAGGGCGGGGCCGCCCAGGCTAGGCGGGCGCAGCACGCAGTGGCCGGCCTGGCAGGTGGCGCCGGGGTCGCTGACGTAGGAGCAGGTGGACATCATGCGCTCGCGCATGTCTTCGGCCCGGCGGGCGGCCGCATGCTGGGCCACCAGCTGCTTGAGACGGCTGCCATCGTTGCGCCGGTCGGACCAGGCGCGGTAGCCTTCCGGCCCGCCGCAAGCTTTGCTGCCGATGGCGATCGTGTGGCATTGGCGCTCGCTGTCGCAGGCCGTGTCGGCCAGTTCGGCCTGGATCTGGCGCATCAGCGTGGCACTGTCGGCCGGCGTGGTGCTAAGCGGGGCCGAAGCCGAAGCCGAAGCCGAAGCCGAAGCCGAAGCCGGGGCCGAAGCCGGAGCCGACGCCGGGGCCGAAGCGGAAGCCGAAGCCGAAGCTGCCGGCGGACTGCCGCAGGCGGCGCCGCCCAGCGTCAGCGCAACGGCGCAGGCCAGGCGGGACAGCAAGAGTGGGGGAGAGGTGCGCATGCCTCATCATCGCCCACCGCGCTTGTCGATGCAAGCGCAGCGTGCGTCGCCGCCGCTACAGGCCCTTGCTGCACAGGCGGAAATCGGGATCCTCGGCGTAGGGCTGGATCTGGAAGCCGAGGCTGGCCATCAGCTTGAGCATGCCGCTGTTCTTGCTCAGCACCAGGCCGTCGATTTCCGTCAGCCCCTTGTCGCGCGCCACGTCCATGATGGCGTGCATTAGCCGCGTCCCCAGCCCCTGGCCGCTGAAGCGGTCGTCCACCACCAGCGAGAATTCGCAGCTGCTGCGGTCGGGATTGGCGATGTAGCGCGATACGCCGATGATGCGGTCGTGGACGATGAATTCGCCGTCCTCGCCCGGCGTGCGCACCGTGTGCACGGCCACCAGCGCCATCTCGCGGTCATAGTCGATCAGCGTGTAGCGCGCCAGCATGGGCACCGACAGCTCGCGCAGCGAGGAGGCAAAGCGGTAGTAGCGCGACTTTTCCGACAGCCCGCGCACGAATTCCTGCAGCATGGAGGCGTCGTCCGGCTGCACCGGGCGCAGCGTGTACTGGCCGCCGCCGCGCATTGGCCAGTCCTGCGTGTAGTTGGCCGGATAGGGCAGGATGGCCAGGTGGTCGTAGCGGTGCACGGACGGCGGCGCCGCATCGATCACGATGCGGGCGTCGACCGCCAATGCGCCATGCTCGTCGACGATCAGCGGGTTGATGTCCATCTGGCGCAACTGCGGCAGCTCGCACACCATTTCCGACACCCGCAGCAGCACCTGTTCGATCGCCTCGCGGTCGGCCGCCGGTGCGCCGCGCCGTTCGTCCAGGCTGTGGGCCGAGCGTACCCGCCCGATCAGGCGCTGGGCCAGGAACTGGTTCAGCGGCGGCAGTTCGATGGCGCGGTCGTTGATCAGCTCTATCATGGTGCCGCCGGCGCCGAAGCTGATGGCGGGGCCGAACAGCGGGTCGGTGACGACGCCGATGTACATCTCGCGCCCGTTGCGCTTGCCGGCCATCTTCTGGATCGTCACACCGTTGATGCGCGCTTCCGGCGCCAGCCGCTGCACGGTGGCCATCATGTCGCCGAAGGTGTCGCGCACGGCGGCCGCGTTGAGCACATTCAGGGCCACGCCCTGCACGTCGGACTTGTGGGTGATGTCGGGCGAATCGATCTTCAGCGCCACCGGGTAGCCCAGCTGGCTGGCGATCAGGATCGCCTCGTTGGCGTTGCGCGCCAGGATGGTCTGCGTGATGGGGATGTGGAAGGCGGCCAGCAGGGCCTTCGATTCCATTTCCGTCAGTACCTTGCGGCGCTCGGCCAGCACGGCCTCGATCAGCAGGCGGGCGCCGTCCAGGTCCGGCTCGGCCAGCTGCGACAGCGGCGGCGGGGTCTGGTGCAGCAGCTGCTGGTTCTGGTAGAACGAGGCGATGTTGGAGAAGCCGTCCACCGCCGCCTCCGGCGTGCGGAAGGTGGCCACGCCGGCCTGGTTGATGATTTCGCGCGCCTGGCCTACTTTTTCGTCGCCCATCCAGCAGGTCAGCAGCGGCTTGCCGACGCTGGCCTTCAGTTCGCCCACGGCCTGGGCCACGGCATTGTGGTCGCCCGCCAGCTTGGGCGAATAGATCACCAGCACGCCGTCCACCTGGCTGTCCTGGCCGCAGGCCATGATGGCGGCCCGGTAGTGCTCCGGCCCCGCCTCTTCCGACAGGTCGAGCAGGTTGCTCAGCGTGGCGTGCGGCGGCAGCAGCGGCATCAGCGCCTGGGCGTGGGGTGGCGCCAGGGGCGCCAGCTGCAGGCCCAGTTCCACCACCCAGTCGGCCGCCAGCACGCCCGGCCCGCCGCCGTTGGTGACGATGGCCAGCCGCGGCCCCACGGGGCGGTAGCGCGAAGCGAGGCACTTGGCGGCCGAGAACAGCTGGACGAACGATTTCACGCGCACGGCGCCCGTGCGGCGCAGGGCCGCATCGAACACGTCGTCGCTGGCCATGATGTTGCCCGAGTGGGTCAGCGCCGCCTCCGAGGCGGCGGCCGCGTTGCCGGCCTTGAGCACCACCACCGGCTTGGTGTTGGCCGTGCCGCGCAGGGCCGACAGGAAGCGGCGCGCATTGGTCACCCCTTCCATGTAGATGACGATGCTCTCGGTGGCCTGGTCGGTGGCCAGGAAGTCCAGCGTCTGCGCCAGGTCGACCGCGGTGTTGGGCCCCAGCGAGACGACGGTGGAAAAACCGACCGCGTTCTTGCTGGCCCAGTCCAGGATGGCCGAGGTCAGCGCGCCCGACTGCGACACCAGGGCCAGGCTGCCCGGCTGCGCCAGCTGGCCGGCCACGCCCGCGTTCAGGTGCAGGCGCGGGCGCTGGTAGCCCAGGCAGTTCGGCCCCAGCAGGTGCAGGTCGTGCTTGCGGGCGATGGCGTGCAGTTCCTTGGCCAGCTGCGGTTCCACGCCCGACGAGATCACCAGCGCCGCCTTGCACTGGATGCGGCCCGCCACTTCCAGCGCGAAGGCCAGCTCCTCGTGGGGCAGGGCGATCAGGGCCAGGTCGGCGCGCGAGTGGGCCAGGTCGGCCAGGGTGCCGCTCATGTTCACGTCGAGGAAGGTGACGGGACCGGCAAAGCCGCCGTCGCGGATCTGGGCGCAGATGCTGCGGCCGTAGCTGGTCTGGGTGTCCGGCTGGTCCACCTTGCCGGCGAAGACGACGATGGCTTGCGGGGAGAACAGGGGACTCAGGTAGTGGGTATCCATGGTTTTTCTTGTTCGGGAAGCGTTGGATGGGAGGGGAGCGCGGGCTGGTCCCGCGCCGGGGTCAGTCGTCCAGGCCGAGCAGCACCTTCAGGTGGGCCGCCGCGCTGCGCGCCAGCGACGACAGTTCATAGCCCCCTTCCAGGCAGGATACGATGCGGCCTTGCGCATGGCGTTGGGCGACGGCCACGATCTGGCGCGTCATCCAGGCGTAGTCCGCTTCGACCAGGCCCAGGTTGCCCATGTCGTCGTCGCGGTGGCCGTCGAAACCGGCCGACACGACGACCAGCTGGGGTGCGAAGCGCTCGAGCGCCGGCAGCCAGAATTCTTCCACGCTGGCGCGCAGCAGTTCGCCGCCGGAGCGGGCCGGCAGCGGCACGTTGACCATGTTGGGGCCGCGCGGCGTGTTGCCGCTGAACGGATACAGCTTGTCCTCGAAGATGGAGCACATCAGCACCCGCTCGTCGTGGTGCAGGATGTCCTCGCTGCCGTTGCCATGATGGACGTCGAAATCGATCAGGGCCACCCGCTCCAGGCCGTGCACGTTGAGCGCGTGGCGGATCGCCACGGCCGCGTTGTTGAAGAAGCAGAAGCCGCCGGCGGCCGCGTACTCGGCGTGGTGGCCGGGCGGGCGGATGTTGCAGAACGCGGTGGGCGCCGCCCCTTCCAGCACCAGGTCGACCGCCAGCACGGCGGCCCCGGCCGCCCGCAGCGCGGCCTGATAGCTGTGCCGATTCATGCTGGTGTCGGGATCGACCTGCACCATGCCCTCTTGCGGCACCATGCTGGCCAGGGTGCGGATGTAGAGCGTGGAATGGGCCTGGGCCAGTTGTTGTACGGTGGCGCAGGGGGCGTCGTAGGTCTGCATACAATCGAGCAAGCCCTTGATCAGCAGCATGTCCTGGATGGCGCCCAGCCGCGCCGGCGCTTCCGGGTGCTGGTTGCCCATGTCGTGTTTCAGGCAGTCGGGGTGGGAGATATAGGCTGGCAGCATCGTGGGGACTGGGCTACGTTGCGGGCGCACGAAGGCGCCGGGCCGCCGTGATCGTTTAACTCATGGTGCGAAACCCAGTGTACTGAGGTGTATCAAATGTTACGTTGATCTAAATCAAACGCGCTGGCATGGGCGCATGCCAGCGCGACCTCGCCAGATACTAATGACGGTGGCTGGACGTTGCGCCGGCCGTGGCGCCGGGCTGGCCGGCCATGGGCAGGTATTCGGGCGGCGTGCCTTCCTTGAACAACTGGCGCAGCTGCTGGCGCAGTTCCGGGCTGTCCTCGTGGTGGTGGGCGCTGACGGCATGCTGAACGGCGATTTCCATCAGTTCAGTTTCGCTGTCGGCGGCGATGGCGACGGTGCAGTTGATGTCGCTGGGAAACTCCCGGCAATCGATGTATTTGCGTGTCATGATCTGCTCCTTGCAGCTTGCGGGTGGGTGGTGCGCCCAATTCAGTATAGGCGGTGCCGGCGTGGGCGCAATGGAGGGCAGGGGGCGGGCAGGCGCGGCGGCGCGGGCCGGCCGGGGGGCGGGGG
>NZ_JBYSZG010000085.1:0-10207 GCF_058786935.1 Rugamonas sp. FW305-51
GGGGGGGGGGTGGCCGGCGCTATCTGCTCTCCAGTATCAGGCCGCGGCGGCCAGTGGCGCCACGTCCGCGCTGTCGTCCGAACGGATCAGGTGATCGAAGGCCGACAAGGCGGCCTTGGCCCCTTCGCCGACGGCGATCACGATCTGCTTGAACGGCACCGTGGTCACGTCGCCGGCCGCGAACACGCCCGGTACGGAGGTCTGGCCACGGGCGTCGACTTCGATTTCACCGTGGCGCGACAAGGCCACCGTGTCCTTCAGCCATTCCGTGTTGGGCACCAGGCCGATCTGCACGAACACCCCTTCCAGTTCCACCCGCCGGGCGGCGCCGGACACGCGGTCCGTGTAGCTGAGCGCGTTGACCTTCTGGCCGTCGCCATGGATTTCCGTGGTTTGGGCCGACACGATCACCGTCACGTTGGCCAGGCTGCGCAGCTTGCGCTGCAACACGGCGTCGGCCCGCAGCTCGGCGCCAAATTCCAGCAGCGTCACGTGCGACACGATGCCGGCCAAGTCGATGGCCGCTTCCACCCCGGAGTTGCCGCCGCCGATCACGGCCACGCGCTTGCCCTTGAACAGGGGGCCGTCGCAGTGCGGGCAGTAGGCCACGCCGTGGTTGCGGTATTGCTGCTCGCCCGGCACGTTCACTTCGCGCCAGCGCGCGCCAGTGGCCACGATCACCGACTTGCTCTTCAGGGTGGCGCCGCTTGCCGTCTGCACCTCGATCAGCTTGCCCGGCACCAGCTTGGTGGCGCGCTGGGTGTTCATGATGTCCACCTCGTAGTGCTTGACGTGCTGTTCCAGCGCGACGGCGAACTTGGGCCCTTCCGTTTCCTTGATCGACACGAAGTTCTCGATCGACAGGGTATCGAGCACCTGGCCGCCGAAGCGATCCGACAGCACGCCCGTCTTGATGCCCTTGCGGGCCGCGTAGATGGCGGCCGCCGCGCCGGCCGGACCGCCGCCGACGATCAGCACGTCGAACACGTCCTTCTTGCTCAGCTCGGCCGCCTGGCGGGCGCCGGCGTTCTTGTCCAGTTTGGCGAGGATTTCCTCCACGCTGGTGCGGCCCTGGCCGAAGTGCTCGCCGTTCAGGAACATCATGGGCACGGCCATGATCTGGCGCGCTTCCACTTCCTGCGGGAACACGCCGCCGTCGATCGAGGTGACCTTGATGCGGGGATTGATGACCGACATCGCGTTCAGCGCCTGCACCACTTCCGGGCAATTGTGGCAGGACAGCGAAATGAAGGTCTCGAAGTTGTAATCGCCTTCCAGCTGGCGCACCTGCTCGATCACGGCGTCGTCCAGGCGGATGGTGTGGCCGCCCACCTGCAGCAGGGCCAGTACCAGCGAGGTGAATTCATGGCCCATGGGCACGCCGGCGAAACGTACGCCGATGTCGGTGCCGGGGCGGTTGATGCTGAACGAAGGCTTGCGCTCGTTGTCGTCGCGCCGTTCGACCAGCGTGATCTTGTCGCTCAGCGACACGATGTCCTGCAGCAGCTGCTGCATCTCGTGCGCGGCGGGGCTGTCATCAAGCGATGCGACCAGTTCGATCGGCTGCACCACCTTTTCCAAATAGGCTTTCAACTGCGATTTCAGGTCTGCATCTAACATGATTTTTCTTCCTTGCGTATTCTTGAGGCGTATGCCGGGCCGGACGCCCGGACCGGCATCGCGGTACTACTGTGCGTGAACCAGCAGGTTCAACTTAGATCTTGCCAACCAGGTCCAGCGAAGGCTTCAGGGTCGCTGCGCCTTCGGTCCACTTGGCCGGGCACACTTCGCCTGGGTGGGAAGCGACGTACTGGGCTGCCTTGACCTTGCGCAGCAGTTCGGTGGCGTCGCGGCCGATGCCGTTGTCGTGCACTTCCAGCACCTTGATCTGGCCTTCGGGATTGATCACGAAGGTGCCGCGCAGGGCCAGGCCTTCTTCTTCGATCATCACTTCGAAATTGCGGGCCAGCAGGCCGGTCGGGTCGCCCACCAGTGGGTATTGCACTTTCTTGATGGCGTCCGAGGTGTCGTGCCAGGCTTTGTGGGCGAAGTGGGTGTCGGTCGAGATGCCGTACACTTCCACGCCCAGCTTGGAGAATTCCGCGTAGTTGTTGGCCAGGTCTTCCAGTTCGGTCGGGCAAACGAAGGTGAAGTCGGCTGGGTAGAACACGAATACCGACCACTTGCCTTTCAGGGACGCTTCCGTCAGGTCAACGAATTTGCCGTTGTGGTAAGCGGTCGCCTTGAATGGTTTTACTTGGGTGTTGATCAGAGACATTGTGGTTTCCTCGTGGGGTTGTGAATCATTGAGACGTCAGTGTAAAGTCTTTTCATCCATATGCAAAATTGATTGTCGCAATAGATTCAATATAGTTTGACTATCACGCAAGCATATAGAAACATTATTATCCCCGTTCCGCGCCAGGACGGCGCGGCCGGCTGCAAAGTGCGCGGGGTGGGCGACACAGCGGGCGATGACGGCCCGCCGGAACGATGACGAACAGCGCCGGCGGCGGCGGCCTGCGGAGCGTTCAGCTGCCCAGCGCCCTGTTCACGCGCCACGCCAGCGGCAACGTGAACAGCAGGATCGCCGCCAGCCCCATCAGCGCGACAGGCACGCCGGCCACGTCACCGAGCCGGCCGAACAGCACGGGCGACAGCGCCCCGCCGCCGATGGTGCCCGTGTAGAACAGCGCGAATGCCTGCTCGCGCTTGCCGGCGGCGGCCAGTTCCGGCACCGCGCCGTACAGCACGGACGAGGTGCCGTTCAGCGCCAGCCCCAGCAGCGGCAACAGCGCCATCACACCGGCCTGCGGCAGCCACACGGCCAGCAGGATCAGCAGCGAAGTGGCCGACTCCGTGATCCACACGGTTTTCATCATGCCGATGCGCGCCCCCAGATAGCCGCAAAACAGCTTGCCGAACGCGCCCCCCACGAACAGCAGCGACAGCGCCAGGCCGATGCCGGCCGTGCCGGCCCCCTTGCTTTTCAGGAGAAAGGGCAGGAAGGTGAGGAAGCCCATCCGCACGGCGCTGTCCAGGGTGCCCGTCAGCAGCAGTGCGCGCAGGCCGCTGGCCGATCCCTTGCCGGACGTTGCGGCAGCGCCTTTACGCTGGCCCGCTGCGAATTCATGCGACGCCGGAATCAGCCACCACAACAGCCCGGCGGCGGCCAGGCCCAGCAAACCCATCAGCGTGACGCTGGCCTGCCAGCTGACCACCACCAGCAGCAAGCCTACCAGGCCCGGGATCAGGGTCTTGCCGATGTCGCCGGCAAAGTTGTACTGGGCCAGCGCCTGCTTGACCCCGCCGCCGGCCTCGTGGCTGTCGGTCACCATGGACGACGCCAGCGGGTGCTGGGTGCTGGCGCCCAGGCCACCCAGCAGCAGCGCGATCAGCAGCACCGTCATGCCGCCGGCCTGGCCGGCGATCAGGTAGGCGATGCCGGCCAGCGCCGTGCCGCCCACCAGCATGCGCTCGCGTCCCCAGCGCCGCGCCAGCCGGCTGGCCAGCAGCTGGAAGCCGGCCATCATGCCCGAATAGGCGCCGCGCAGCAGGCCCACCATGGCATAACTGATGGCAAATTGCGCCTGCCAGATGGGCAGCAGCACGTAGATCAGGTCGGTCAAGCCGTCGTGCACGGCATGCGCGCCGCAGGCGGCCAGCAGGGAACGGCGGCGGATGGAGGACTCGGCTGGCGCCAATGCCAGGGATAGGGGTACGGCGTTCTGATCGGACATAAACTTGGGCCAGCGCGTTTAAATGATGACAAGCTTACTTGTGAATGCCGCGCAGCGTCAAAGCCACCTCTCGGGCATCGTCGCAGCAGTCTACTTGCCTGATAATAACAATTGCAAGTAAACTAATTGTTTAAAAAATACAAACAAACTCCTTCATGCACCCTCTCCAGAAACATTGCGCGCTGGCGGCCATGGCCGTCGCCGTGACGGCCTGCGGCGGCGGTTCCGCCCCTGCCACCCCATCGCTGCCGGCGCAGCTTGCCGCGACCAACGCCACACCCCAGCTGATCGAAGGCAACACCGGTACGGAACTGGCCGTCACGGCCAGCTACAGCGGCACCAGCGACCATGCCATCGTCCCCACCTTCCAGTTCGACGACGCCCTGTTCGTCCAGCAGGGGACGATCGACGCCACCACGCCGGGCAAGTTCGTGTTGCACCTGCGCACCCGTTCCGGGCTGGCCGTGGGCAGTTATGCCGGCCAGGTCAGTTTCCGGCTGTGCCAGGACAGCGCCTGCGCCACGGTCTATCCGGGCTCGTCGCAGAGCGTGGCCTACGCCGTCAAGGTGGCGCTGGCCGACTGGGGCACCTTCCAACGCAACAATGCCCACAACGGCTACCTGCACGTGACGCTCGATCCGGCCAGGTTCGCCAAGCTGTGGAGCTGGTCGCGTCCGGCCGGCGATCCGGAACCGGTGGGCGGCATCAACACGGTGGCGACCGGCATGGGCATGGTGTTCGTTTCCAAGGACATCTACTTCGGCCAGGCCGATGTCTATGCGCTCAACGAGGCCGACGGCAGCCTGGCCTGGCATTACGCCTCGGGCCGAATGGCCTCCGAAGGCCCGCCGGCCTACGCCAACGGCGCCGTCTACTTCGCCACCACCACGGCAAGCGAACAGTCGCGCCTGACGGCACTCGATGCCGCCACCGGCAAGTACAAGTTCACCATGCCGTATGACTCGCAATGGACGGCTTACTTCGCGCCCACCATCGAAGGCGACAGCGTGCTGCACACCTCGGGCCTGCTGTCGAGCTACGCGACGGCGGACGGCAAGCTCAATTGGCGCGTGCCGGCCGCCGCCTACGACGTCACCACCCCAGCCGCCGACGCCACTTACGTCTACCAATACGGCACGGCCAACGGCGGCAACCTGTCAGTGTTCGAGCGGGCCAGCGGCGCCCTGGTGGCCAAAATCGGCGACCCGTTCTTCCCCGGCTGGTCCGGCTATTCCGAATTCGCGGCGCCCATGCTGGGCACCGGACACAACGTGATCGCCTTCAGCGGCGGCGGCTTCAGCGGCCAGGCGGCCAGCAACAGCGAGCAGTATGAGCAGCGGGTCCTGGTCGATTACGACGTCACCCGCCAGGCCATCGGCTGGCGCACGGCGGACGCCTACCAGACCCATCCGGCGCTGGGCAACGGCGTGCTGTACGCCGCCACCAGCACCAGGCTGGACGCCATCGACGAGACGGACGGCCAGGTACGATGGTCATGGGCACTGCCGGCCACCGATACCGGCTTCCACCGCAACGTGCTGGTGACGGACAACCTGGTCTTCGTCAGCACCGACCGCGCCGTCTATGCGATCGACCTGAAGACCCATCTGCCCGTGTGGCAGTACGGCCAGGGCGGCAACCTGGCCATTTCCGGCGCCGGCATCCTGTACATCACGACCGGGGTGCGCGGCAGCGATGGCGGGCTGGTGGCCATCAAGCTGATGTAACGGTGGCTGGGGCCGGCCAGTCGCCGGGAGCCGCCCCAGCCTCCGGCGCGTGCAGCGCCTGCGCCTTGAGCAGGGCGTCGAACTGCTCGGCCGGCATGGGGCGCGCGAACAGGTAACCCTGGCCGTAGTCGCAGCCGGCCGCCGCCAGCAGGTCACGCTGCTCGGCCGTCTCCACCCCTTCCGCGATCACCCGCAGGCCCAGCTTGTGGGCCATGACGATGATGGCGTCCGACAGCGCCATGTCGCTCGAATCGGGCGCCAGGTTGCGGGTGAAGCTGCGGTCGATCTTCAGGTAATCGATGTCGAACTTCTTCAGGTAGGACAGCGACGAATAGCCGGTGCCGAAGTCGTCCAGCGCGACCTGGATGCCGGCGTCGCGCAGCTGCAGCAGCTTGTTGCTGACGGCGCTGTTGGCGTCGAGCAGCAAGCCTTCCGTGATCTCCACCACCACCGACTGGCCCGGCAAGTCCAGCGCCTGCAGTTCGCTCAGCCAGGCCTGGTAGGAGCCGTCCTCGCGCTGGAATTCCAGCGGCGACTGGTTGACGCTGACCTGGAACTCGGGATGGTGCTCGTTGCGCCAGCGCCGCACCCAGCGCACCGATTCGCGCAGCACCCATTCGCCGATCTCGATGATCAGCCCGCTCGCCTCGGCCAGCGGGATGAATTCCAGCGGGCTGACCATGCCGCGCTGGGGATGGTTCCACCGTATCAACGCTTCGGCCTTGTGGATGCGGCCCGTGCGCAGGTGCACGATGGGCTGGAAATACAGGGCCAGCTGGCCGCCCTTGAGGGCGCCGCGCAAGTCGTTGGTCAGGCGCATGCGGTTGAGCGCGGCCACCTGCAGCGTGGGCGTGAAATAGCTGAAGCGGTTGCGCCCGCCGCCCTTGGCCGCGTACATGGCCTGGTCGGCATGCTTGAGCAGGTTGTCGATGTCGCGCGCGTCGTCCGGATACAGCGTGATGCCGATCGAGGCCGACACGAACGCTTGCTCCTCGCCCAGCGCGAACGGGGCCCGCAGACTGTCGAGGATGTGCTGGGCGATGGCGTCCACCCGGCCCGCCTCGTCCACCCCGGACAGGATCACCGTGAACTCGTCGCCGCCCAGGCGCGCCACCGTGTCGGACTTGCGCACGCAGGCGCCGATGCGCCGGGCCGCGTCCACCAGCAGCACGTCACCCTGCTGGTGGCCCAGCGTGTCGTTGACTTCCTTGAAGTGGTCGAGGTCGATGAACAGCACGGCGATGCGGCTGCCGTCGCGCTGGCTCTTGAGCATGGCGTGCGCCAGCCGGTCGTGGAACATGCGCCGGTTCGGCAACTGGGTCAGCGGGTCGAAATTGGCCTGCTGCCAGATCAGCGCTTCCGTCTCCTTCTTGTCCGTCACGTCCTCGATCATGCACAGGTGGTGCGGATGGCCGCGCGCGGCCGTCTCGATGGCGGCCACCGAGGCGTCCACCCACACCACCGTGCCGTCCGGCCGCAGCAGCCGCTTGGACAGCTTGTAGCCGGCGATGCGCCCGGCGTTGAGCTGCTCCATCTGCAGCAGTTCCGGCGCCACGTCGTCCGGGTGGCTGAGGTCCATCCAGCGGCTGGCGATCATCACCTCCAGCGTGCGTCCCGCGATCTGCAGGTAGCGCGGGTTGATGTCGCTGAAGCGGCCCGTGTGCGAATCGATCAGGGCGATGCCCAGCGGCGCCTTTTCGAACATGGTGCGAAAACGCAGCTCGCCCTTGCGGATGGTTTCCTCGGCCCGCTGGCGTTCCCGCGCCAGCAGGCTGAAGTGCACGGCCGCGCCCAGCACCAGCAGCAGCGCCGCCGCGCCCAGCACCCGGTACAACCACGTCAGGCGGTTGCGGCCCTCGCCGGCCTCGTACATGAAACCGTCGAAGCTGGCGTGGGCCGGCAGCATATCCAGCCCCGCGTACACGTCGGCGATATGGCGCCAGCGCTCGGGATTCATGTAGCCGATCTCCACCAGCACGGGCTGCACCAGCGGCACCATCTGGCGCGCCTCGTACAGCAGGTGCTGGCGGTCGTTGCGGCGCGAATACTTGTTGAGGATGAGGTCGGCGATCTCTTCCTGGTGGCTCATGGCGTACTGCCAGCCGCGCATGCTGGCGGCGCGGAACGCCTTGACCCGCTGCGGGTGGCCGGTCACCTCGGTCTCGCTGGTAAACAGGTTGTCGCCGTAGAAATCGATGCCGGCCGCGCGCGGGCTGTAGATGTCGTAGGGGAAGCCGAGCCGGTCGAAAATGTCAGGCTCGTTGGTGATGTAGATCGACATGGCGTCCACCTTGCCCGACACCAGATCGTCCGGATTGAAGCTGTGCTCGACGCGCTGGAAGCTGGTGACCGGTATGCCCTCCTGCTTCAGGTAGGCCAGCAGTTCGTCGGCGCTGGTCAGCTCGTCCGTGAGCGAGCCTATCATGGCGCGCTTGCCGACGATGCGGCGCAAGTCCGGTTCCGTGCCGCGCTGGCGCATCACCAGCGCATACGGCGAATGCTGGAAGATCACGCCCAGCACTACCACCGGCTTGCCGGCCAGGCGCGCCAGCAGCAGGCTGCTGGTGCCGACACCGTAGTTGGCCGTGCCGGCGAGCACGGCCCGTTCCGGCGCATTGCTATCCGAGCCTTCCAGAATACGCACGTCCAGCCCCGCTTCGCGGTAATAGCCGCGCTCCAGCGCCGCGTAATAGCCGGCGAACTGGAACTGGTGGCTGTGCTTGAGCTGCAAGGTGACGGCGTCCAGGGCCTGGGCCGGCGCCGCCGCCAGCAGGGCCCAGCCCAGCAGCAGCCAGCCGCGCCGGCCCAGAAAGCGGACGGCGTGGCGACAGCGGGCGGCAAGACGGGCGGCGGTGGAGGGCACGGCTGATTCCTGTGGCAAGAGTGCGGGGCGCGGGCGCGCCCGCAGATTGTAGCCCGTCCCGCCGGCGCCACGCATGCCGTGTCGTTGCATTACGACAAAATATTGCGCGCGAATGGGCGGCGCCGGCCTGCCATGGACAAGCCGGCGTCAGTGGCCCTGGCCGCCGCCACCGAGGCTGAAAAAAAAGGCGGCCGGGCTTGCGCCCGCCGCCTGGTGTGCCGCCCGCCAGCTGTTTACGGCAGGTTGACCGGCGTGGGCGCGGACACCGTCTTGCCGTTACCCAGCTGGCCTTCCACGTTGCGGCCCCAGCCCCACAGCGTGCTGTCCGTCTGCAGGCCGAAGGTGTGGTTGGCGCCGGCGCTTACGCTGCTCCAGTTGCCGGCCGTGCCGATGCGGTTCGGGCTGCTCGTATCCAGCCCCAGGCCATCGCCCAGCTGGCCGTCGCCGTTGGCGCCCCAGCCCCACAGCGTGCCGTCGGTGCGCACGGCCATGGTGTGGCTGCCGCCGGCCGAGACCACGGCCCAGTTCATGTCGGGCGAGATCTGGGCCGGCAAATTCACATCGAGCGAACCGTTGTTACCCACCTGGCCGAAATTGTTGCCGCCCCAGGCGAACAGGGCACCGTCGGCGCGGATCGCGACCGAATGGCTGTCGCCGGCCGACACCACGGTCCAGGTCGAGGTGCCGACGCGGGTCGGAGTCAGCCCATCCGTGCCGCTGGTGCCCTGGCCCAGCTGGCCATTCAGGTTGCCGCCCCACGCGTACAGCGAACCATCGGCCCGCAAGCCCAGGCTATGGGTGGCACCGGCCGCCACCTTGAGCCAGGGCGTGGTGACGGCGGTGACGATCTTGGTCGGCACCAGCTTGTCGATATTGCTACCGTCGCCCAACTGGCCATTGAAGTTACGGCCCCAGCCATACAGGACGCCGGTCTTGTTGACGGCCAACACGTGGGCCTTGCCGGCCGCCACGTAAGTCCAGTCGGCGGTGGTGCCGATCTTGACCGGTGCGGCACGGTCGATGGTGGTACCGTCGCCCAGCTGGCCATTCTGGTTGAAGCCCCAGGCCCACAGCGTGCCGTCGGCGCGCAGCGCGACAGTGAACTGCTCGCCCACGGCCACCTGCTTCCAGGTCAGCACGTTGCCGGTGACGGGGGTCGGGGTCAGGCGGTCGGTGGTGGTGGTATCGCCGAGCTGGCCGCGGTTGTTCAAGCCCCAGCCGTACAGGCTGCCATCGGCCTTGCGCGCGAAAGTCTGGTTGCCGCCGGCCACCACCGTGGTCCAGGGCGCCTTGACGGTCAGGTCGGTGCTGCCGGCCACGCTGCCCACCGTGGCCGTGACGGTGTCGGTGCCGACTGCCTTGCCCGTCACCAGGCCGCTGGTGAATACCACCGACACCACCGTGCCCTTGGCCGCCCACGATACGCCCGACGTCAGGGCCTTGCTGCTGCCATCGTTATAGGTGCCGGTGGCCGTCAACTGCTGGCTGGTGCCGATGGCGATGGTGGGGCTGGCTGGCGTGATGGCGATCGAGACCAGAGTCGGGCTGGTCGACGAGGAGCTGCCGCTGGTGCTGCTGCCGCCACCGCCGCCGCAGGCGGTCAGCACGGCCAGCAGCGGCACCAGCAGCAGGGACGACAATTTCAAGGTAGTTTTCATAGTGTTCCAATTCATCACTAAAAAATGGCGGCGCCGGGCCGGCCGGGGCGCGCAGGACGCGCCAGCATGCAGCCAGTGTAGCCGGTGACAACGGCAGGCCATCGCCCGAGCAAGCCTGAATTATCCACGCAAATGGATCGATTGCGGCTATTTGCAATATTTCTTTTCGGAATTATATGAAAAAAGGCCGGCGTCCACCTGCCGTGGTGACAGGTGGAC
>NZ_JBYSZG010000086.1:0-10074 GCF_058786935.1 Rugamonas sp. FW305-51
TCGGAATAGACGACGGTGGCGGGCGTGCCCGCCGCGTTGGCGAGCTGGAAGGTGGGGCGGGGCTGGGCCGCCAGCACGGTCAGCGGCACTTCGCTGCCCACCTGCACCCCGGGGGGCAGCAACATGCGGGCGGCATTGTCGGCCACCCGCACCAGGAAACTGCCGTCACTGTACCTGGACAGCACTTGCGCCTGCAGCGACTGGCCCACCAGCGCCTGCAGGCTGCGCTGGAACGCGGCCTGGCGGCCGTCGCCGATGGGCGCCGTGCCATGCACCGCATCGGCCGCGGTCAGCGGCGCGACGGTGGCGTCCAGGCGCGGCAACATGGCGCCGGCCAGCGTCAGACGCTGCCGTAGGCGTTGACCAGGCGCCGTTCCGTGCCGGCGTTATTGATCAGCCTGGACAACTGGGCCATCCACGGCATGGTCAGGTCGCGGATCTGGCGGTCGGCGTTGAGCATCTGGCGTATCAGTTCGATCTTGCGTTCGCGCTGGGCACCCTGCATGGGCTGGGCCGGTTCCTGCGCGCGCAGGCGCTGGGCGTGGGCCGCGCAGCACTGCTCGAGCTCGACCAGCCGGTCCCAGTCGCTGGCGCCGGCAGCTTGCACCATCTGTTCGGTCAGGGCCGCCATGGCGGCGTACACGGTCAATATTTCTTGGCTAGTCATCATGGGTCAGGCGCTCACGAGGGTGGGAGTAGGGGCGGTCTTGGCGCTGGTGGCTGGGGCCTCGCCGATGGCGTTCCAGGCGTCGCGCAGTTCCGTCAGCAGGCGCTGCACTTCCTCCAGGATGGCCGGGTCGTTCTGCAGGTTGGCCGTCAGCAGGCGCGCGCTCATGTATTCGTACAGGGCGTCCAGGCCTTCGGCGATCTCGCCGCCGGCCTTCTTGTCGAGCGCGGCGCGCAGGCCGCTGTCGATGATCATGATGGCTTTCGAAATGGACTTGCCTTTCTCGCCGATATTGCCGGAGCGCATGCTCACCAGCGCGACGTTGATGGCCACCAGGGCGCCGTCGAACAGCATCACGATCAGTTTGTGCGGGCTGGCGGCGAGCACGCCCGTTTCCATGCCTACCTTGGCATAGGCGTGTACGCCAGTTTGTCGGGATCCGAACATTGTCTGTCTCCTGTGAATTAACCGTTCTTGGCGATGGCCGCCAATTGTTGCGTCAAATAAGATTGGGTGCTGTTCAAGCTGGCGATCAGCGTGTCGAGCTTGGTGTACTGGGCCCGGTAGCGCGCCTCGACATCGACCAGGCGGGCGCTGAGCGCATCCTTTTGCTTGCCGATATCCTTGACTGTCTGGTTCAGCCCGTTGGTGCGGCTGGTGATGTAGCCTTTGGAGCCGAGGAAATTGCCGGCCAGATTGTTGAGCTGGTAAGCATAGCCCTGCGAGAAACCGATGTCGCCGCGGGCGCCCGTGGTGTCGCCGTCGATGGTGAGTTTGAGGCCTGCGATCGGGGCGCCTGGCGTGCCGGTCAGGGTCTGGCCGTCGCCGGTGGCGGCATAGCCGCCGATGGTGCCGGCCACGTCCACCCCGCCCACCGAGGTGGCCGCGCCGAACACGGAGGCGACGGTGCTGCCCGTGTCGTCGATCAGGCTGATGTTAGATTGCGCGCCGTAGCGGTTCGATTGCAGCTTGAGCGTGCCGTCGGTGCCGATGGTGGCGCTGACGGTCCAGCCCGCGTTGGCAAAGCCGCTCACGCCGTTGATCGACGATTGCAACGCCGTGGCCAGTTGGCTGGGCGTGTAGCTGCCGGCCGGCACGGTGACGGTGGCGGTGCTGGCGGCCGTGGCCGTATCGTTCAGCTTGACGGTCCAGGTGGTGTCGGCATCGATCACGGTGGTGGCCGGCAGGGCGGCGGCGCTGGTCAGGCTGCCCTGGGTAGCCAGGGTGGTGATGTCGACCGCATAGTCGCCGGCCTTGGTGGCCGAGGTGGAACTGACGAAGCTGATCTTGCTGTCGCTGGTCTTGCCGACGGCCGCGAACAGGCCGGCGATGTCGTTGAAATTGCTGGTGATCGCCTTGTTCAGCTTGGACGAGTCGAGCGTCAGCGAGCCGTCTTTCTGGAACGAGATACCGACCTGGGACAGGTTGGTCAGATTGCCCTTGAGTCCGGTGATCTGGGTCGACAGCTGGCGCCGGATGGCGGCCTGCAGGTTGCGCACGGTGGCGTCGCCGAGCAGCGGGCCGCCGGTCTTGGTGTCGGCGTCATAGCCGGACAACTGCGTGATCTGGTTGTTGAGGTCGTTATAAGCTTTGACGAAGCTGTTCACCGAGGTGGTCAAGGAGGCCGTGTCGCGCGCCACCGTCAGGCTGCTGCTGCCGGTCTTGTTGACGCTGAGCGAGACACCGGCGATGGCGCCGCTGATGCTGCTGCTGCTACTGCTGACGGCAATGCCGTTGACGTTGGCCAGGGTGTCGAGTGCGGATGCTTTCTGACTCATGTTTTGCGTGCCGCCCGGGTCGTAGCCCAGCAAGCTGACCAGGTCCGGATCGGCCGGATTGCCGCCGGCGCCGCTGAGCGTGATGCGCATGGTCGACGAGGCGCCGGTGGCGCTCGAGGTCAGTACCAGGTGGTTGGGGGTGGCATTGGTGCCGGTGGCGCCGTCCGACACCAGGCTGGCCGTGACACCGAAATTCCCCTTGTTGATGGCGGCGGCGATGCCTTGCAAGGTGTTGTTGCTGCTGTCGATGACGATGCTGCCTGATGTGCGGTCGGGGTCGGCCGTGAAGCCTGCGCCCAGATAGGCACCGCCCACGCCGGCCGTCAAGCCGGCGGCGGCCGGATTGGTGCCGCCCACCGTGATCGGACTGGCATCGGCCGAGGTCAGTGTGATGGAACTGACGGCCGTGGTGGTGGAACCGGTATTGGCCGTGCCGCTGTTGCCGATGCCGCCGGTGACGGTGCCGCTGACGGTCTCGGCCACGTTGATGTTGGCGCCATCGGCGTTGGTGAACTGCAAGGTGCCGGCGGCGGCCGTGCCGCTGAAGGTGATGTTGGCGTCGGCCAGGGCGCGGGTGACGGCCGTGTCACCCGTCAGTGCCGTATCGAGCGCCGCCACGTTGACGCCGCCGGTTCCGTTGGCGGCCACGTTGGTTGCTTGGCTGGCGATGGTGACCCCACCCACCGTCAGCGCATAGGTGCCGCCGCCGCTGGTGTCGACGGCGCCGAAAGTGCCGGCGCCGAACAGGGTGGCGCTGGTCACGGTGGCCGCCGCCTTGGCCGATACGCCCGTGGTGCCGCTCTTGGCATTGATGGCGTCGGCCAGCAAGCGGGCGCTGCGGGTGCTACCGTCGGTGGCGATGGCGCTGCCGTTGATGGTCAGCGCGCCCGGGGTCAGGCCCCCGGTCAGCATGCTGGCGCCCAAGGTGGTGCCGGTCAGGCCGAAGGTGCCGCCCGATACCGTGCCCAGCGTGAAATTGATGGTGGTGGTGGCGCCCAGGCCGATGGCGGCCGTGGTGCTCTTGTAGCCGCCCGAGGCCAGGGTCTGGGCCTGGGCCACCTGGCTGACATTGATGCGGTAACTGCCAGGCAGGGCCTTGGTGGTGGCGTTGGCGCTCAGCACCGTCGAATCGCTGGGCGTGGCACTGAGCGACTGGAAGCTGGCTAGCGACGTCAGCGACGAGAGCGAGCCCTGGAATGAACCCAGGGCGCCGGACAGGTTGCCGAAGGCCGATACCTGGGCCAGATAACTGGCCGATTTTCTATCGAAGTCCGCCAACGGGGCGGACTCCACCTGCATCAGCTTGCTGACTATGGTGTTGACGTCGATGCCAGAACCGATACCGGGAGATGAGATGCCCACGTTGGACTCCTAAGGAAAGCAACAATATAAGTCATTATCGGCACATTCAAAGAGGACTTGAGAGGGGGAAATGCCAGTCTGTTTGAGATTCGCATAAAAAAACGGCATGCGGCGGCGCGGGGAGGGGGCGGGCGGCCGCGGCAAAGCGGGCAAAGGCGGTGGTGCCTGGCGCATGTCTACAGCATAGCGCAAGCATGCCATGAAGGAAGGAAAAGCGGCGCGCCCCTGGGCGCGGCCGCTTCAGGCCGTTTGCTTGATGAGCAGGCCTGCGTTGTGGCTGGTATTCGCCAGCGATTTGGCGATTTCCAGCGCTTCGGGCGACGGAATCTGACGCAGCACTTCCTTGGTGGTCTGGTCGATCACCTTGACGACGGTACGCTTGCTGTCCTTGTCGATGGAAAATTCCAGTCCCTGGGCCCGTGCCTGGGGCGATTGGTTCAGTTGCGACACGGCTTTGGAAACCTGGTCCAGGGTCGGCACGGCGGCCGCTTTCTGAACCGCGGCGGCCGTTTCGACGGCGGTGGCGGGAGCCCGCGCCGCGCCGCCAGGGACGAGGGCGGCATCGTGGCCGGCAGGATGGCGCTCGATCGGGCGCGCTGCCGGGGCAGCACTTAATGAGTCGATGGTCATGATGGTTCCTGTTAGTGCAAAATCCCCGGCTGCGCAAGGCAGCCGGGGAACCGGGTTTTAACGATGTGTGTCCATCGCTACACGGGTTTAACCACGCAGCAGCGACAGCACGCCGTTCGGCAGCGAGTTAGCCTGCGCCAACATCGCGGTACCGGCTTGTTGCAGGATCTGGCCGCGGGTCAGGTTGGCCGTTTCCGCCGCAAAGTCGGTATCCTGAATCCGGCTACGCGAGGCGGACAGGTTCTCCGTCGTCGTCTGCAGGTTCGCGATGGTCGAGGCGAAGCGGTTCTGGATCGCACCGAGCGAGGCACGGTTGCTGTTGATGGCGTTCAGCGCCGAGTCGATCGTCTTCAGGGCTGCGTTGGCGCCGTCCACGGTCGATACGTCCACCTTGGCCACCGACTGCAGGTCGGAACCGGTCGAGCCATTCACGATGGTGGCCGTGGTCGCGTTCAGCGAGAAACCAGCGTCGGACGAGAAACTCAGCTTGCCGCCCACGGTGATGGCGTCGTTCTGCACCAGACCGCTCTGATGCAGGGCAGCCACGGCGGCGGTGCTGCCGACGGCTGGCTGGTCGGTGCCACGCACGAAGGTGGTGGCGGCCTTCAGGATGTCGTCGCTGGCGCCGTTGGTGTTCAGGATTTCGATGTCAGCGCCGCTGCTATTGGTCAGCTGCAGTTCCTTGGCGCCGCTGCTCCCGGTCTTGATCGAGGCCGAGATGCCGGTGGTGTTGGTCTGGGCATTGACAGCCTGGGCCACCGCCGACAAGTCACCGCCCTTGACCTTGGCCGAAATGGTGACGCCGGTCGAATTGGAATCGGACTCCAGCGAATTGTCGCCGCGCAGGGTGAACTGCACCGAACCATCGGCCAGGCCCAGACCTTCGAGGGTGGCGGTGGTGGTGGCGCTGGCCGTCACGCCGGTCTGGCTCGACAGCGAATTGACGGAGGCAGCGATTTTCTTGGCGCTGTCGCCGGCGCCGACGGTGACATTGGTCGTGCTGCCATTGCTGGAGGTGACCACCAGAGTGTCGGCGCCCTGGCTGTTGGCCAGGTGGCCGGCCACCTGGGCGCCGGCGGCAACCGCGTCGGACAGCTTGCCACCGGCGGCGCCATCGAAGACGGCCGACAGGCTGTTGTTGCCGATGTCGCCGGCCTTGGCCGACTGGATGCCGACGTTGATGGTCTGGCCGGAGTTGGCGCCAACCTGGAACTGGGCCGCGGTCAGCGAGCCGTCCAGTACGTTCTGGCCGTTGAATTGGGTAGTGGTGGCGACGCGATCGAGTTCCTTCGACAGCGACGATACCTCATTCTGGATCGACTTGCGGTCCGAATCGGAGTTGGTGCCGTTGGCCGATTGCACGGCCAGTTCGCGGATACGCTGCAGCAGGTCGCCGGCGGTGCTCAAACCACCTTCAGCCGTTTGCGCCAGCGAGATGCCGTCGTTGGCGTTGCGTGCTGCCTGAGTATCGCCCCGAATTTGCGAAGTGAAGCGCTCGGAAATGGCCAGGCCGGCGGCGTCGTCCTTGGCGCTGTTGATGCGCAGGCCGGAAGACAGACGTTGCAACGAAGTCGACAGCGAAGCTTGCGAGGTGTTCAGATTGCGTTGTGCATTCAGCGAGGCAATATTGGTATTGATGGTTGCAGCCATGATGTTTCTCCAGACTAGTACTTCGATTTGGGCGAGGTGCTCATTTCACTTTGGTCTGTCTCCGCGTTCCGAGACAATCAAACCGCTGTTGTAATCGATAACGGTTGCCGCACGGGAAAATTGAGAGGAGAAAACACGTTAAATTTTATTTTTTGAGCCTAAAGTTCGTCCGCTTGCCCCGTTAAACGACAGCAAGCGGCGAATCTTTAGGGTGAAAATAATTATATTTTGGCCTTTATTTCCGCCGGATCTGGACAGGGTGGGGGCTAAATGATGGCTTGGTTGGCAACAATGGCGGCCCGGAACGGCCAAAAAAAGGCCGGCGCCATCGCTGGCGCCGGCCCGGGGCGGCGACAAGCAGGGGCGGAGACCGTCAGTCAGCCACCACCACCCGGTTCTTGCCCGACTGCTTGGCCTGGTACATGGCCTTGTCGGCGCGCTTGACCAGCTCGCCCTGCTCCTCGTTGGGACGGCGCAGGGCCACCCCGGCCGAGAAGGTGATCAGCACTTTCTCGTTATCGTGCAGGAAGAAGTGCTTGGTCAGCTCGCGCTGCAGGCGCGTCATCGTCTGCGAGGCCGCCTCCACCGTCGTCTCGGGCAGCAGGATCAGGAATTCCTCGCCGCCGAAGCGGGCGATCACGTCCATCGAACGCAGCGTTTCCTTGACGATCTTGACCAGGTGCTTCAAGGCCGCGTCACCGGCGATGTGGCCGTAGGTGTCGTTGAGGCGCTTGAAGTCGTCCAGGTCCAGCAGGGCGATGCACAGCGGGGTGCCGCGGCGGTCGGCGCGGGCCGTCTCGCGCTCGAACACATCGTCCAGGCCGCGCCGGTTGAGGCTGCCCGTCAGCTGGTCTTCGCGCACCAGTTCGCTCATATGTTGCAGCTTCGCTTCCAGCGCGTGGATGCGCTGCTCGGCGTCCTGCACTTCCTGGCGCGCCAGCACCATCTTGTCGCGCGCCTTGAGCGCCTCGTTCTGGACGATGCGGGTTTCGCGCAGCACATCGTCGAGGATCTGGTTGAGCTCGGCGATGTTCTCGGCCCGGCTGATCTTTTCCGAATAGCCGCCTATCTTTTCATGGAAGTCGCCGGTGGAGGCGGCCACTTGGCCCAGGCGGTCGATGAAGGTCATCATCATGTTCTTGACGGTGAGCTTGACGTCCGACAGGCTGTGCTTGAGCTGGCTTTGCTTGTAGATCACGTCCTTCAGGCTGCGGGTGGCCTCTTCCAGCGCGCGCTGGTCGATGGGGCCGGCGATCAGGTTCTGCACGGCGTCGATCTGGCCGCGCAGCCAGCTGTCGTCGTCCAGCAGTTCGCTGACGTTTTCCAGCAGCAGCTTGAACAGGCGCAGCAGCAATTCCTGCTGCTCGGCCGTGTCGCCGCTCTTGAGTTCGATCTGGTAGCACAACTGCTTGAGGCGTACGGCGATCTCGGCCAGCGCTTCCTCGCTGTGGGCCTGTTTGGTGGCCGCGCCCAACGATTCGGCCTCGGCCACCAGGGCCGGGGTGCCCGTCAGCAGCGAGGCGACGGCGAAGGTGAGGGTGCGGCTGAGCAGGTCGCGCAGCATGCGGCTCTGTTCGGAATCGGGGGCGGCCGCCGTCTCGATGCCTTTCTTGACCGTGACGTGCTTGTCGACCAGTTGCGACAGGGCCTTGGCGTAGCCGTCCCAGTCGCGCGACTTGACGGCGCGGTTGAAGCGGCGGCCGAACTCGGCCAGGTCGCCCACGCCGTCCGACAGGCGGCTGGCGAAGCCGCTCAGCACCGTTTCCGGACCGGGATCGACGCTGCCCAGCGGGGCCGGGGGCGCGGCCGGCGCGGCCGGCGGCAGGCCGGCGATTTCCAGGTAGATGTCGCGGTAGGCGTCGGGGGTGGGCGCGATGCGGCGCGCGGCCAGGCGGCGGAACGCTTCGCGGGCAATGTCGGCCGGGTTTTGCTGCGCCGCGGCCGCAGGGGTGGGTTTGCTAGACATGGTTGCGCACAGCCTCTTTCAGTGACTCAGTCCTATCATGATAGGCGACCGGGCGGCCATGCATAGCGTTGATTAGCGGCCGGAAGATGTCTTAATTAAACGCATACAAAATATTCTTTTTGGCAACTTCGCCCGTCCGGCGCGCGCCGTGCTCATTCGATCAGCTGGTTCTTGATGGCGTAGTGGGTCAGCTCGGCGCTGTTCTTGAGCTTCATCTTCACCAGCAGCCGGGCCCGGTATTCGCTGACGGTCTTGACCGACAGCGACAGTTCCTTGGCGATGGCGCCCACCGTCTTGCCGGAGGCGATCATGGTCAGGGTCTGGTATTCGCGGTCCGACAGGGCGTCGTGGGGCGGCGCCTCGTGGTCCTCGCCCACGTGGTTGGCCAGTTCCTGGGCCAGGGCGGCGCTGATGTACTTGAGCCCGCCGGCCACCTGGCGGATCGCCGTCACCAGTTCGCGCGGGGCGCTCTGCTTGGTCAGGTAGCCGGAGGCGCCCGCCTTGAGCGAGCGGATGGCGTACTGGTCCTCGCGGTGCATGGACAGCATCAGCACGGCCAGTTCCGGCTTTTCCTTCTTGATCTGCTTGAGGACTTCAATGCCGTTGCGGTCGGGCAGCGAGATGTCGAGCAGGATCACCTGGCAGTCGGCCTTGCGGAACAGCTTGACGGCATCCAGTCCGTTCTCCGCCTCGCCCGCCACGACGATGTCGCGCGTCTCGGCCAGGATCTGTTTCAAGCCCTCGCGCACAATGGCGTGGTCATCGGCGATGAAGACCTTGATGATGGCTTTCTCTGTCATGGTTGCGTCTTTTACTCGGTTGCGCTATTTCGCAGTGGAAACTTTCTGATCCGCTATTGTAGCGCCGGCGGGCGCCCCGGTGCGGCCTGCACGGTGTTCAGCGCATTTAATTTTCACGGCCACCACAGTGCCGCCGCCCACGGCGTGGCTCAGCGTCAACGTGCCACCCAGGGCGCGGGCCCGCTCCGTCATGCCGCGGATGCCGAATGAGTCCGGCTTGGCGCGGTCGCCCTGCCAGATGCCGCCGCCGTTGTCGGCGATCTTCAGGCTTACCTGGTGGCGGGTGCGGGCCAGCTTGACGGTGACCCGGCTGGCGCCGGCGTGCTTGGCGATGTTGGTGAGCGCCTCCTGCACGATGCGGAACAGGGCCGTGGCCTGGTCGTGGTCGAGCGCCACTTCGCGCGCGTTGGCGCTGAAGGCGCAGGGCAAGCCGGCCTGCTGCTCGAATTCCTTGCACAGCCACTCCAGCGCGGCCACGATGCCCAGGTCCAGCAGGGGCGGGCGCAAATCGAGCGAGATGCGGTGCACGGCGTCGATGGTACGGTCGACCAGCTGGTCCACATAGGCCGCCTTGTCATGCAGCAACTGGTCGCCCGGCGGCAGGCGGGCCGCCAGCATGGCCAGCGCCATCTTGATGGCCGTCAGGTTGCCGCCCAGGTCGTCGTGGATTTCGCGCGCGATGCGGGTGCGTTCCTGTTCCTTGACCTTCTCGATGTGGGCCGTCAGCTCGGCCAGGCGGGCGCGCGAATGGCGCACCTCCTCCTGCTCGCGCCGGCTTTCCGTGATGTTGGTCATGATGCCTTCCCAGCGCACGGCGCCGCCGGGCAGGGCGTGCGGCGTGGCGCGCAGGTTGATCCACTTGATGTCCTTCCAGGCTTCGATCCAGATCCGGCCTTCCCAGTTCCAGCTGGCCAGGCTGCTGGCCGACGCTTGCATGGCGGCCAGGTAGGACAGGCGGTCCGGCTCCAGTATCAGGGCCAGAAAACATTCGGGCGCCGCGTGCAGGGCGGCCGGCGTCAGTCCCAGCAGGGCCTGGCAGCCGTCGCTCAGGTAGGGGAAGGACACGCGCTGGTCCGCCTGCAGCACGAACTGGTAGACCAGGCCGGGCGTGTTGGAGACGATGGCGTCCAGGCGGGCCCGGACCTGGGCCAGTTCGGCGGCCACGGCGGCGGGATCGGGGGGAGTGAAGGCGGCGGTCATCGGGTGGGCTTGGTCATCGGG
>NZ_JBYSZG010000087.1:0-10062 GCF_058786935.1 Rugamonas sp. FW305-51
CTTGTTGTCATGCTTTAACTCCTCAGGTGGTGGATTTTCCACCTATTGAGGTGTCCGGGCAAATTAGACCACAGCAGCCATTGTCGCGGCGATCAGGGAAATTGAGGACGGGGCGTGGTTGCAGAACTTGGGGATTGCTGATGTCCACTATGGGTACCCCATTAGCGAATAGCACGTCGGCGCCTAGCGCAAAGTTGCCTGACAAGATGATGTTGTTGAGTAGGCCTCCCAACACGGAGGGTGTGCTTGACAGGATGACTGGCGTCTGCGGACTTCCAATGTCGACCGAAGTCATGCTGTTGCGATAGTCCGCCACAATGGCGGTGTTGCCACGAAGGGCAACGCCGCGTGCATCGCCGGTAAGTGCCGTGCCGCGCACCACCGGCGCCGAAAGTTGGCTGACATCCACCAACTGCAAGCCCGCTTCGCCCATCGCTGCAGCGAGCAAATTTCGGGAAGGGTCCAAATCCAGATTCCATCCCGTCCCTCCCAATTTGATCGATGCGACCTGGACCATTGCTGCCGGGCTGGCGACGTTGGCAATGTACAGACTGTCACCGTCGAGGACATAGGCTGTAGTGCCGCGCACTTTGATTCCCATGGCTTGCCCACCCAACGCGAGGCGACCCAGCAGACGCGGCGAGGCGGGCGTCGAGATATCGACCGCAACTATGCCACCGCTGGTCGCCAGATAGGCCATATCTCCAGCTAGCGTAACGTCGTTAGCGTTGGTGTTTAGTTGCAGGCTTGATAATATCCTTGGGGTGTGACGGTCATCGCTCAGCGCCACAATCTGCAACCCGGCAGACCCGGCTGCAACATAGGCAAAGTCGCCATTTATCGCCACCCCGTTGGCGAAACCTGGGATGTCAACATAGGACAGCGCAGCAGGTGCGAAATTCAGTATCTTCCCGTGCACTGTAGCCGTATGGCCGTTATTGGTGACGGTAATATCGCATATGCCAGCGGTACTGGCATGCACCTCTCCATCCGCGCCGCCGAAATTGCATGAATCCACATTGCTGCTGGCGTACTGCGTCTGTCGGGCGCTGCTGGTCAGGTCAATTTCAAATCCGTCTTTCATGGTGCCGATCACTTTCAATTGGACACTGGCGTTGCCGGTCAGCGTGTTGACGACCAGGGCAAAGTTACCCGGCGAAATGCGGATGCTGAGCAAAGCGGCCCCTAGATTGACGCTGGCCGCATTGGTGGGATTGCTGCCGGTGAGTATCTCCGTGCCGTCGCGCACGCCGTCGCCGTCTGTGTCGGCCAACAAGGGGTTGGTGCAGTAGCCGCGTGTGCAATGGACCTCATCGCCGTCGCTGATGCCATCGCCGTCCGTGTCCGGATTATGGGGATCGGTGCCGGCGCGGTATTCCTCCAGTGCCGTAAGGCCGTCGTGGTCTTCATCCAGCTGCGCGTCCGCCGGATTGTTTGGGTCCATGCCAAGGCGCAGTTCTTCCTCGTCGGGGATGCCGTCGCCGTCGCTGTCGACACCGGACAGCGCGACGCGCAGCTGCGTAATGCCCTGTGTGCCTTCGTTGATCGCCTGGACCACTACCGTGCCGCTGCGCACTGCCGTGATGAGGCCGGCCGGCGTAATGGTGGCGATGGCGGGATTGCTGATGGTGTAGCTGGTGCCGCTGCCGGTGACATCAACCTGATTGCCAGCCGCGTAGGTGGCTAGCGCCTGCACCTGGGTGGTGGCGCCGGCGCCGGTGAGCGTCGGGCTGGCGACGGTGACGCGCAGTTGGGCCGGTATCGGCGTGGTCGGCCCCAATATAATCGGCGGCAGTGTCACGGAGTCGTTGGCCGGTATCGTGAATTCATCCGATTGACCGTAGCGGGTAACGCCGTCCTGCACGCACGTGGCGCGCGCACGGACTTTACCGAAATTGGCCGGGACGTTGGGCAGCACCCAGGTTCCGTCCGCCTTGGCTTGCACGTTGCGGTTCAAGATGCTCACCACGCAGTTCTCGTTCAATCCGGCCGCATCCACCGGGGCCGTGTCCGCGAGCAGCGCCAGCGTGCACGCCAGCGCTGCCAAGCATTTTGCGGTTTTCAACAGTGACTGCATTTCAGCCTCCCGGTCCGTCGGTGTATGTTTGTCACATTGCGGTTGTCATCTCACCGCGCTGTATCGCGTCGATGAAGGTGGCGTCGGAGCCGCGATCCGAGTTGAGGTCCCACAGCACGCTACCGTTTGCGCGTATGCGCAGCGCATAGAGATCGCGTTCGCTATATCCGCCCGCCACTACGTCGCTGGATGGCAGCTTACGGATAAAGGCCAGGCGTTTGCGCCCCAGGGCGCGCACCAGTTGGCTTTTCCCCGAATGGTCGAGCAGGACCAACCGGGCTTGACCATCCGCAGCCACGCCCGCAACCAGGAATTTTCCAGATCCGACGGGCATGAAAGTGTCGATATATTTCACCGCCGTGTCACCATCTTGAAGGACGAACGCGAATTGTTCTTTCACAGTTCCGCTCGGCGAGAACAGCCCGATCCAGCCCAGGTCATTGTCGTAGCGATGGCCCAGCGGACTGAGTTTCGCAAGCACTGCCAGGTCCCCATTCTCGGTGATGGCCGAGGCGCGACTTTCCAGCATCATGCCGTCCGGGGCGTAGTCCAGCTGCCATGCGATAGCCAAGGGCGCAGCCCCGGCGTACGACGGTGCGAATATCAGACATGGCCAAAATATGGAGAGCAGCAATAGTCGTCTCATCTTCCATACTCCTCGTCAGCTGGTGGGCGAGTGCATCCACCTGAGCTGGGCTGGTCGCGTCAATGCTGGCGCGCGGGATGCCCTGTGGAACGGGCAGCTACCGCTGCGGCCTGTATTTCTCTTCTTCCCTCTCGGCGAGGAATTTTTATGAACATTAATTCCCTCCGCTGGCGCCGGCCTTCGGCATGCGAACGCAGTCCAGCCAGATAGTGGGCATCGGGACCGCGAATCATTTCTACGCTGTGGAAGCGCATGTAATCCGGCGCTCTGAGCTGCCCCTGGAAGATCGGCACCTGCCGCCCATCGGCATCCACTTCAATGATCTGAAGTTGGCCATGGGCGCCTATGCCTGCCGCCGTGAAGCTGCCCGCGTATCCGCTCAATACGAACGGCACGGACACACGACCCTCAAAAAAGGTCTGGCTGCTTGTTGCGCGCAGTGATGTCCCGTTGGCGAACAATTCCAGCAATACGCAGCCCGACAGCAAATCAGATCCCAACTTGTCGTAGACGAGTCCGAGCCGTCGGCCATCGTCGGCCAGGTAGGCATAATGCGCGGGCCCTTGCCGCATTTGGTTTTCCAGCACGTCACCGGATGCGCCTATGCGTGCCAGCCATATACTCTGCGGGAACATTTTGCCCGGCGTGCCTCCCGCCAAAATGAAACCGGTATCGCTTTCCACGAGGTCAAACACGGCAAACACGTCGTTGTAGCGCCTAGCCCAATTCAGCTCGCCGCGCGGCGATATCGATGCCACAAAGCCCTTGCCATCGACTGAGCCAGCCAACATCAACATGCCCTGCCGGCTCAGGCGTAGCGTGCTGACTGTTATGCTGCTGTCGCCGATGTTGAGTGTCTTGCTGAATGGCGCTGCGGTTCCTCGTAGATCGATGCGGGCCAAATGCAAGCGCCCGTGGCTGGCTGCGATCAAGTAGACCAGATCGCTGGCGTCGATTGCCAGACCGACGCGTTCATACAGGAGCGGCGCGTCTTCCGAAAATAGCGGCGGTACCAGGTCTAACGCCGCTGTTTGTTTTCCAGAGCCGTCGAGGGCGACCAGCCGCAACGGACTGTCGTCAGCCCTGGCTTTGCTGTACAACAGTATGAAGGTGCTGCGCTTCGGGTTGGCGGCCATGGCCAGCATGTTCGTACCATCGGCGGTTGCTACCTTGTGTTGCTGCCAAGCTGCGTCCGATGTCGATTCATCGTTCAACGCCTGTGCCGCAGACGCCCCAGTTAGCAGTGCGACAGATAGCGCGGTCAAAAGGCGGCGCATGGTTCCTCGCCTGGTGCAATCGTGAGCATGGCAGTTGCAAAGGTATCGGGCCAGTGATTGGTGGTGCTCCCATGCGCCCAAAATTCCCCATTTTGCATGATGACCTCCATCCGTTGAACCTCTGTCGACAAGACCGCAGTGCAGCCGGCCGCTTGCACGCCGGGGGCTGCGCGAGCGGACCACATGTTGGGCTGGTTGGTGCCAGAACAGCCAGTTCTTGACGCGCATGGTCGTCCCTACATTGAAGGAATTCTTGCAAACACCAGTTCCATTTGCAGGCGCCGGCCGACAGCGTGTGAGCGCAGCGCGCCTAAATAGTAGGCATCGGCGCCGCGAATAATCTCCACGCTGTGGAATCGTTCATAATCTGGCGCTTTGGGTTGTCCTTTGTACAGAGGGAGGAGCCTCCCATCCGCCTTTAGTTGAACAATCTGCAGCCGATCTTCTGTCGCGATGCCGGCTGCAGTAAATCCGCCCGAATCGCCGCTCAATGCAAATGGTGCGTCCAGGCGGCCTTCAAATATGGTTTGGCTGACACCTCCACGCAGCGTTGCACTGTCGCTGAGGATTTCCAATAAGGCTGTACCGGATTCCAGGTCCGCGTTCAGCTTTTCATAGCTGAGCCCAATGCGCTGGCCATCGCTAGCCAGGTATGCATAGGCAGTCGGCCCATGTTTGAGCTGGCTCTGCAGCACTTCGCCGGCAGAGTCTATGCGAGCTAGCCATACGCTTTGAGGAAACATCTTGCCTGCTGTGCCCCCGGTCAGCACGAACCCTTCGTCGCTTTCTATCAAATCCATTATGACGGCCACGTTGCCGTAGAGCTTGGTCCAATTTACCTTGCCTGACGGTGAGATCGAAGCGACAAAGCCCTTGCCATTGACAGCACCTGCCAGCATCAGCGTGCCCTGCCGACTCAGGCGCAAAGTGCTCACCGCAGCGCTATTGGTACCGACTTTCAGCACCTTCTGCAGCGGTGTGGATGCCCCCTTCAGGTCGATACGGACCAAGCGTACGCTTCCGGCACTTCCGGCGGTGGCCACATATGCTGTGCCGCTGTCGTCGATGGCTAGCCCGCCGCGAGCCAGCAACATAGGTGGGTTTTCCGTGGATAACGGAAGCATCGGTTCAGGCGCATAAATTCTATTGCCCGCTTTGTCGAAGGCGATTAACCGTAGTTGTTCGTCGCCATTCTTGTCTGTATCGGTATATAGCAGCGCAATCGTGTCGAGTGCGCGGTCGGCGGCCATTGCCAGTATGGCTGTGGAATCTGCGACAGGGATTGCGTGCTGATGCCACGATGCGTCGGGTATATATTCCAGGGCCGCGACCGGCTTGGCGCATAGTCCGGCCAACAGGATGGCGCAGGCCAGCGAGGAAATGCGGCGTCGAATGTTCATATTCATTTGGTCGGCTTCGATTTGACGGGAAGGTAAGCAAACACCAGTTCTAACTGCTGACTTCGTCCGTCCATTTTGGAACGCAGCCCGCTGAAATAGATGGCGCTGGGTGAGCGCATGATTTCAACGCTGAGAAACCGAACATATTCCGGTGCTTTGACCTGGCCGATGAATAGCGGAATGATTTTCTCGCCCGCGCCCACCTCGGCGATCCGCAGTACGCCGTTCTCGGCCACTCCTGCCGCTGTGAAGTGGCCTGCACTGGCACTCAACGCAAACGGCGCATCGAGACGGCCCTCAAATAAGACATGACTGGCCGTTTCCCGCAACGCCGTATCGCTGGCGAACACGGCAAGCAGGGCTTGACCAGACTCAAGATCTGGCCCCAATCTTTCAAAGCTGAGTCCAATGCGTTGACCATCGCCGGCCAAGTACGCGTAGCGGGTCGGTCCGGGCCGCAGTTGGCTCTCCAGTTCCTCGCCGGACGCCCCGATGCGTGCTATCCACACGCTTTGCGGAAACATTTTGCCCGGTGTTCCGCCTGCCAGCACAAAACCGTTACCGCTTTCGGCTATGTCCAGCACAGTGACTACCTTGTCATAATGTGTCGTCCAATTCAATTTTCCTTGCGGCGACACGGATGCCACGAAGCCCTTGTCGTCAGCCGAGCCTGCCAACATCAATGTACCCTGGCGGCTGAGATGCATGGCCATCACTTGTACGCTGCCCTCGCCAATCTTGAGTACCTTTACGAGCGATGCGGCCGTGCTCGATGGGGCGACACTTGCTAAGCAAACGCGGCCAGCTTGCGCGGCGACTGCGACATATGCTGTGCCGTTGTCGCCTACAGTCAGCCCAGCATGTGTATGCATCTCCAATGGCCCCGCGGATCGTAGCGCTGGCGCCAGGTTCACCGACTTCAGCGGCCTACCGGCATCGTTGAATGTGAGCAAATGCAATTGATCACCGTTTCCGCTCTCAGTCTCTGCGTACAGCAGCGAAATGGCGCTGTATTCGCGATTCGCAGCCATTGCCAGAACACGTGTGCTGGGCACCGCCGGTATCACGTACTGTTGCCATGGGCGATCTTGAGCGGGCTGGCCAAAGGCCGCCGCTGCGCTGGACGGCGCTACCAACAATACGGCGCATGACAGCTTAATCTTCGGGATCAGGGTCTGCATGATCTTCATTTAGGGTGCACGCTGTATCAAGGCGGCCAATGGTTTGAGTATGACTTCAACCCCGACGGTATTGTCAGGCGGAATTTTTTTTGCTTATCACTGTTGCGGCCGTTTTTTCTGTGATGGGCTATCAGTGCGTCCGGCATTAAAACTAATCTCTGAATAATGGATATTGGAGAATTTGTTGCATGACGCCGTTCTTTCTCTACGGAAGGCTCAGTAACCGGTTCCTTTGATGGATACACTCAGGGGCATGACATTCCAGCCATTTGGCGGTCCGTAAAGTGACATATCTAGGACTCAATATTTCATTTATACGTGCTGGCAGTTGGCGCCTGATTCAACTGATCGCGGAACTCCGCCATCAGCTTGGCCTGTGCGTCCTTTTCCATGTTTGCCAATCGGTTGGCGTAGGTCTCCATAACTGAGTCGCGCAGCCCGATCCGGACCGAGACAATGTCAGGCATACCAATCTTGTTGTTCGCTGGGTAACTCGCGATAACTATCGCATCCTTTTTCTTCAATACCATCGAGATATCACGGCCTCCTGACTTTGTACGCCCATAACCCACACTGTCCGGTAGTCCCCATTTCTTGAGGACGGCGATGCGGAATGCGGAGATCATATGTGCGGAATGCACAGGCAACTGCTTGAGAAGTGCAACGCTAGTTAGGATCGGTCGAACGTCTTCAAAAAAATAGATGACACTGTCGATGAATTCGGACTGGACACTCTCAAAGAGTAGCGTCGCGGGACCGGAGTCATCTTCTTCCAGATTGCTTCCCGAGATTGCCGGCCGGCTACGTAGGAGTTCGGCCTGCGTCACCCCGAGCCTGATATTCGAAAGTGTCTCCGGCATTAGACTAGGGGCGTTGGCGACCGGCGTGGCCGATTCAGCCAATGCATAAGCTTGCCACGATAGGAGTCCCGCCAACGCCAAGGACACCCGCACGACGACCAGGCAGCGAAGTCGTGCATTGTGGGCGAAAAGAATGACCTGTGGAATTCGCATGATGGAGATTTTCAGTAAGTTACTGAGCAGGTGGAAGATGACGTCGACGCGCTGTCGCCGGTCTGATCCTGAAATATTCGCCGCTCCCAATTTGCACACAAATCCAAAAATTACCGAAACGAGAATTTAATAATGTGGAGAAATTCCTGTCCTCCAACAAAATTTGGAATCGATTTGACTCCTGTGGACACCGAGTAGACATCATCAGTGCCGACGATTTCTGGGTGAAGATACGCATGGCCTAGCGGACTTTCCAGGCGACTCAAGATCGTGCCGGAATCGTTCAACTCCAGCCAAACCATCGTAGCTCCGCTCATGGTAACCATCAGGTAGCGCCCGTCTTTACGGCGAGTCAGCCGCGCTCGGTCCAGACTAAACGGGACCGAAATTAAATCTGTGCTGTGTATGGTCTTAAATGCCGCATCAAGGCGGATGAATCGAATCTTTTGCTCGATACCAACGCCAGCGTCGACAAGCATTGCATAACCGTCGTTGGCGGCGACTAATGCGCCAGCTCGTCCGGCGATTGAAAAACTGGGCGTCGGAATGGCGCCTATTCCGGGAGCCAAAAGAGTCACCCCTGTTACTGCATCGCGCATAAATAACTTCTCCCGTTGACCAGACTGTTCTAATGCAAAGACGTTTTCGCCTCTCAATATTGCCTCCAAGAAGACGTCATCAAACCCGCGATCCAAGCTGAACTCCCATAGCACATTGCCGTTTGGACGTGTGCGTATTGCAAACAGATCGCGCTCGCTACGACCTCCTGCCACCAAGTCACCAGAAGGTAGCTTTTTGATAAAAGACAGGCGTTTTTTACCCAAGGCGCGCACGAGTTGCTTTTTTCCTAAATTATCGAACGCAACCAATTGAGATTGACCATCCGGTGCAACTCCGGCAACCAAGAATTTGCCACCGCCAATCGGCGCGAAAGCATCGACGTCTTGTACGGCTGTGTCGCCGGGTCGAAATACGAATGAAAATTGTTCTTTTACATTACCTGTTGGTGTGAATAGGCCAATCCAGCCCTGATTCTCCCTTTCATTATTACTGCGCTTAAGCGGTCGTGATAACGCAAGTACTGCCAAGTCTCCATCCTCAGTAATCGCCGAAGCGCGACTCTCTAGCATTTTCCCCTCAGGTGCATGGTCAAGTTGCCATGTAATAACTGGTGTGCTGCCTTTAGAGTACGGCGCCGCGAACAGCAGGCAATAAAAAATAGCGAAAATCAACAAAGAGCGAGACATCGTACATATCCTCCATCGTAAGAAACTAGCATTGCAGGTACGGATTAGATACTCTTCACTTGAACTAGTTCGATCTATTTTGTTTGTGATCAGAATCCATTTCGTTTATTGACCACAGCAATCGCAGGCGTTCTTTTGGGCGGCCTCGTAAAATGAATCGATGCTTGAAACAGCCGCTTGGTAGCCGAAAGAGAACGAATAGCATTGAGCTTGATAGACGACATTTATGACACCGGAGTAATCTGCGTCGCAGACCAGATCCATTGTGTTACGAAACAAAACGTCACACGATCCTTTGTCGCTGTTGCAAGTGTCATAGCAGACGTCATGACCATTGCAGGCTGATGTGAAAGTACCTGCCTTCGATCCATGCAATGCCAAATAGGCCGGATCCGATATATGAGCTGCATACATTGGATTGTCTGGTGTCAACCTTGATATACCACTACCGCCGCAGCCGTTAAATTGAGGGACATGGGCGGCGTTAGGTGACCGGTTCGGGCATTTCATCAGGTCTACAACTGGATGTATGGGCTGGGCCTCACCATTAAAGCAGCATCCAAGTTCTACACGCGTGCCATTCTTAGTTGGGTCTGCTGTTGGAAGTCCAGCAACACACTTATTACAGCGATTCACTGGCTGCTCGTTGTCGTCCTCCCGCGAGGCGACTCGGCCGCCGCTGCAATACTGCGCCTTGCAGTCGGTGGGCGAGTCCTGTGGCGGCGTCTGGCCATTATCAGCCACACATCCCGCGCCAGCGCATTTCTGGCAAGTCGGGCAAGTCCCCGCCGAGCCCGACGGGTTCGGATTGCCGCCGCAATGCCAGCCGGCCTTGATGACGCCGGCGCCCAGGTCGGATGTGATGGTGGCGCCGTCCTCGCTCACCGTCGCGCTACCGATGGCAACGAAGCTGGCCAGGTCGTGGTCATACGAATACATCTCCGTTACGGCCCGTGGTGCCAGCCCGTCCACGTTGGGGATGGTCATGCGCGCAGGCGGATTGAAGTGCGTGCCCACCGGCTGGATGGTCACGACGAAGCGCGGCTGCTGGCCGAACCCTGGCGACATCGGCACCTTGTCCATGTTGACGGGCGTGACCGACACGCAGCCGCTGCGCGACCCGCCCGGGAAGGTGGCGGCACCAGGAGCGATGGTCAGCGCGAAACCGGGCACGTCGGGCAGGTTCAAGGTCCCGCCCGTGGTTTCGTCAACGCAAACGCG
>NZ_JBYSZG010000088.1:0-9484 GCF_058786935.1 Rugamonas sp. FW305-51
CCGCGCAGGCCGGCGTCACCGTGTTGTTCACGCAGGCGGGATCCTGCCAGGCCTGCGTCTTCTTGCCCACCAGGCCGAATTTGTTTGTGCTGCGGTCGTAGGTCGTGACCACCTGGTACAACGCGTCGCCAGGCTCGGTCGTCTCCGTGTGCAGCAGGCCCGGCACCTGGTCGTAGGCGTACGCCGCAGTGCGCGTGAGGCTGCCGCTGACCGGGTCGGTTTTCTTGACCGTCACCAGCGCCGGCAGGCCGGCCACCCAGTTGCTCGCATCGTTCAGGTAGGTGGTGTTGGTCTGGGTGACGAACGGAGAGCCTCCGCCCGGTGGCGTCGACGTCACAGTCTGCTGGGTCAGGTTGCACCAGCCGTCCGTGTATTGATTCACCGTGACGCTGCGGCCAAAGCCGCTGCCGGGGCCGGTCGCGCTGGCATCCAGATCCCACCGCTCAATCGTGCTGTTGTCGATTACCGCACAAACCGTCGTGCTGCCGTTGGCCTGTGCCACATTGAGGCGGACCGGGAGATTGACCGTGCTCGGGTCGTTCAGTCACTACAGCCGAGGCCGTGTCGGATTGTCAGACCAGACCCTGTCGCGCGCACGATGGTAGCCCCCGGGACCCCGGTGGCTCTGTCGCGCAAGACCCTGTCGCGCAAAATCAGCTACAGCCGAGGTCGTGTCCGAATGTCAGACTTGACCCCGGTGCCCGGAATGTCAGACTTGACCCCGGTGCCCGGTGCACGAATGCAAGAAACACACCCCGTCGTTGCTGAAGCCGTGTCCGAATGCCGGAACTGATCCCATGCCCACTTTATTCTCAAGATTGGCAGCGATGCCTAGCATAGGCCAGGCGTTTCATTTCGGCAGGCGAAAGGTACTGCTCGAGAGGTTCAAGCGCACTCACAACATCTGGATATAATTTCTTTGCCCATGCGATTTCAGACTTAGCCCTGGCAACACGCAAATCACGTTCGTGAGCATAAATTTTACTTTCGCGCTCACGTAATTTCGTAATTTGTGCAAACGAAAAAGTATTACCACTCAAAAAATCAGAGGCATGCTCCAAGGTTAAATCCGCTAAGAACGCTAGAGCACTTTCCAACCGAGCAACATCGCTAGCCATCAAACCATCGACATTTTCAGCCGAAACGTTCCGCAGACGCAGTATCTCGGCAAGAGAAAAGGCTCGCTTGGGTTCGACCTCCAGACCAATTTCGATACCAAGCTCGAACGAACGCCCATTGTCAAAATTCACCGCTAAGAACACATTGTCATTTCTGTAAAGCACCTGCCGATCCGTCGACAAAACACAAGTCATTTCAAATTGCTGCGCAACTTGATCAAAATGAATCCGAGCTTCTGAAGCAAATAAAATCATTGGACTACCCCTTCAAGGCAGCGGAGGGAAATATGCACCCGCTGCCGGATTGTATTGCCATCCACGAGACTCAAGAAGATTACGCTCTGCACCTAAGAACCCTTTTGTCGGGATTTGCAGCCCACTGGTGGCGTCACGGAACGAGTCATAAATAGGTTGCCCCTTCGACATTTGCTCTCGTAGCCGTCCAGAATTTTGCGCCCAATTCGCCCTTACGCTGCCACGATTGGGAAGGTGAAGCATAAAGTCGCCAGCCCTCCAGCCAGTAGCGGTAGTTGTTGTTTCACTTCCCCATTTAAATAAATTGAGACCGCCTTGCTGGATTAGGGGAGCCTCTGCCGCCCTCAAAGCAGCAGCCTCTGCTCTTGATCCGCTAACAATGACCTGCTCGATTTTCCCAATGCTACCGGCAACGGCTCCCGCAATACCAACTACTGCATTCTCAGGATTAGGCGTATCGATTACCAATCGCTTAGCAAAATCTGCTGTACTCTCAGATTTAAAAGCCTCTACGGATGAATTCCACCAACTGGCTATGCCCTCTTTTACATCTTTAAAAACACTGCTTCCAGTGTTTACCGAGCCATGGGTTTGCTTTGCTTCAGCCTTCTCTACACCGGAAGACGTTGGCGCACTTGAACCTGTACCGTTACTTGAACCCGTACCACCGCTGGCAGACGCATTTGCAATTTTACCTAAGGTATCTTTGAATTCCTTTTGACAGCTCAGATTTTGCCCGCAAGCGCCTCGTGCCGCAGCGTCGATCTTCTTCTGCGCATCCTTCTCCGCGTCAAACCCGGTCGGGTCGGTCAGATTGGTCGGGTTGTTCAGCACGTAGCTGTAACGGTTGTAGCTCTGCCCGTTGGTAGGATCGGTCACATGCGGGTCCACCGACAGGAACCGCGCCGTGTACGGATCGTACACCCGCCCATTCATGTGAACAGTGCGGCCCACTGCATCCTGTCGTACCAAAACGGTCAGAACCCAGTATCCATGCGGCTTCCCGCGCCATGCGCAGGGTGAAATGGCGAGTTAAAAGAGCGAGACCCCCTGATGCGGTTTTTTGGCCCGCAGACGGTCGATTTGAGGCGCAGTATAGCAAGTGTTGTGAATACGGCAAACAGTGGCAGCCGCCCCATGGCGGCTGAGGGAGGCGAGTTTGGTGAAGGTCAGCGCGGCGCGTAGCCGGCGGCGGCAAGGGCGGCGCGCAGGCGTTCGCCGGCCGAGAGCATGTCCCACGCCTCATCGACGTCGACGGCCAGGCGGCGATAGTCGTCCAGCCCGACCCGCTTGAGGAACTGCGCCAGCGCCAGGGCTTCGTGGGGTGCGAGGTCGAGCGCAATTGGCACAGGTGGCTGCATGTCAGTCCTCCTCGCCCGCCTCGGCGTCGAGCATGGCCAGCAAGGCGTCGCGCTCGCTGACGCCCTGCTCGAGCGCGTGCGCGCCTTCGATCACCCGCCCCGGATGCGTGGCGGTGTGGATGTCTTTTAGTTTGCGGATGCTGACCTGGGTATAGATCTGCGTGGTGTTCAAATTGGCGTGGCCCAGCATGGCCTGAATGAACCGGATGTCGGCCCCGTTCTCCAGCATCAGGGTCGCCATGGTGTGGCGGAACAGGTGGCAGGAGCCGCGCTTGCCGATCTTGGCGGCATCGATGTACTCGCGCACCATTTCGCTCAGGCTGCTGACCGTGAACGCTTCGCCGGCGTGGGTCAGGAACAGCGTGCCGTCGTCGGCACCGCCCACCAATTCGGGCCGCACGTCGTCGCGGTATTTGGCCAGCCACTGCAAGGCGCGCTCGCCGATCGGGATCACCCGGTCCTTGCCGCCCTTGCCCTGCCGTATCATCACCGTGCCACGGTCGTGATCGACGTTGAACACGCCCAACTGGGCCAGCTCCTGCCTGCGCATGCCGGTGCTGTATAAGGTCTCCAGCATGGCGCGGTCACGGATGCCCAGGCCGGTCTCCAAGTCGGGCAAGGCCAGGATGGTCTCCACCTCGACCACCGTCAGGATGTGCTTGGGCAGTCTCTGGTCCAGGCGCGGCAGATCGAGGTCGCTGGCAGGGTTGTACAGGATGTGATTCTGGCGGGTTAGCCAGGCGAAGAAGGCGCGCAAGGGTGTGAGCCGGCTGTACTGCGTGCGCGCCGACAGCGGCTGGCCGTCCGTCTTCCGGTACAGGAACAGGTAGCGCTGATATCTCTCCAGGATCGGTCGCGTGATCTCCTGCGGCCGTCCCAATCCGCGCTCGTCGCACCAGATGATGAAGTAGCGCAGGCATTCCTCGTCGCGCGTCACCGTCTGCGCGCTGAACTGGCGCTCCAGCCGCCATGCCAGGAAGTGGCGCAGATGGTTGAATAAGCTATTGGGGTCGCGCACGTCGCCGATGGGCGGCTTGATGGTGGTGCTGCGCTTGCGGGCCATGGCGATCAGGCGTCGATGGTCGGAGCGGCCGCCATGACGGGCGCGCTTGCGCTACGATGTGACGGGCCGCGTGGCGAGATGGCCTGACGCGGTTTGTGCGTATCGTCGGCGTCCAATTTGGCGCAAGCCGCGCCAACACTGGCCGGCACAGCAATTTCATCACGCCGACCAGCGGCCGACTGTCCACCGACCACACCCCGACCGGGGGCCGACCGCTCGCCATTTACCCCCGACCGCTGAGCGTCATATGGCAAGGTCGCCTTGTCCTCCAGCTGCGCCATGTCGGCCAAACCCATTAAGAAGCGCCCGCCGGCATCGCCCTCGCCGTCATATACCAGCTCGTATTCCAGTCCCTGGCCACGGGCCACGCGGTGCGCCAGGATGTATTCCAGTTCGGCCAGCCGGGCCAGGTGGATTTTCAGTTGCGTATCGCCCCAGCCGGTCAGCTCGCGCACGTGACGGCGACTGAATCGGAAGTCGGCGGGCTTCATCGCCAGCCGCGCCGTTTCCGATGTGACCCAGCCATGCAAAGCGCTCAAGAGCTTGCGGGTCTGCGGCGGCAGTTCGTCCAGCGTGCGGCCCAGCACATCGTGCGCCAGCCGGTTGGCGGTGACGATGTCGGACGGCTGCACCTCGATGTAGCGTACGGCCTTGCCGCGGTGCTGCACCGTGTGGATCGGCCGCTGGTACTGGTGCAGGAAGGCGATGGCGCGGATCAGCGACAGGTATTTCATGTGGTCGCGCCGCGTCCTCGTCTTGTCGTCCAAAAAGGTCAGCTGGTCGGCGTAGGGATTGACCACCTTCACCGGCTGCAGCAGGCGCTGGGCGTTGCGGTGCAGGGTCAAGATGGCATCACGGTCTTCGTCGGCCAATAAACCCTCCAGCGTCTGCCGGTTGCGCTGGATCGCGTGGATGGCGCGGGTCTGCTCGCGGCTCTCGTTCACCGTCAGCACCACGCAGCGGTTCAGCAGTTCCTCGTCAATGTCGATGGCGGTCGTGGTCAGGAACAGCATCACCGGCCCCTCGACCTTGTATTCGTGGGTCGTCAACAGGCCCGTGGTGGCATCCTTACCGGTCGATGCCATGCTGACCTGCCCATCGCTCTGCAACAGCTTCAAGGCGTAGCTGGCCTGCGCCGCGCCCTCTTCTTCCGCGATGGCCAGGATTTTGTGCCTTAAACTGGTCTCGCCCATGTAGAACAGGCTCTGGCCCGTCATGGCCGAATAGCGCACCTGGGACTCTTCCGGCATCAGAGCCAGCACCGCGTCCATCAACGACGACTTACCGGCCGCGCTGGACGACTGGATCAGCACCGCCAGCGGCTTGTCCAGCTGACGCGATACCGCCGCCAGGTAACCCACCAGCTTGTTGGTTTCCTCGCCCACCATGCCGCAGGCGTCGAAGTCGGCCAGGATGCGCGCCAGCAGTTCGGGCGACTGCAGCAGCTCCAGGGCGGCGGCGTGCTCTGTGTCGGACAATTTTGGGCCGTCGTCCTCCTTCTTCAACGCGGCTTGCAGGTGTGCCGTTTGCAGCTCTTCCAGTTTCAGCAGCACCCGGCCAAGATCGTGTTTCAGCACGTCCTCGGCCTCGCCCAGTTCGACGCCAGCCTGTTTTATAAATGCCGCCCGCGCCTTGGCCTGGTATAGGTCAAAGCTGTCGATGTGAAACCGTTCGTCCTTCGACACCAGCAGGTTCACCTTCAACGCTTCGGGATTCAAGGGCTTTTTCCAGCCGCGCACGCGGTAGCGGCGCTCGCCGTAGGCCAGCACCAGGTCGGTGTCGTTCTGCTCGACCGGCGTATCGGGCTGCGGGGCCGGTGGCTGCGGACTGGCCAGAGTGGGTTCGGGCAGAGTCTCCGCTGGCGGCGCGGGCGTATCAACTTCCACCCCGGCCGCTAAGGAAGAAGGCACGCCATCGACCGGCGCTGATGTCGGCGCCACGCCCTTGCCATCGCCGATCCATTCGGCCTTGCGGATCAACAGGGCCAGCGCCTTGTCCGGCGGCGACATTTTCAGCGCGTACTCGTTGGCGTCCATCCCCTTCGGGAACAGGATGCGGTAGCAGCCGATGCCCGCCGCCGTCAGTTTTTCGGCCAGCGCGTCGGCGGCCTGGTTGCCGGCGTCGTCGCGGTCGTAGGCGATCAGCACACGCTTGACGCCATGCCGCTGGAACGCCGCCAGGTGATCGTCCGTGAAACCGCCCGCGCCGTAGCTGGCGGTGACGTTGCGAAAACCATGCACCCAGAACGTCATGGCATCGATCAGCGCTTCGCACAAGATTACCTCGCCGCCGCTGGCGATCACGCCTTCCTCATTCCACACGCCGGCATGGGGGCCAGGCAGGTACAGGTGATAGGCGGTGCCGCTGCGCAGGTTGTTGAGGATCTTGCGGCCGTACACCTCATGGATCACGCCGTTGGTGTCGCTTACCGGCACCACCAGCGAGCCGTTGAAATGCTCATGGCCGGACTCGCGCAGCAGGCCGATGGTTTGCAGACGGCCGCGTACTTCCTGGCCTTCCTTCCATGCCTTGGCTGGCAGGCGATAGCCCAGCGTGCGGTTGGCGTAGCCAAGTTTAAACCGCTCGATCAACTCCGGGTGGTGCAGGCCGCGTGCTTGCAGGTAGGCCAGCGCCTCGGGACTTTGCTTCAGGGTCTCGTGGTAGTAGTCCAGCACTTGGCGCATCGCGGCCTGGCCGTCGGCGTCGGCAGCCAAGGGAAGCGGCGCGGCCTTGAACTTGCCGGTGGCCAGCGGCGCGGCCGGTGCCGGCGTCGTGCCCAGTCCCAGCTCGCTGCGCAGGCGCTCCACGGCGGCGCGGAACGACAGCTTGTCGAACTTCATCAGCCAGTCAACCGGCCCGCCGGCCGCGCCGCAGCCGAAGCAATGAAACAGATTCTTGGCCGGCGTCACGATCAGGCTGGGCGTGGCTTCGTCATGGAACGGGCAGCGGGTGGCGTAGTCCTTGCCTTGCTTCTTCAGCTCGATGCCGGCGGCCTCCACCAGCCGCACCAGCGACACCTCCGTCTTGAGCCGTTCGATTTCCGATTCGGGGATGCGTGCCATGAAAATCGACCTTTTGCAAAAAACCTGTCAAGGGGGTTTGGAAGAAAATAACTAGAAACGAGTATACTACGTTTTGTAGTATACTCGACTTCGTTTCGAAAAACAGGGGTTATCTTATGGCTGTCCTCATGCACTCACTCCCGACAGCCGCCATGACCATCAGCACTGAAGAGCGCGATTTTTTCATCGAACTGGGCGAGCGCATCGCCAACCTGCGCAAGGCGCGCAACATCACCCAGGTGCAGCTTGCCGAGGTGCTGGGCGTGTCGCAGCAGACGATTCAGGCTTACGAGGTCGGGCGGCGACGCATACCGGTATCGGCCCTGCCAGCCGTGGCCCGCCTGCTGGTGGTGCCGATGGATGAGCTGTTTGGCCTGGTCAGCCAAAAGGAGCGCGGCAAGCGCGGCCCCATGTCGCAACTGGAGCGCAGCATCGAGCGCATCAGCGAACTGCCCAAGCAGAAGCAGCGCTTCGTGGTGGAGATGCTGGAGACGGTGCTGGCCCAGGCTGGTAATTAACCCCTTAGCAGCTAAGGGAGCAGCCCTCACAATTGAACGAGCAAGGCCCCGCACCCCGCAGCGCAAGCTGCTGGGGTTACGGGGCCTTTTTTTATATTCAAAGACAAGAGAAGGAGCACCGCGATCGCTGTATACGCCTTTTTCTCTTTCGGCTCAAAGGCTTACAGGCCGCTGTATTACAGGACAGATTCCGTGGTATACAGAAAAACCCAGTCGGAATGCGGGCTGCGCGCACATTTGCAATGTGCGTATGGTGTGTAGGGGTTTAAGACGGACTTTTCGCCACCAAATCCGGCTAGGTTCGACGGCAGCAGGCGCCCCGGCGGCGAAAAACAAGAGCGTATCCACCTTCAGGATTTCAGAGATTTTCACCTTGTTGCAGCGGTTTTCACCGAATTGCAGACCTTTTCACCATATTGCAGGAGTTTTCAGCATGGCCAACACCGCCACCGTCGCTTCGCTCGATGCCGCCCGCCAGCGGCGGCACCACATCGACCTGGCGCAGGCCCATCCCGCTTGGCTAGAGATCGTCGCCTCGTGGGCATTGGAAGGCATCGACCTCACCGACGACGACGCCGAGCGCGCCGGCCGCATGATCGCCGGCCACGCCAGCTACCAGCAGGTGATTCAGGAAATCAGGGCCGCCCACCACCAGCACTGACGCGGCCCCGGTTCCGCCCAGGCCGCGCAGCGCCCGCCAGGGCTTGGCCTTGACGGCCCCGAACAAAACACCCTCCGTCATGCGGTGCAAGGCGGGTTTTCGCCTTGCACCGCATGCAGACTCGGGGGTGGGGTTGCGTTCATACTGACTGACGTCGAAACGCGGCGCCAGGTCGCCGCTGAGCGGTGAGACTCACGGTTTAATACGAGCCCGATTTACTAAGTCCAACAAACCCTCAAGCTCCAATCCATAAGGGTTAGGTTCAAAACTCGGCAATATTCCCTCCATCAGGAACTCACCATTTATGATTAAACATAGCTTTTCAATATCATCGAAGTCTATTTCTTCCGTCAAAAGCTTATTCAACATAATTTGATCCTTCAACTCGCTTTTAGACTTAATGGACTCAACGATTTGTATTTGCCGTAGCGTCAGATCGATTTTCATTACTTAACCCCTGCTGCACTTGTTCCCCAGCCAGTTACAACTTTCCCTTCGGAGTTCACCACTATCGTCGCGTCCTGGCCGATATATTGGAAAGTAGGCCCGTACTTACTGGGTGCAAATTTAATGTTCGTAGGATTCGCAAATGCATCTTCTAGCGCAGCTTGACTCACACCGATACCTCCATCTCGTCCAGCAATCTGTTCTAATGCGTGCTCCGAATATTCTGTAATTGCAGACGGTGCCCTTGCCCCAGCAGCCTGCTCGGCTGCAAGCTGCGCGTTCAACCGCATACCGTTTACAGAGTTTGCCATCCCCTCAGAAGTTCTTAGCGCCCTAGCCGCACGTGCAGCCTGTATCGCCTGAGCACCTCGATATAACCCCACCGCCGCTCTGTCAAAGGGCAGACCACTAGCGGCAATTCCGATCATCGTACCAACTTGGCGATCAGCAGGTGTTACCTTAAACGTAGACGATTTCGCTCGCACATAGCCATCCGGTTTCACAACAACTACCGGCACCTGGTCCTGCACTATGTTATTGGTCAGCGTTGCGCAAGTTTCCGCAGAACTTCCCTCTGTGCACAACGGGCCGCTACCGCCACCATTTGCCGACGCGCCGCCATCTTTTGCACTATTCGAATTGGTGTTCGACGAGTTTATGCGCTGCGTCGTTGCCGCAGCAGCTTGACTCGCTCCGTTATTCGAAGAATTCTCCTTACGGTCGTAATACTCTGCGGACGATCCCCAGCCCATCGTCAGTTGCAACCACCTCCAGTTGATATCAAACCCCGTTGGGTCGGTCAGGTTGGTAGGGTTGTTCACAACGTAGCTGTAGCGGTTGTAGTTCTGGCCGTTAGTTGGGTCCGTCACATGCGGATCCGCCGACAAGAACCTCGCCGTGTACGGATCGTACACCCGCCCATTCATGTGAACAGTGCGGCCCACTGCATCCTGTCGTACCAAAACGGTCAGAACCCAGTATCCATGCGGCTTCCCGCGC
>NZ_JBYSZG010000088.1:9577-9930 GCF_058786935.1 Rugamonas sp. FW305-51
CCGTTAGTTGGGTCCGTCACATGCGGATCCGCCGACAAGAACCTCGCCGTGTACGGATCGTACACCCGCCCATTCATGTGCACCAGATCCAACTTGTCCAGCATCTCGTGGCCGGTGAAGCCCCGGTTGTCGATCTTGCCGTCCAGTTCATCCGGAGTCGCGCTGGTGGTGAGCATGCGGCGCTTGCCCCACGCGTCGTAGGCCAGCGGCTCCTGCAGCGCCCCGCCCTGGTCCGTGAACGCCACCGGACTGCCCAGCCGGTCCGCGTGCAGCCAATGCAGCGCCGTCGTGCCCTTGACCGGATCGTCGATCTCCACCCCAATGCCCATCGGCCAGTACGTCTTCACCGCCGT
>NZ_JBYSZG010000089.1:0-9577 GCF_058786935.1 Rugamonas sp. FW305-51
CGTTGTTCGCTGAACTTTTCAGCAAACATCCGCAGGCGGCTTGAGACAAGAGTGTCCGCTATTGACAGTACACCTCACTTTCACACTACCATCCAAATTACATGACCGAATCAAAGCTGAAATTTTTTACGGCATCATATGCTGTCGCCAAATTTAAGCAACATGCAGGCGTCGACTTTCACCCCACAGTGCCAGGGCAGTTGCTGGCTACGAGGCGAGTGCCGAAATGCGGATTGGATGACGGAAAGGCTCTATATGATGCGCAAAATTGGGATCAACTATGGATTGATATGGTCTCGCTTGCAAAAAACAGGGCACGCTATGGCCAAAATGCACAGCCAACAGACTGCATCCCCCCATTGCCCGATTACATGCTGAGAAATCAACGTGATGAACTCGGCATAGCGCCGATAAAAGCGCTTAAGCAAGCGCCCGCGCTAGAGCATGTCAAACAGCAAGTGCGCAAAGCGTATCCGCGAACCAATCCGAAATATGGAACTTATGCTTCAACTTCCGATCGTGTCAACCGCGACGCAAACGCTCGTTTCAATCACGCATTAGACAAGGACGAGTAATGCGCATGCCGCGCCGAGAGCGTCGCAAAGGCTAATTTTCCAGATACCTAATCGTTGTTATGCAGCACTATTGAGCTATCGGAGATCGTGGTGATGGCTAGTCGATGTATTTTCGATGCCAATCGGGGCAGTAGCGTGCGAACACGCGCTTATCGGCGCCTGGGGAAGCGCACACGTGCAGGCCTGTGGTGGCATGTCAACAGTGCGATCGCCGCCTGGACGTGATATGGCGGAGCTGGCCCATTAGACTCGGGCCGGCCGAGTCAATATCGCCTACTGTGTGCTAGCTCAGACTTGATCTGGCAAAAGAAAAAGTTCTCATGGCGCGCATCCAGCCACTGGCCGCCGGTGATGTTGCAAACATCGCTGGCTTTGCGTTCTAATTGTCATACCAGATAAGTTATAGAAAGAAATACATAATCATGCGCGGCACTCCTCCATACAAATTCGCCAGCTGGCCAGGAAAGTTCCGCGATTTCATGTTGGGCGCGATGGGAATGACGAGTTTAGGAATCGCGATCTATTCCACAATCGCCGACAAGCTGCAGGCTGGGGCATTACTGTTCACCGCCGGCCTAATCCTAATTGCGTTTTCCGGCCTCTCTCGCTTCGAATCAATTAAGGCGTTAGGAGTCGAAGCGAAGATGGTTGCTTTGAACGATAAGCTGTCCGAAGCAGATAGTCTTCTGGCACATATGCGAAACATGGTCGGTTTGATGGCTGATACATCGTTTCAGATAATCGGCAATATGGGCCGATGGGATGCCGAAATTCCGAAGCCAGAAATGATCAAGATTGTCGAGAATTTCGAACAGTTGCTGGTAGCACTGGGTGAGCCCGACGAGACTATCCAACGAAAGCTTGAACCATGGCATCAGGCAAATACGCGTGAGATGGCACAGTCCATTCTCGGCGCGATACATAAGTTTCAGCAATATCAGAATCAAGTACTTGCGGAAGAAGCTAGAAATCGAACTACTCCCCTTGCAGACCCGAGTGAGGACTCACGCCGTTTCGATCGAAACACAGAGTTTATTAGACGAGCGAATGAACTCTGGGATGGCCAGATTGACGATTTCCCAGACCAAGTCGAGAAACTTATCGGCGAGGCCGATATCGCTGAACCGGCACAATTACGGTGGTTGCTACGGGAAGTGAATCCGATGATCAAAGAGCTACGCTACTATCTTGAACATAAGAAATTCAAGGACAGAAGCGGCTGGCTAGCGCGACCATACTTTCATGAGATATCACTGGATTTTACCTTGATCCAATACGCAAATTAGCCTTAAATTGCGAGGCCTTTTCTCCCGCCTCCCCGAATTGCGAAAGTCCGCCGGGTAGAGCTGCAGGTCATCGTACTTAGTGTGTCAGACGAAGTCTGAACTAGTGCACCTACTGGGATCGCGATTGCGGCTCTATAGCGACGCTTCGAAAAATGCAAGCGGCAACTGAGAGTCGCGTTGATTGCTCAAATAGCCGCTTGTCCAATCTTCTTCAATAACCCGGGCAGTTGATCATGCTCTTCGTACCAAATGACCGTTACACCGAGCTCACGCAGCACCTCTTCATGCAAATTGTGATGCTTTTCCAAGAACTGTCTTACCGTCGAAACACCACTTCGGACTACTTTGTTCCTCTTCCCGTTTTTCTCGTCAAACATGAAGGATTCAAATTTAGTTCGACGCAGGAAAGCAAAATGTCGTGGGCCTTGTCGGTATTGAGATGAGATTTCAAGGAGCCTTCTCAGGTTAGGATCGGTAAGTGATAAACCTATCATTAGGCAGGTCGACTCCTTAAGATACGTCAGCTGGGTCAAATTGGACCAGTGATATGGCTCGCCGTAAATTCGGTGATAGCCCTCTTCCGAAAACACCAATGTTGATTTGTTCAAGTTTAAGTATCCACTCCTGTTTTCAGGCAAAAAGCCATGAACATGAAATACCGGTAATTCTTCAGGATTCGGAATATCTATTTCTTCGAAAATGCTTCTGTTCGCCAGGCCCCGCTCCCGAAGTGAACGTTCAATCAGATCGTCGAAATTATAAGTCACTAACGCCTTGACCTTTGCACCAGTACGAGCCGGAACGCAAAGGGACGTGATTGCCTTAATCAGATTGGACTCAGTGCTGAAATTCTTGTTGCGCAACGAGTAGAGCTTACTCGTCACCATTGAAATGAACTTCTCTTGCTCTTGTTCGCTTGCTGTGTTTGAGGAAAGACCTCTGCGAATATAACGTGCAAGGGTAAGCGCCGAAGGACCATCAAGTTCGCGAAGACGTTTAACAATGCTATTTCCAGCTTTATCGTCTGCACTTGCAGAATCTAGACGACCATCCGCGAGTACGATGGAAACAAACAGAGAGTTCAACAGCGTATTCCAATCGGGAAGTCCTGCGCTGCTGGACACCCCAGCACCAAGCCACATGGAGAATCGCCCAGATTCGTATGCTTCGGTAATTTGGGACAACGCGTCTTCTCGCCTCCGGATCCAATCGGCCGGTCTGGTCATCGCTTGATTGACGTGTATTGAAAAGCGTTGATTTATTGCGTTAGCCACCTCTTGGGGATGTTTGTCCATCAACTCCTGAATTTCTCGTTCTTCCCACACGAAGACTTCACCATCATGCTCCTGAAGAATTTTCTGCGTGAGATCAGTTTTCTGCCCTAGGTGGCACTTGGATACAATTAACAATACTTCATCAGCGCTACTTCGATACTTCGCATGTCGTCGAACAAGATCAGCTAACGCTCCCGGCGTTAACACGTTTTCGATCTCAATAAAGACCGGTTTTTCGATATCGCCCAAACCTCTAGGCGCAAACGCATCGAAATAACCTGGCCCCCGCAAACTTTCCAGCCGCAGAGATTGCCCGTGATGCTCGGCTTCCACCTGTAATAGCCGCAAGATAAAGGACTCAAGGAGGGCGTAACCGCCGCTACCATAGCTTGAAAGGGTCTCTTCGATTTCTGAAAACTTCATAGCAACCGTATTTTCTATCAAAATTCTTGGCGGCAGGGACTGAATAGGATTGGCGGCTCGATTGTACCAATGGAGCCTAGCCTTTTCGAAGCCATCGGTGAAACTGCATTAATTTCCAGTAGCCCGTTTAGGTGTGAGTGTGCCGATTTTAGGGGGCTTAAATGGCAATAAAATTCTACTTCCAACCCAATCTTCCTCATCACCTATTCTAGGCAGATGGAAAATTCGGTAGCTCTTTTGTGAATCGCCACCACATTTCTCGATAATCTCAAGCACCGACATTGGTCTTTCCGTTTCATGGCAGATCTCTAACCGGTCATTCTTTACCTCAATTAAGAGGTCGATTAGTAAATCGGTGTAAGCATCGTTTGCGGGGAGTGCGCGGATTTCCTTTAACTCGTCATCACTGAACGCGGCCATCAAAGAGCCTTTTGCAGGTTTGTCTAGCGCCATTATAATCTGCATTAAATCATCCATTGATTTATTTTTTAGAGTATGCATATGCCACCTAAAATTTGATTGTCAGATTGACCTGCCCACAACGCCGAGAATATTAGCGCGGGATACTGCAAACTGTCTCGCTAATGCACTGACGCTTTCGCCCTGGCCATACTTGGCGATAATCTCGGCGCGCTGTTCTGGTGTGGTCTTTGATGGCCGTCCCAGCCTCTTCCCTTCGCTCTTGGCCCGCGCAAGGCCCGATTGCGTGCGCTCCACCAGCAAATCTCGCTCCATTTCGGCCACTGCAGCCAGCATGGTGAGCATCAACTTCCCGGCAGCCGATGCTAGGTCTAGCTGCCCTAGCTGCAACACAATGACGGCAATCTTACGCTTGGCTAATAGTTTGACTGTCGCACCCACGTCCTGCGCATCGCGGCCCAGTCGGTCAAGCTTGGAGACTACCAGCGTTTCACCATCTCGAATTTGTCCAAGTAGTGTCTTAAATTGTGGGCGCAGTGTCGCGCAAGTTTTACCGCTGATGGTGTCTGCAAACCAATAATCGACATGGTGCCCAGCACTTTCTATTTCAATGCGTTGGTTGTCGGCGTTTTGATCGGCTGTGCTGACTCGGCCATATGCAAAGGTTGCCATGCTGCCTCCCTACCAGATATGTTAGAAAACGGTGTTAGAATATAGCATTATGTTAGAAATGTCAAAGTCTATATTTCCAACATCCTGAAAAAAGCAATCGAACACTGTTGATAAACGGTCGTTTTCTAACGGGGCCGTTTTATGCTCGGCATGTCCCTAGAGTGACTTGGGAGCAATACTCTATGTCGGCACGAGGCAACGAATGCTGGCATGTCCGCTATCGACGGCAATGTCGGCCATGGTCGGTATGGCGAAAATTGACCTTTTCGCCGATTGGGAGGTCACAATGTCTCTATAGCAAGACTGGTATCAGGAACATCTCGAGCCTTTAGAATTTGCCACCCTTTGAAGGCTGAGCGACGACGATATATTGGCAAGATAGCAGACATCGCAGGCTTACTGGGCTTTTGCGCACGCGGAACTGTATCGCTCTGGTGAGCGACAATTATCTCGACCAGCCAAAATAGTTGACGCGAATCATCGCTCGTATACCGGCCCAATGAACATCAGTTTGTCGAGAATCTTGATGGCTAATAGTTGTTATTCCTCATCCTCGGATCCGCCCTTCTTTGTGCTTTTCCCCTCCTTGTCGTCCTTCTTGAGCTTGTCACCCAGCTCTTTGGAGACTGCGTTCAAGATCGCCTGTGCCAGCTTGTCACCACTGACCGACGAAGTGAGCTCCGCAGCTGCGACCTTCGATGGCTTGGTCAGGCCGAGAACATCCTTCGCTAGCGACAGCGTCTCCCCGTCCTTTTCAGCAAACCACCCGGTTTCAACAGCCACCCACTGCAGGGTCAACCGCGATAAGTCGTCGTTATACCGACGAGATTCATCCAAAGTTGTTTTGTACAGCTTAAGGAAAAAGAACGAGAAGACCTCGATGAATACCGCCAGCGTAATGCGCGGAATGTAATGCGTCGCAAGCTGGAGCCAAGTAGAGACCTCTTTGGTCGGCTCTAACACAATATATGCTAGTAAGAAGATTGCAAGACTTGTCGTGATAACGCCGATTGCTAGATTGACATTGCCTTTCCGCGACTGCTCCGCGATTTCATTTTCCAGGCGCTTCACGGCCGCGTTGAATTGCTGCCCTATCTGGTCTGCCGCCTTGGCTTTGGCTGATTTCTGCTCATACTGGGACTCGAAGATTTGGCCCAGCTGCTGCTGCACAGCCGGAAACAGCAACTTGACGGCCTCGTCCGTATTCACTTGGCTTGCAACAGCTTTCGGTGCTATTTCCAATGCGTTTACTCGCGCTTCAAGATCGTGAAGTGAAGGCTCCGCCGAGAAGCTATGAGAGGGGAACGCGTGCACATTCGTTGCAACAGGAGATTTGCTGCCCAAGTCGCCGCGAAGATATAGCATTAGAAGCATGAACCCTGAGACAGCTGCCATAGAGGTTGGAATCAACAATCCAAATAATGAAATCAATTGATACTTGCCCACCAATTCATCGCGGATCTGAAAAAAAACGAATGACAAGAAGGCAAGAAAGCTTGCGAGTCCGATCTGCGCTCTGCGCTTTTTTTCCCGTTGCCAAGTATTAAATTCGTTCATTCTTTTTTCGTCGTCAATCATGTCTAACCTAAGTTGAATTCAACGTTACCGAACTGTGTCGGAACTTCATTTGCGGCGGCATTCGGATTGGCCAGCTTCGTCGAGCCAGCCCGTCGTCAAACGGATTGTCTAAGGATAGCCAAAGCCGACACCACCGAAAGGCCCCTAATGGCCGAACTCGATCGAGGTAGTCAGGATAACATCTTGCTCTAATGAAAAAAACACAAATTGTCACGGCCAGCTGATGGCCCCAAAGCGGGCGCCGCCGTTGCCGCCGCCGTTCAATACCGACTGAGCAAGTGGCGAAGCTTTTATGGCTTCGCGCAGAAAATACATGGCTACGCTCATTGCAGGGAGCGGATAGATTTTCTGGTCTTTCAAGGTTGCAGGCAGCGAATTCCTGCGAAAATTGGACGAGGGCTGCAACCAATGTGGTTCTTGTAACCAGATGAATTTACCTTGGGGCTATGCCCCTTAAATATCGTTTCTGAATGTCTCAAACGACGAAAATCACCCTGCAACCACCAAATCCGCTAGGGGTGTAACCAGCAAAAGAACTACCACCGGCGGTGGCCGTCCCTGGCTTGTTGCAACGGCCCCAGAGCTGTGAAAAACAGCGACGGGCGCGACTGCAAATCCGAACTATTCCGGCCGGGAAAGAAGTGGCGAAAACTGCGCTATTCTCCCTCTAAATCCGAATTATCTGTAAGAGTCCGCTTTTCCTTCCGCACTTTGCTACTTCATCCGCGTCCTTCACGACCCGAGTTCCGCCCTGGCCTCCGCTTCCTTGAGCCGTAATTTCAGCAATCAGTTTCCAGCAACTGCATTCGACGCATCGAAGTGAATTCCAAGTTTATGAGAAAGAGCCCGTAAGATTCCGCCACATCAGGAACGAAAGGAATTATCAATGAAGAAGTGCTATCAATCCGTACCAGCGCGGCATGACAATGTTCCACCAGCTCCTTGGTGTGGGACCGGCAAATACAATCTGCAGCTCGTTAGAAAAATATGGCATTACCGCTTCTGTATTGCAGGGGTTAGGATCCAGCGTTCGACCCGCGAACGCGACCGGGAACGGGCTGAATTGATCGCACAAAAAGCCTATGCGGATGCCTGCACGATTGCTAATGGCGGAAAAATCATCCCTACCTTATCTACGTTGGTCGCTGAGTGGTTGACAGTGCGTGGCCCTGCCATGGGTACCGCTCACGTGAATAGCGTTGAGTCATTCGCTCGATGCCATTTGTATGATCTCGGGGAGCTGCTCATCAGCGACCTGACGACCGAGCGAGTCGAACTGGCGCGCAACAAACATCTCGAAAAGCACAGCCCGTCTACTGTAAACCACTGGCTTCGCATCTTAAAATTAGTCGTCTACTGGGCCGTGAATCGAGAAATCATTGATCGTCTCCCTTGGAAGGTCGATATGATAAAAATCCAGAGGCGCCCAAGATCCACACTACCAATCGAAGTGGCAAAAAACTGGTTCCAAGCCCTGGATACAGCCGTACCCAATTCGCCGTCGGTCAGCACGGCAGTTCGGCTAATGTTCGGTCTAGGTCTGCGGGAATCTGAGGCGGCTGGCTCCCGGTGGGAGTGGATCGATTGGGAGCGTCGCACCTATACGCCCGGTGCGACGAAGGGTAAGGAAGCGTCCGCCATCCCGATGCCGCGTTGGATCATCGACCACCTCCATCCTTTGCGGCGACCTGCAGGGCTAATTGCTGCGGGGCGTAAGGGAAAGCAGATGGCATCAGGCTATGCCACTAAGGCAATGTCCACAGCAAATACGGCCTGTGGAATTAGCGGTATCACGCCGCATCGACTAAGGGGGTCTTTCGCTACTCTGCTTGCTGAAGAAGGTACCCCTATTCAAACAATCCAGCAGATCATGAGACACAAGGACGTGAAGACTACTATGGGATATTTAGAAGTGAACCTTGGGACTGCGGCGTTAGCCCAAGACAGACTGGGAGATCGGATGGGGCTAAGCGTGCCCGCGTTCTCGTCCCAAAATAACTCTCCTCAAGCCTAAATGATTCGAGCCAGCCTTGGGGATTCATAGTGCCGGTTGAACTATGGCGCCTCTTTGGCGGTCGGGGGCATCTCATCCCACCCGTCAGCTAAAGGAAGAGTGGTGGGCATCTCGGCCATTAACTCGGCAAGTACGTAATGAGGCCGCTGCTGCATGTTGACTGTCAATTTCGTACCGGAAATGGCCAAGTGAACCTTCGATCCCTCACGCAGGTTGTTCTGTTCAATAAATTTCTCAGGTATCGCGATAACCAACGAATCGCCTTTGCGGCGCAGCGTCTGAAACATTTAATTCCTCGCGTATCGGGGTGGGTCTGTGTCGATTCACTGCATTGGCTCCAAATATATCTCAATTGGAGTGCGCTTGCTGCTTGAAGGCGCACAGACTTCCCATATTGCTTTTCTGCCGTTTCAGAGCATCTTATGAAGGGAGCTCCGAAGGGAGCGAAGAGCGCGATCCATGTTGGGAGCGTCCTTCGTGCGCTCTTGGAGTCTCTTTTTCGGGAAGGCACCAAAGCCATTGGCCTCCCATACTCAACTTCGCCGCTTTGATACCCAGCGATTTCTTAAGTCGCTTGGCCGCATCCCACGAGTGGCCGGCGTCGCGTACTTCGGCCTGTAACTGCTTTGCCGTCATCCGTCCACCGGCGTCGTTTATGAGATCGACCAGCATTTTTGCCAGTTCATCGCGTGTGGACTTGTCCCCATCTTCTCCGATTTCAACTTCACCCAGAATTTCACGAGCTGTACCTTCGATCACTCCTTCCCATACCGCATGCGTTGCATCGATGCCGCCGTCAATCGACACCAGTTCAAGGCCATATGCAACTCCACCGTCGTCCGGCGCGATGTTTGATTTAGCTCTCGCTAGCACGCGCCGGCTACTGTCTTCTTCTTTCGCTGTCACCAGCACCATGCGGGCCAGCGCGCCGAAGGCCTGAGAGCCGATTACACGGTCTTGAGGCGTCTTTCCGGCTCCACCTTTTGCAAAGTGTGTGATGCCGATTACGGCACAGCCATGGGCTTCCGCAAAGTCCACTACTGCCTGCAAACTGCGGCGGACGTCGTTGGCCCTGTGCATATCGCCGGCTACTGCAGAGACAATCGGATCAATCAACAATAGACTGACCCCACCCATGGCTTCAGCGGCACGGTGCAACTCTGGGATGTCCTGTGAAGGATCGAAGGGCATGCTTTCCCCATGCTGAGCGACACCTTCGATAAAGTGGCAGCGGCTCAAGTCGGCACCGGACGCGATCTGAGGTACTCTGACTTTTTCGGACACTCCTGTTTGGTAAACTTCATCAACGGGAGGATTTATGAAACGGACAAAAAC
>NZ_JBYSZG010000090.1:0-8827 GCF_058786935.1 Rugamonas sp. FW305-51
GTACGTGACAGGCTGGTGCAGATACGGGACGCAGGGGGAGGGCAGATCGCCAGCTTCACCTACGATGCCGTCGGCCGTCGCTTGACCAGGGACGTCAACGGCAACGTCATGGGCTACGTCTACGACGGCGCCAATATCGTGCAGGCGCTCAACGGTGCGGCCGTCGATAACAGTCAACCGGGCAATGTGCTCGCGACCTACATCACGGGCTTGGGTATTGACGAACTGTTCGCCGCGCAGACTGGCTCAGGCGCCAGCGCGCTAGTGACAAGCTATCTTACCGATGCGCTGGGTTCAACATTGCGCCTGGTCGATGGCAACGGAGCCAAACTGGTGGATTATTCGTACGAGCCATATGGTGCGACCACAGCCGACGCCGCGCATGCCAACCCGTTCCAATACACTGGTCGTGAAAACGATGGGACAGGGCTTTATTACTATCGAGCCCGATATTATTCGCCAAGTATGGCGCGATTTATATCAGCTGATCCATTAGGACTTATCGCGGGGATGAACTCTTACGCATATGTCGGGGGGGGATCCGATAAGTTATACAGATCCGACTGGGCTGGAGCCGCCCGGCGGTGCAATCGCGTTCCGCGATTTCATGCGCAGCGTGTTCCCTCCGGCCAGAGACCCTTCCTTGCGGCCTGATGGGCTCCCATGTGGGTATGGTTGCGGCGATGCGAAAACAGATGCGTATGTGCCGGACTTCTTCCCGAAGTCGTGTGCAGCACATGATGACTGCTATAGCGATCAACGCGGAAAGGCAGCGTGCGATAGCAATTTCAAACGAGACATGAAATTGGAGCGGCCCAACATGGCAGCGACTTCCTGGCTCTACTACAAGGCAGTGGATGTGTTTGGAGGTGATGCGTACAAAGCTGCCGGAAAAAAACCATGAAATTCGGTCGCATGATCCCCCTGATAGATTCGCCTCTGATCTTTACGCTGCTTTGTGTCGTCGCGATTCCTGTCACCTTGTTTAGGCTTTTCGGCGTCTTGTTCTTTGCAAGCACAATTTCTGGCTGGGCTGTCGTGCCGGCTGTAGCGGTTGGTGCACTTCTTGCGGTCTCACGCTTGCCGCAACCTGCACGAGGATGCGGTGCGATAGCCCTTTTGGTCTCGTACCTTTGCAGCGTCTACTTTCATGGATGGGCGGATCTTATGGACCGGCTTGCCGAGGGGCGCGATGCAGTGTTTGATGGGACTGAAGCAGCGCTTGTTGCTCTCTTAGTCGTGCAATGCTTGATGCCGCGAAAACGCTGGCGTGATGATGGAAGCTGATTGCATTGTCAGTCCTAATACCGATGATGCCCGGCATGAGTATGCGGGCATGATGGGCCGGCCGGATATTCCGCCCGGCTGGAATTACTATCCTTCCACCGGGCTGCAGCGTTTGCCGATCGCCGCGCTCGCCATGGCTGCTCGTTCGATGAGTTCGTCGCCACGGGCCAATTCCTGCTCGACGCTAGACGCCGCCGCGGCAATTCGCTGTGGCGCGTCTCTTGGCCGGGCGATGCGATGGCCGGCGCGTTCGCGAGGACCTCGGGGGCAAACTGAGGGGGCAATCCTGCCTGCAAACGAGCATTCGATTCCTCTCTCATGCGATTTGTCTATTCAAGGTTCTATTCGGACGTAACAACGGGTACCCGGCTTGACGCTGACCGGCAGGCCGTCTATATTAATGACTTAAAAGTAAGTTATAACTCAAACACCTATGCCAGTCCCCCCCGAAGCCAAGCCCCGCTGGGAGCGGCGCAAAGATGCGCGGCCGCAGGAATTGCTGGCCGCCGCCCTGGCCCAGTTCGTCGAACGCGGCTTCGCGGCCACCCGGCTCGAGGACGTGGCGCGCCGGGCCGGCGTGTCCAAGGGCACGCTCTACCTGTATTTCGAGAACAAGGAAGAATTGTTCAAGGCCGTCGTGCGCGAGCACATCGTGCATGCCATCGGTGCTGCCGAGCAGACCGTGGCCGAATTCGAAGGCCACAGCGCCGAGCTGCTGCGCGCCATCCTGATGCGTTGGTGGGAGCAGATCGGCGCCACCGAGCTGGCCGGCATCACCAAGCTGATGATGGCCGAAGCCAATAATTTCCCCGACCTGGCCCAGTTCTACAACGAGGAAGTGATCGCCCGCGGCAACGGCCTGATCTCCAGCGTGCTGGTGCGCGGCGTCGCCCGCGGCGAATTCCGCCCCCTCGATCCGGAAGTGATGACCCACGTGCTGACGGCCCCCGTGCTGATGCTGATGATGTGGACCCACCGCTTTTTACCGTGCGACATGCCGGCGCTGGACCCGCAAGCCTATATGGAAGCGTTCATCGGCATGGCCCTGGGCGGCCTGCTGCCGCCGGCCGTTAAAGCGCCGTGACGCCCGTGCGCGCCAGCCCGGCAGGCCGAATTGGCCGCTTCAACCCCTCCAAACTGCAGACTGTCGCAATTTCCCGCGTCCCGTCAGGTTTCTCGTTAACATGTGCCTTCCTTGCCAGTTCAACGATAAAATGACGGATTATTCTTTTTCCACCGAGTCATAAGATGAATATCGAACAAGCCCGCTTCAACATGATCGAACAGCAAATCCGCCCTTGGGACGTGCTCGATCCCGACGTCCTGGACCTGCTGGTGGTGGTCAAGCGCGAGAATTTCGTGCCCGCCGCCCACAAAAACCTGGCCTTCGTCGACACGGAAATCCCGCTGCCGGGCGGCCAGTGCATGTTCACGCCCAAGCTGGAAGCGCGCCTGTTGCAGGAACTTAATGTGAAGAAGCACGAAAATGTGCTGGAAGTGGGCAGCGGCAGCGGCTACATGGCGGCCCTGCTGGCGTACAAGGGCCGTCACGTGACGACCGTGGAAATCCTGCCGGAACTGAAGGCGCTGGCCGAGAAGAACCTGGCCGACAACGGCGTGAGCAATGTCACGGTCGAGCTGGGCGACGCGGCCCAGGGCTGGGCCAAGGGCGCGCCCTACGACGTGATCATCGTCTCCGGCGGCCTGCCGTCGCTGCCCGAAGCGTGCCTGCAGCAGCTCAAGGTGGGTGGCCGGCTGGTGGCCATCATCGGCGACGCGCCCCTGATGAAGGCGCAGCTGATCACCCGCACCGGCGAAGCGGGCTACGACACCAAGACTTTGTTTGAAACCAATGTGAAGCTGCTGAGCCTGGCCTCGGCACCGTCGCATTTCACGTTCTGAGCGGGGCGCTATGCAGCATCTGACTGCGCTGGAACTGGCGGACTGGCTGGCCGACGATGCCCGTCCCAGCCCCTTCCTGCTGGACGTGCGGGAACCATGGGAATTCGAGACGTGCCATATCGCCGGCGCGACCCTGATGCCCATGCAAACCATCCCGGCCCGCATCGACGATCTCGATGAGGATGCTGCCATCGTGTGCATCTGCCACCACGGCGCGCGCAGCCTGCAGGTGGCCGCCTTCCTGGAGCGTCACGGCTTCGGCAAGGTGAGCAACCTGACGGGCGGCGTGCACGCCTGGGCCGTGCAGGTCGACGGCGCGATGCCCAAGTACTAGGTCTGCAATACCGGGCCGCGGCAACGCGGTGCTGGGCGCGGCGGCAATGGATGGTGTCTTTTTGATATGATTAACTTTTTTTGATGACTCCCACGGAGAACGCAATGCAGAGACCCCTTATCGCCGTGCTGATCGCCAGCGCTTTCATGACGTTCAACGCACAGGCGGCCGATCTGGTCCAGGTGTACCAGCAAGCGCTGGCCAACGACGCGACCTATGCCGGCGCCCGCGCCAGCCTGACGGCGGGGCAGGAACGTACGACCCAGGGCCGGGCCGGCCTGCTGCCGTTCATCTCGGCCAGCGGTTCCAACAGCCGCAACAGCGGCGACCTGCAGGTGGATCCCTCCCCCAAGCATGACAACGACTACCACATCAACAATTACGCCGTCACGCTGACCCAGCCCCTGTTCAACTGGGCCAGCTGGCAGCAGTACCAGCAGGGCAAACTGCTGCAGGCGGCCGCCGAGGCCACCTTCGCCCAGTCGCAGCAGGATTTGATCGTGCGCGTGGCCCAGGCCTATTTCGACGTGCTGACAGCGCAGGACTTCCTGGCCTCGACCCAGGCCCAGAAAGTGGCGACGACGGAACAGCTGGCCTCGGCCAAGCGCAATTTTGAAGTGGGCACCCAGACCATCACCGATACCCACGAGGCGCAGGCCGCCTATGACCTGGTGGTGGCGCAGGAGTTCGCCGCCATCAACGACCTGGAAAACAAGCGCACGGCGCTGCAGGTGATCATCGGCCAGGCCCCCACCGAACTGGCGCCGCTGCGCACCGGCGTGACCATCGCCGGTCCCCAGCCGGCCGCCGTGGAACCGTGGGTCAGCTCGGCCGAAGGCCAGAACTACGCCGTGGTGGGCGCCCAGCTGCAGCTGGAGATCGCCAAGCGCGAGATCGAGCGCAACCGCTCCGGCCACTACCCGACCGTCAACCTGGTGGCCAGCAACCAGCACAACAACCAGACTTCCAGCAGCGTGGCCAACAACAATTCCATCGGCGTGCAGTGGAACGTGCCCCTGTTCAGCGGCTTTGCCGTCACCAGCAAGGTGCGCGAATCGATCGCGCTGGAAGACAAGGCGCGCAACGACCTGGAAGCGACCCGCCGCGCGGCCGCGCAGGGCGCGCGCCTGGCTTACCTGGGTGTCAACAGCGGCCTGGCCCAGGTCAAGGCGCTGGAAGCGGCCGAGGTGTCGAGCAAGTCCTCTCTCGATTCCAACAAGCTCGGTTACCAGGTGGGCGTGCGCATCAACATCGACGTGCTGAACGCGCAAAAGCTGCTGTACTCGACCCAGCAAACCCTGGCCAAGGCCCGCTACGACACCATCATGAGCGGCCTGCGCCTGAAGGCGGCGGCCGGCTCGCTCAAAGCGGAAGACCTGGAAACGATCAACGCCCTGCTGGCCCACTAAGCCAGCGGCCGGCGCGGGCTTACAGGCCGGCGCCGGCGCCGTCGAACTGGCGTTCGATCAGTTCGATCTTGTAGCCGTCCGGGTCGGTGACGAAGGCGATCACGGACGTGCCCCCTTTCACCGGTCCCGGCTCGCGCGTGACGTTGCCGCCGTTGGCTTTGACGGCCTCGCAGGCGCGGTAGATATCTTCGGCCGAAATGGCCAGGTGGCCGTAGGCCGTGCCCATCTCGTAGCGCTCCACCCCGTAGTTGTAGGTCAGTTCCAGTTCCGCGTGCTCGGGATTGGCGCCGTAGCCGAGGAAGGCCAGCGTGTATTTGTATTCCGGATTGTCGCTGGTGCGCAGCAGTTTCATGCCCAGCACCTTGGTGTAGAAGTCGATCGAACGCTGCAGGTCGCCTACCCGCAGCATGGTGTGCAATATACGCATGGTGGTCTTTCGTGATGTCGGTGGACGGTAAGCGGCATTCTATGCGTTTTGTCCTGTTCCTGCCGCCGCGCCGTTGCGGCACCGCCTCCCCGTCAATTATTTTCCTCTCTCCCGGCTTTGCCGGCCCTGCCTTCAGTTACACTCGATATCGATGTGTTGCTTAAAAACAATGGCGTAAGCTCAGGGAGAGGTGTCATGCGCTTCAGTACGAAAATAGTCGGTTTCGCGGCCATCCCGGCCATCCTGTTCGTCCTTGGGCTGACGACCAGCATCGTCTCACTGGTCAATACGCGCGCCGAATTCGACCGCTACATCAACACCGAGCAGGCCGTCGAGCGCGACCTGTCCGAAATGTATGCGCAAGGCTTGCAGATGGGGCAGGCACTGCGCAACATCGTGCTCGACCCGGCCAATCCCAAGGCGGCCGAAAATCTCAAGGCGGCGCAAAGCGCCTACCAGGCCGCCTACGCCGAAGCGGCCGGCAGCGCCCGCGGCAGCCAGTTCGAGGCCGGCATCGGCCAGACCGTGGCCTTGCGCGCCGACCATGCCAAGGCCCAGCAACAGGTGCTGGCCACCCTGGCCGCGCAAGGCGACGCGGCCGCCGTCCTCAATAAAGTGGAAACCCCGGCCTGGCGCGCGCTGCGCGGCGCCTTGATCAAGCAGCGCGAGCTGGCGCAAAAGGCTTCGCAGGCCGCGCAGGCTGCGGTCAATGCGCGCGCCGCCTGGGCCACCCGGCTCTCGATCGGCATCGCCGTGCTGGCGGCGCTGGTGGCGGTGGGCCTCAATTTCCCGCTGCAGGCCACCGTGCGCCGCGAACTGGGGGGCGATCCGGCGTCGGCCCGGGCGGCGCTGGCCCAGGTGGCGCACGGCAACCTGACCTCGGCCATCCCCAACCAGGGCGACGACAACAGCCTGATGGGCGTGATGCGGCAAATGCAGGGCTCGCTGCAAACGCTGGTCAAAGGGGTGCGCCAGTCGGCCCACGGCATCGCCACGGCCACCAGCGAGATCGCGGCCGGCAGCCGCGACCTGAGCGAGCGCACGGAACGCCAGGCCAGCGCGCTGGAACGGACCACGGCCTCGATGGCGGCACTGGGCGAGACGGTGCGCAAGAATGCTGACAGCGCCCGTCATGCCAACCAGATGGCGATCGACGCCTCGGCCGTGGCCGAGCAGGGCGGCGCCGTGGTGGGGCAGGTGGTGGGCACCATGAAGGAAATCGACGACTCGTCGCGCCGCATTGCCGACATCATCGGCGTGATCGACGGCATTGCGTTCCAGACCAATATTCTGGCCTTGAATGCGGCCGTGGAGGCGGCGCGCGCGGGCGAGCAGGGGCGCGGTTTTGCCGTGGTGGCGACCGAGGTGCGCACGCTGGCGGGCCGTTCGGCCGAAGCGGCCCGGGAGATCAAGGCCCTGATCGACAGCAGCGTGGCGCGCGTGGGCCATGGCGTGGCGCTGGTGGACAAGGCCGGCAGCACGATGGCGGAGGTGGTGCAATCGATCCGCGGCCTCACCGGCATCATGGGCGAGATCGCAGGATCCAGCGCCGCCCAGTCCGACGGCGTGGCCGAGGTGGGCGTGGCCGTCACCATGATGGACGAGACTACCCAGCAGAACGCGGCGCTGGTGGAGCAGATGGCGGCCGCGGCGGCCACCCTCGACAGCCAGACCGGCGACATGGCGCACACCATGGCCGTGTTCCAGCTGCCGGGTGACCAGCCGGGCGCCGCCGTTCAATGGTCGAGCCGCGCGTCCAGCGTGATGTGGGCCTTGAGCAGGCGCGACATCGGACATTCGAGCTTGGCTTTGAGCGCCGCGCGCTCGAAGGCGGCCTGGCTGGCGCCCGGGATGAAGGCGATCAGGTTCAGGTGTACCGCGCCGATCTGGTAATCGTCGCCGCTCTTGCCCAGCGTGACAGTGGCGGTCGTGATCAGGCTGCGCGCCTTCATGCCGGCGGCGGCCAGCTCGCCGGCCAGCGTCATGGTGAAGCAGGCCGCGTGGGCCGCGCCCAGCAATTCCTCCGGGTTGGTGCCGGCGTCGTGTTCGTAGCGGCTGTGATAGCCGTATGAGATGTTGTCGAGGATGCCGCTTTCCGTTGCCACCCTGCCGCTGCCGCCTTTCAGGTCACCGCTCCAGACGGCCGTTCCAGTGCGTTTCATGATGTGCTCCTGTTCTGCTTGCGATGCGCCATCATGACGCGACCGTATGCGCCCCTCCGTACGGAAACGCACATAGCACGGCCGTATCAGCGCACCTTGGGCGTGACGCGCCACACCGTGTTGCCCACGTCGTCGGCCACCAGCAGCGCGCCCTCGCGGTCCACGGCCACGCCCACGGGACGGCCATGGGCCGTGCCCTTGCGGTCCAGGAAGCCGATCAGGAAGTCGCGCGGCGGACCGGCCGGCTTGCCATTGGCGAACGGCACGAAGATCACCTGGTAGCCGCTGGGCGGGCGCCGGTTCCATGAGCCGTGCTGGCCGATGAAGGCGCCGTCGCGGTAACTGGGCGGAAACAGCTGGCCCCGGTAGAAAGCCAGTCCCAGCGATGCCGTGTGGGCGCCCAGCCCATAGTCCGGCTCGACGGCGCGCGCCACCAGATCGGGCCGCTCGGGCGTGACGCGGCGGTCCACATGGGCGCCGAAATAGCTGTAGGGCCAGCCGTAGAAGGCGCCGTCCTGCACGGCCGTCAGGTAGTCCGGCACCAGCTCGTTACCCAGTTCATCGCGTTCGTTGACGGCGGTCCACAGCTGGCCGCTGTGTGGTTCCCAATCCATGCCGACGGGATTGCGCAAGCCCGTCGCGTAGGGGCGCGCCTTGCCGCTGGCCAGGTCCAGCTGCCAGATGGCGGCGCGGCCCGTTTCCGCCTGCGGGCCGTTCTCGCCCACATTGCTGCCCGAGCCGACGCCGATGTACAGGTAGCGCCCGTCCGGGCTGGCCACCAGGTTGCGGGTCCAGTGGCGGTTCTGCGGGCCGGCCGGCAAGTCCAGCACCTTGATGCCGGCCGTGGCGATGGCGGTCTGGCCCGGCCGGTAGTCAAAGCGCAGCACGGCGTCGGTGTCGGCCACGTACAGGACATTGCCGGCCAGCGCCATGCCGAACGGCGAGTGCAGCTGGTCGAGGAACACGCTGCGCTGGGCCGCCGCGCCATCCGGCCCCACGCCGCGCAGCAAGGTAATGCGGTCGGCCGAGGCGCCGGCCGCCCCCGCCTTCTTCATCTGGTAGCGCGTGATCATGCCGCGCACGCCATGGCCCGCGTTGGCGCGGGCCGGGGCGTTCGTTTCGGCCACCAGCACGTCGCCGTTGGGCAGCACATACAGCCAGCGCGGATGATCGAGCCCGCGCGCATAGGCCTGCACCTGGAAGCCGGACGCCGGCACGGGCTTTTCGTCATCCTGCCAGCGCGCCACGGGGGCGACGGCGACTGTCGGGATGAGGGGCGTGGCCGGTTCCGGCAGGGCAGGGTGGG
>NZ_JBYSZG010000091.1:0-8189 GCF_058786935.1 Rugamonas sp. FW305-51
GCCTTCTTTTTTTCCGGTTTTACTAAAACGCGCGATTGCGTAATAGATCATTATGGCTGCCACGATTTCACTCTGATTAGTGGAAAATCGTGTTACTAAAACGCGCGGGACGCCGCTAAAGACTATATAGCCGTTTAGCGGAATTTAGTGTTGCCGCAATGGCTATTTTAGTACGCGATAGCGCGTTGCAGTGGTCTTTCGGGGGGATTAGCTGCGTTTATAAAACCGCCTCTCCGTGAGCACCACCATAGCGCGCCACACCGTGAAGAACCTTTTAATAGGCGCCCCTGGCCGAACCTCGTTAGTCAGGTAACTTCCGCGATGGGCAGCAGTAATACGTAGTGGTAGCAGTAGCAGACACGCGACCGGGATGCCGGCGGACGCTTGGGCGCGGCGCCGGGCCGGCCCGGGCCGTCACGGCTGGAGCCCGGCCTGCTTGTCGCGGAAGAAGGCCCAGGCCTCCTCGGCCACTTCGACGTCGCCGTTCTGCGCCCCCAGCACCATGCGGTACATCCATTGCAGGCGCTTGACCTTGCTCGGCTCCGTGTGGCCGCCCTTCTCCACCCGGATCAGCTCCACCTGCAGCTTGCGGGGATCGGCGCCCCATACTGTGCGCGTGGCGCGCGTGACGTCGGCCACGTCGCGGTGCGGGAATTCCATCGTCGCCCCGGCGGCGGGCAACTGGGCCAGCTGGCGCCATCCAGCCGCCGCGTCCTCCACCGGCACCACCGAGCCGCGCTGGTGCAGCATGACGAATTTGATGTCGCCGCCCGCGTAGGGCACGATGGGGTCGGCCGTACCGGCCACGATCAGGGCCGACACGGGCACCTTGGGCGCGGCGCAGCTGCTGCGGGCCGGCATGGAGGCGCCCACCGTGGCAAAGGCGGCCAGCCGCGCGCCGCTCTCGGTGGCCAGCCGGAAGGCCATGATGCCGCCGTTGGACATGCCCATTACGTACACCCGGGCCGGATCGGCATGATGTTCGGCCACGGCCTGGTCGATCGCGGCGTTGAGGAAGCCGACATCGTCGTTGTGGGGATTGGAGACGGCGTCGGCGCGGCAGTCGTTCCAGCCGGACTTGCCGTCGCTGCCCATGGTGCCGTCCGGCGCCAGCACCAGCAACTGCTCGCGGTCGGCGATGTGCAGCCACATCGACAGCGGTGCCGCGATGCGCTCGCGCCCCAGCACCTGGGCCGCCGAACCGACATGGCCGTGCAGCAGGATGACGAGCGGATGAAGGCCCGGCGCCGGCTGGTCCGGGGTGGCCAGCAGGTAGTGGCGCGCGCCTTCCGGCCTGGCCATCTCGTGGGAAGTGATCCGGGCGGCGCCGGCGGCGTGGCAGGCCAGGGCCAGCAGCAAGGGGGCGGCCCTCAATGACAGGATGGATTTCACGGTAATGGCGCGCCTTTCGTGGGTCCGTTAGCTCCGGCGATACTGCCACAGAACGCCGTGGCGGGCAATCGGACGCGCCCCGCCGGCCCGCGCGTGCCGGCCCGGCGCCACACCAAATGACGAAAGAACGCAACACCTGACTCGCGCGCGCTTGATCCGGCGCGGGTTGCGGCGGCGCTGGCGGCAAGTGGCCGCTGATATAATCCAGCGATGGGAATGACACGTATGACTCGCCGTTTCGCCGCCTGGATAGCGATCCTCGCCATCCTGCTGGCCGCGTTCGCGCCGTCGATCTCCCATGCCCGCGCCGCCGCGCGCGGCGCCGCCTGGGCCGAGGTATGCAGCACGGACGGCGCCCGCATGGTGCTGATCGACGCCGGCCAGGATGGCGGCCAGGATCGCGGCCAAGCCCCCGGGCAAGCGTCCGGCGGCGCCGGCATCGACACTTCCCACCTGGACCATTGTCCGTTCTGCGCCACCCATGGCGGCGCGCCGCTGGCCTTGCCCGGCGCCGAGATGACGCTGCCCGCGTTTTCCGGGCAGGTCGCTCGCCCCTTCCTGTTCTACCACGCACCGCGCCCGCTGCCCATCTGGACGGCGGCGCAACCGCGCGCCCCACCTTCCGCAACGCTCTAGTCTCCCTGACGCCGGCCCGCATGGCACGCAGTGTGCTGCCGCCTGCCGCCCGTTCGCGCCACCTTTCCGCTCTTCCGTGCAGGCCTGGCCTGCGCGCTGCGGACCGGCGCGCCCGCCTGCGTCCTCCACAAAAACAAGACAGTCATCTTGCCGAAGGTTAGTCTCATGAAGTCGCATTACACTGCCAAATACACGCCCAATTACACGCCCATCGTCGCCGCCTTGCTGGCCGCCTTCGTCTCCGGCGCCGCCATCGCCGACGACGTCATCTTCGACGGCGGCCTGCAGGAAGTCGTCGTCAAGGGCGAAAAACGCGCCGCCCCGGCCGCCGTAGCCACCACCGAAGCTGTCACCGCCCTGCAGATCGCGGAGAGCATCAACGCCGTCACCACCGCCGAAGTACTCAACTACCTGCCCAGCATGCACGTGCGCGAACGCTATGTCGGCGACCGCAACGGCGTGCTCGTCATGCGCGTCAACAGCTCGATCTCGAGCGCCCAGACCACCGTGTATGCGGACGACCTGCTGCTGTCCAACTTCCTCAACAACAGCTTCAGCACGGCGCCGCGCTGGGGCATGGTGGCGCCGGCCGAAATCGACCGGGTCGACGTGCTCTATGGCCCGTTCTCCGCGCTCTACCCCGGCAACTCCGCCGGCGGCGTGGTGCTGATGACGACCCATATGCCCGAGCGCATGGAGGCGCACGCCGGCGTCGACCTGATCGGCCAGGACTTCAAGCTGTATGGCACCAGCCAGCATTACAACGGCCACCACCTGAGCGCCGCCGTGGGCAACAAGGCCGGCCCGTGGTCGTACTGGATCACGGCCGACCGTCTCGACAACCACGGCCAGCCGCAGACCTTCGGCACCGCCGCCAAGGCCAATGCCGCCGCCGGCGCCGCCTACACGGCCGTCAGCGGCGAACTGCGCGACACCGACACCAGCGGCAACCCGCGCATCGTCACCAGCGCCATCGGCGCCGACCATACGGTGCAGGACATGGACAAGATCAAGCTGGCCTACGACCTCACGCCCGCCGTGCGCGCCATGTACACACTGGGCATCTGGCAAAGCACATCGCGCACCGACGTCGCCCCCTACCTGCGCGACGCGGCCGGCAATGCCGTCTACAACACGGTGGTCAGCATTCCGGGCAATGCCGCCGCCACCACAGCGGCCAGCCGTGCGGGCAATTACGTCAAGTTCGCCGGCGACGGCAACTACTACACGCTGGCCGGCACCTCGCCCGGCTACAGCGAAAGCCGGCACCTGATGCACGGCCTGTCGCTCAAGTCCGACACGGGCGGCAGCTGGGACTGGGAAGCCATCGCCAGCCTCTACACCCAGGACCTGGACCGCAGCCGCAGCGCCGCCAACACAGGCAGCCTGACCGACTCGGGCACGGGCGCGCTGCGTCCGGCCGGCACCCTCACCGTGGCCGACGGCACGGGCTGGCGCAACCTCGACCTGCGCGGCGTGTGGCGCGCCGACGGTACGACCAAGAGCGCGCACGTGCTCAGTTTCGGCTACCACGTGGACCGCTACACGCTCAAGTCGGTCACGTCGGCCGTGCCGTCGGACTGGCTGTACGGCGCTGCGGCGGCCGCGGCCAGCAGCAATTCCTATGGCAAGACCGAGACCCAGGCCCTGTACCTGCAGGATGCGTGGCAGATGGCGCCGGCCTGGCGCCTGGTGGCGGGCGCCCGTGCCGAACACTGGCGCGCCTTCGATGGCAGCAACTACAACGCCGCCTACGCACCGGCCTACCGGCAGCTGAACTACGCCGCGCGCAGCAACAACGACATCTCGCCCAAGCTGGGCCTGTCCTACCTGGCCAGCGCGGATTGGACGCTACGCGCCGCGCTGGGCAAGGCCGTGCGCTACCCGACCGTGGCCGAAATCTTCCAGGTCATCAGCCTGCCCAACAACGTCAAGCAGAACGATCCCAACCTCAAGCCGGAGCGCGTGGTGTCGGGCGAACTGGTGGCGGAACGGGCCTTCCAGCGCGCCAGCCTGCGCTCGTCGCTGTTCTGGGAGGCCAAGCGCGACGCGCTGATCTCGCAGTCCGACACCACCGTCTTCCCCAACATCTCCAGCATCCAGAACGTGGACAAGGTGCGCACCTACGGCATCGAGGAAGCGTTCGACGCGCGCGACTTGCTCGGCGACTGGTTCATACACGGCCTGGACCTGAACGGCAGCGCCACCTGGACCCGCTCCACCATCACGGGTGACAGCCGCAATCCGGGCCTGGTGGGCACCGACCAGCCGCGCATCCCGAACTGGCGCGCCACGCTGGTGGCGACCTGGCACGCCACCGAACGCCTGGCGCTCAGCCTGAGCTACCGCTACAGCGGGCGCCAGCACAACGCGCTTTACAACACGGCCAGCCGGCAGTACAACGACGTCAATCCCGACGTATATGGCGCCGTCAGCCATTACAGCGTGTTCGACGCCAAACTGCTCTACAACGTGACCGAGCGCTGGTCGGCCGCGCTGGGCGTGAACAACGTGGGCAACTTCAAGTACTACGTCAACCCCAACCCCTATCCGCAGCGCACGCTGTTCGCCAGCCTGAAATACGACTATTGAACGGGACCACGCGATGCAAACGCTATTTTTCAAGGCAGACGCCATGCAGCAAATAACTGAACGCGCCGCCGTGCGGCGCTGGCCCGCGACGGCGGCCCTGATACTGGGCGCCGCCAGCGCCGCCGCCGGCGCGCAGACCGCGCCTGCGGGCCACATGATGAAGGCCGCACGGTCGGCCGAACTGGGCACGGCAGCGGCCATCGATGCGCGCGGCGCCATCTGGACCGTCAGCAAGCAGGTGGACGGGACGGACCAGTTCCTCGTCCTGCAAAAGTCCGACGACGACGGCGCCAGCTGGTCGGTGCCGGCGCGCATCCTGGCCGCGCCGGAACCGATCGCGGCCGACGGCGAAAGCCGCCCCAAGCTGGCGTTCGGCGCCCACGGCGAGTTCTACGTCAGCTACAGCAAGCCGCTCGCCAAGCCCTACACGGGCGAGGTACGCTTCATCCGCTCGCTCGACGGCGGCCGCAGCTTCTCGGCCCCCATCACCGTGCATGCCGACCGCGCCGTCATCACCCACCGTTTCGACGCCATGACGACAGACCCGCAGGGCCGCATCTACGTGGCCTGGATCGACAAGCGCGACGTCGAACAGGCGCGCGCCCGCCAGCAGGACTACACGGGCGCCGCCGTCTACTACGCCGTTTCCGACGACGGCGGTGCCAGCTTCCGCGGCGACTACAAGGTGGCCGACCACAGCTGCGAATGCTGCCGCATCGCCATCACCACCGGCGCGGACGGCAAGGCCATGGCCCTGTGGCGCCACGTATTCGGCGCCAATGTGCGCGACCACGCGCTGGCCGAACTGACGCCGTCCGGCGCCGTGGCCGCGCCAGCCCGCGCCACCTTCGACGACTGGCATGTGGACGCCTGCCCGCACCAGGGGCCGGCGCTGGCCTACGGGGCCGACGGCACCCGCCACCAGGCCTGGTTCACCATCAAGGGCGAAGATGGCGGCGTCTACTACGCCAGCGCGCCGCCCGGCAAGCCGCTGGGCAGCCCCGTCAAGCTGGGCTCCGACCAGGCCGACCATGCCGCCATCGCCGTCGACGGCCGCACCATCGCGCTGGCCTGGCGCCAGTTCGACGGCAAGGCGACGGCGATCCTGGCCCGCGTCTCGCGCGACGGCGGCCAGAGCTGGCGCGAAACGGAACTGGCCCGCACGGCGCAGGCGTCGGACCACCCGCAACTGCTGCGCGGGCGCCACGGCATCGTACTCGTATGGCGCACCCAGGCCGAAGGCATGCGCGTGCTACCCGTCCAACCGGAGGATAAACCATGAAGCGTTTGATCGCGGCCGCACTGCTGGCCATGTCGTTGATGTGCGCCGGCCCCGGCGCCCAGGCCGCCGGGACGCGCCTGGCCGTCGTGCCGTTCGAGGCGGACAGCCTGGCGCAGATCGTGCGCGGGCACGCGGGGCGGCCGTTCGTGCTGATCCTGTGGTCGCTCGACTGCGTGTACTGCCAGGCCAGCCTGAACGCGCTGGCCGAGCAGAAGCGCGCGCATCCGGAGCTCGACATCGTCACCCTGTCCACCGACGGCATGGGCGACGCGCAGACCGACGCGCTGGTGGCGGAGCGCCTGCGCAAACTGGCCCTGACGGGCAACGCCTGGGCCTTCGGCGCGGCGCCGGCCGAACAGCTGCGCTACGCGGTCGATCCCAAGTGGCATGGCGAAATGCCCCGGAGTTACTGGTTCGACGCCCAGGGCCGGCGCACGCCCTATTCCGGCGTGCTCACGGCCGCCACCATCGACCGGCTGAGCGGCAAAGGGCAGCCCTAGCATCGGCATGGGAATGGAACGGGCAGCTGGCCACGAAACAGCGCAGGCGTCTACGCTGAAACCGGCCCGGGAGCCGGAATCACATGGCAAAGTAGGCCTTGTGGTTGCTGGCTGTGTAAAAGTACAGTCTCAAAACTACCGTCAAAAATCCTGTTCTGCGCCAAATCACACTCAGTTTGGTACCTCTAATGCAAGAACCTTATACCACTAGCTTAGTCCTTGAGTCCGTTTGCGCAAGAATGCGCGCCACGCTCGCCGAGGTGATCCGGCTTGTCCTGGCACTAAGTTTTACAAGGTCCTGCTGGCCGCTCGCCACCATTCGGTACACCGTCGCGTGAGAAATTTCCAGCAGTTCCATCACGCTGCTGATCTTGTAGAGCATTGGTGTGCGGTCCGTCCTTTGTTTGGCTGAGACCGGCTTTGGAGGGGGCATATGTGCTCGGGGTTCGAGGCCAGGGAGCGTGCTGAAATCCTGACCACCTCGGGGAATTGACGACGAGCGAACTAAGGTTAAGGAGATTTACCCCGACAAGCGACATAGCTGTCCAGTCGCGTGGTCCTAGACGATGACGAACTACCTTTATTGTTATCATCAGGTGTTATTCGTTCAACGGAGCCTGCGGGGAAATTAACTTGTGAAAATCTCTATTGCGGAAAATATGAGAAACAGGGAAAAATTTGTAGCCTTGATTAAAGTATGAGGAACAGGGTGAAGTTGCAGCCAGTTGAAAAAGCGGACGGGATATGATATCCGCGCAACGGCGATCGATGCAAACACCCTCTTTCGGACTCTAGAGGCAAATATCCATGGGATTCGACGTGCTCGATGCCGATGCGTAACTACGAGTACTATCATAGATATGCTACCGGCAACGAAGACAGGTATCGAAAAAATCGTTTGCCAAATTCTGTACGACGCCATTGCGATGAATGAGATAAGCCTCAAACGGCCCATTACAAGCGAAAATGCGACCAGCTCAAACAATGCCAGAGCACCACTTAGATACTGGCCAAGCTTAGCGATTTTATTAAGTTGCGCTATTGACAAAGTAAAAAAGACGTAGTGTTGTGCAGTATCACCAGACCACCAATGTTGAAGATAAATTTCCATATGTGCGATTAGACCCCAATTACATTTAGGGAAACTTCGTTTATTTTTAAGAATCCAGCCTTTTTTCTGACCAATTCGCCATGTATTGCTGGGTTAATAGAGGTCACTTCATTGTCTATAAAGTTAATGAAGTTGGCATAGTCATTAATTAATATTTCCGCCATTGATCGGCTGAATCCATTTTTTATGAGCGAAATGGTTTTTGGATTGGATGTTCCATATTTTGCAAGTAAATAAAAATTTTCCTCCATCAAATTTAGGTCATTTAAAATATCGATGAATCTAAATATTGTATGACTGAAAAAATCTTCCTCTTCTTTAATTCTAACAATTGCTAAGTTCACCTTTTCATTCAAATTTTTATTAGCCATAAAAGTGAATGATTTACGATGACTGCCTTCTTTTTCGGTATCGCCCCATCCCCCAACGAAGACGGGCGTATCAGCTGGCAAGGCTTCCCAGTAACGAATAAAGCGACTGATCATTAGGGTTAATGGAGTATTTTCTATGCTCCAGTCTAAAAACATCGCATAAAAAGTTTGAGCTTTATCGCTTCTGAGTCGAATAAGACTATTTTTCCCAACTTTACTATTTTCATCTATGAACGCAACAAAAGCGCTATATATAACGTACATCAATGAATTAGAATCTTTTATTAGTCCGTTCTCGTTGACGT
>NZ_JBYSZG010000092.1:0-8155 GCF_058786935.1 Rugamonas sp. FW305-51
GGCGGGGCGGCGGCGGGACTGGCGGCGGACGAGCAGGGCCATCGCATCGTGGTGGTGGACGAACGGCACCAGGGCGGCGTGCCGCTGGCGCTGCCGGCGCCGCTGTCGCGCGCCGACGTGGCCTGCCTGTCGCCCCAGCTGCGGGCCACGCTGCGGGCCGCCGTGCAGGAACTGAACCTGGTGCGGGTGGCGCAGCTGCTGGCGCCGCTGGCGCCGGAGCTGGGCGCCGTGGTCGAGCGTATCGAGCACATGGTGAGCCGGCACCAGTATCCGCAGTTGTGTGCATTGCTGGAGGAGGACGGGCCGGCGCTGGTGCTGGCGCCGCGGCCGTGAGCCGGAGCGTCCCGGTGGAAGCGGGGACGGACGGTGGTATATGATAGGGCCTCTGCGGGCCGTGCCGGCGGCACGGACCTGGATCGAATCACGCTGAAAGAATTTTTGCATGCACCGGGAAATGGCGGAACAACACACCAAGGGCGAAGTGCTGATCGTGGAGGACACGCCGGCCTCGCTCAAACTGCTGAGCGACCTGCTGACGGAGGCCGGCTACTACGTGCGCCAGGCACCCAACGGCGAGCTGGCCCTGTGGACGGCCCAGTCGCGCCCGCCGGAGCTGATCCTGCTCGACATCCGCATGCCCGGCATCGACGGTTTCGAGGTGTGCCGCCGCCTGAAGGACTCGCCCGAGCTGCGCCACGTGCCCGTGATCTTCCTGTCGGCCCAGCACGACACGGACGACAAGGTGCGCGGCTTCGCGCTGGGCGCGGTGGACTTCATCGCCAAGCCGTTCCAGGCCGAGGAGATCCTGGCCCGCACCGACGCCCACGTGCGCCTGGCGCGCACCCAGAAGGCGCTGGCCGACGAACGCGCGCTGCTCGAGCAGCGGGTGAGCGAACGCACGGCCGAACTGGCCGAACTGGCCGCCTCGCTGGAACAGGAAGTGCGCCAGCGCCGCGCCAACGAGGAATTCCTGCGCCTGGCCAGCCAGGTGTTCGAGGCGACCCAGGACGCCATCGTCATCACCGACGACAAGGGCGACATCCTGGCCACCAATCCCGCCTTCACCCGCATCTCCGGCTACGGCGCCAAGGAAGTGGTGGGGCGCAGCGTGGCCATGCTGCACGCGGGCGGCCAGGACGCGGCCGTCTACCAGGCGCTGACCCAGTCGCTGACGGCGGCCGGCCACTGGTCGGGCGAGATCATGGCGCGCCGCAAGAACGGCAACACCTATCCCGGCCTGCTGAGCATTTCCGTCGTCAAGGATGAAGAGGGCAAGCCGATCAACATCGTCGCCGTGTTCATGGACATCACCGAGCGCAAGGCCGAGCAGCACCTGATCGACTTCCTGTCCAACCACGACGCCCTGACGGGATTGCCCAACCGGCTGCTGGCGCGCCAGCGCTTCGAGCACCTGCAGGGCGCGGCCCGGCGCGAAGGGCAGTGCGTGACCGTGATGTGCCTGGACCTGGACCGCTTCAAGAGCGTCAACGATACCTACGGCCCGCAAATGGGCGACAAGGCGCTGCAGGCCGTGGCCCGCTTCCTGAACGACACGGTGCGCGAGGGCGACACGGTGACGCGCCAGGGCGGCGACGAATTCCAGATCATCCTGCAGGACGACACCAAGTGCGGCGGCACGCTGCTGCTGGCCCAGCGCATCCTGTCCGGGCTGCGCACGGAACTGGTGATCGACGGCCACGCCATTTCGCTCACCTCGAGCATCGGCATCGCCGTCAGCCCCAGCGACGGCAACAGCCTCGATGAACTGGTGCGCAACGCCGACACGGCCCTGTACCGCGCCAAGGAAACGGGGCGCGACAACTACGCCTTCTTCACCGAGCGCATGGACGCCGAGATCCGCGACAAGCTGGCGATCCAGAGCCAGCTGCGCGGCGCCATCGCGCGCGACGAATTCGAGGTGCACTACCAGCCCCAGATCTGCCTGCGCACGGGCCAGATGGTGGGCGCCGAGGCGCTGCTGCGCTGGAACAATGCGGTGCTGGGCAGGGTGCCGCCCAACCGCTTCATCCCGCTGGCCGAGGAATACGGTCTGGTGAACCCGATCGGCGAATGGGTGCTCGAGAGCGTGTGCGCCCAGATCAAGGTGTGGCACGACCAGGGCCTGGGCCAGATCAAGGTGGCCGTCAACCTGTCGGCCGGCCAGTTCGGCCACGACAGCACTGTGCCGTTCGTGGAAGGCACGCTGCGCCGCTTCGGCATCCCGCCCGCCTGCCTGGGGCTGGAGATCACGGAGGGCACGGTGATGGGCGATCCGGACAAGGCGGTGGCCGCCCTCAAGCGCCTCAAGGACATCGGCGTCAGCATTTCGCTGGACGACTTCGGCACCGGCTATTCCAGCCTGGGCTACCTGAAGCGCTTCCCGATCGACGTGCTCAAGATCGACAAGTCCTTCGTCGACGACGTCACCACCAACGCCAACGACGCGGCCATCGCGCTGTCGGTGATCTCGCTGGCCCACAACCTGAACCTGCGGGTGATCGCGGAAGGGGTGGAAACGCGCGCGCAGGTGGACTTCCTGGCCCAGCGCGGCTGCGACGAAATGCAAGGCTATTACTTCAGCCGCCCGGTCGGTGCGGACGCCTTTACGGCGCTGCTGCGCGAAAAGCGCTGCCTGCCGGACCTGTAATTGTTGTGACCTCTCCCAGGAGCATTATGAAGAGAAGAATCAGCGCCGCCGGCGCCGCCGGCTGCCTGCTGGCCGGCCTGCTGGCCGGCCTGCTGTCGGCCGCCGGCCTGCCGGCACATGGCGCCACGGCGCCGGCGCGCGCGTCCGCCTCCCGTCCGGCCGCCGGCCCGGCCGACGCCCGCTTCAAGGCCATCTATACGGCAGAATGGAAATGGCGCCTGGGCCAGCGCCTGGAGGACGAGGAGGACGACGACAGCGGCGTGCGGCCCGACCTGCCGCACGTCGATCCGGCCACCCAGCAGGCGCGCCTGGCGTACTGGCAGGGCGTGCTGAAACAGCTGGACGGCATCGCGCCGGCCCGGCTGTCGGCGCCCGAGCGCATCAACTACGCCGTGTACCGGGCCCAGATCGCGGCCCTGGTGGCCGGCCAGCGGTTCCGCGAATACGAAAAGCCGCTCAACGCCGACAGCGCCTTCTGGTCCAACATGGCCGACGAGGGACGCAAGCATTTCACGACGGAAAAGGAATACCGCGACTACCTGAAGCAGCTGGCCGACGTGCCGCGCTACTTTGCCGAGGAGACGGCCAACCTGCGGGCCGGCCTGGCGCGCGGCTTCACGCCGCCCCGGGTCACGCTGGTGGGGCGCGACAGTTCGCTGACCTCCGTGACGGAGGCGGCCACGCCGCAGGACACGGTGTTCTACCTCCCGTTCAAGGCCATGCCGGCCACCATCGCGCCGGCCACGCAGCAGGAACTGCGGGCCGCCGCCGTGCAGGCCATCGCCAGCGCCGTGCAGCCGGCCTACCGCGCCTTGCTGGCGTTCATGCGGGAGCAGTACGTGCCCAGCGCGCGCGAAGCGCTGGCGGCCGAGAGCCTGCCCGACGGCAAGGCGTACTACCAGTCCAAGATCGTGGAATTCACCACCACGGCCCTGAGCGCGGACCAGATCCACCAGATCGGCCTGAACGAAATGGCCAAGATCCGGGCCGAGATGCAGGCCACCATCGCGCAGACCGGTTTTACGGGCGAGCTGCCGGCCTTCCTGCATTTCCTGCGCACCGATCCGCGCTTTTACGCCCGCACGCCGGAAGAGTTGCTGATGCGGGCCGCCTACATCGCCAAGAAGTTCGACGGCAAGGCCAGCCAGTACTTCGGCTACCTGCCGCGGCGCCGCTTCGCCATCACGCCCGTGCCGGCCGACCAGGCGCCGTTCTATACGTCGGGCCGGGGCGGGCCGGGGGTGTATCTGGTCAATACCTACGATTTGCCCTCGCGCGCGCTCTACAGCCTGCCGGCGCTGACGCTGCACGAATCGGCCCCCGGCCACGCCTTCCAGATGCCGGTCGCGCTCGAGCAGAAGGGCTTGCCGCTGTTCCGGCGCGCCTATATTTCGGCCTACGGCGAGGGCTGGGCCCTGTATTCGGAACGGCTGGGCACCGAGATGGGCATCTACGAGACGCCGTATGAAACCTTCGGCATGCTGAGCTACCAGGCATGGCGCGCGGCGCGGCTGGTGGTGGACACGGGCATCCACGCCAAGGGCTGGACCCGGGCCCAGGCGCAGGCCTATTTGCACGACAATACGGCCTTGTCCGAGCACGAAATCGAAACGGAAGTGGACCGCTACATTTCCTGGCCCGGCCAGGCGCTGTCCTACTACCTGGGCGAGATGGCCATCGTCAACGCCCGCAAGAAGGCCGAGGCGGCGCTCGGCGCCCGTTTCGACATCCGCCACTTCCACGACACGGTGCTGCAACTGGGCTCGGTGCCGCTGCCGGTGCTGGAAGCGCGCATCGACGCCTTCATCGCGGACGGCGGCAAGAACCCGTACCCGCCGCAGGAATAGGCCCGCGGCGAAGCCCGGCGGCGGGCGCTGCCCCTCACAGGTGGCGCAGCGTGCCCAGCAGGCGGGTGCCCGCTTCGATCACGGTGCTCGCCGCGTCGGTGGTCACGTCGGTGCCGTGGATGGCGGCGCTGCATGCGCGCAGTACACCATTCAGGCTCTTGTCCTGATCCGGATCGAGCAGGCGCGCCAGCAGCAGCGCGTCCACCAGCTGGTGGATGGGGGCGAGGCGCGCTTGCAGCGGCAATTTATGCATCTGCGCAATACGGCGCAATTCGCCTTCGAGATCGATGCGCAGCTTGGCCAGCGCCAGGGATGGATCTTCCTCCAGCAAATCGTCGGTCGATGGGCCCCATGGCGTGGGGCTCTGGCGCCGTTCGCGCCGGTCCGGCACGCCGTCCATGGCGCGCCCCTGGCCGGGCGGGGCCAGCCGCCTGTCGTTGGACGGGAACTGCACCAGCGGCGCGTTGGCGCTGCTTTCCACGGTACCGGCAAAGCTGGCCAGGGCGGCCATGGCGGCCAAACCCAGCAACAGCATCGAGGCTTGCTGCAAGCCTTGTTCCAGGGGCAGGCGCCAGGCCGAAGTCAGTAGGGCGGCCGCGATAACGGCCAGCAAGATGCCTAGCGCCAGTTTGATCGGATCAGTCTTCATCTCATCCTCCTGTGGGGGCGGAACGCGCACCCTGCTTCATCTTAGCGCAGAAACGGGGCGCCGGCACATAACACTGCCCCCGGAGGTGACAATGCACGCATTTGTAGGGTGATTATTTAGTTAATATTGGCGCCTTGGCAGTAATGCGCCCCTGCACGGCGACACTGCGGCCATAACTGTCCCATCCCGACCGTGCCACAGGAGCCGCATGCCCAGTCGATTTTCCCCTGTTCCCATTCCGGCGGCGTGCCCATGATCGGCACCGCCGTCCTGTTGAGCGTGGCCGGTGTCGCCTCGCTGCTGTGGGCCAGCCGCAGCGGCCCGCTGCTGCCGTTGCCGTTCAGCGCCCGCCAATCGCAGCGGCGGGCGTGGCAGCGCCGTTTCCCGGACGCGCGGCGCGACACCATCGATGAATTCCTGGCCTTGTTGTGCACCGCGTTTGCGCTGCGCAATTACGAGAAGGAGTTGCTCAGTCCTGACGACAAAGTGCTGGGCGTGCATCGCGCCCTCTATCCGGGCGAGGACAGCGCCGATTCACCCGAGCTGGCCGCGCTGGCCGTAGCGATGGGACAGCACTATGGCGTGGCTGCGGGCGAGGACTGGGACGAGGAAGTGACGCTGGCGGCCCTGTTTGCATTGACCGGCCAGGGCGGGGCCCAGGCTGACCTGGCGCGTAGCGCCTGAGCCGTGGGCGGGCGCGGGTTGCCGGCCGGGTGTGGCTCATGGCACCAGTAGTTATCATAAAAGCACCTAAAAATATCTCGTAATCCGCCCATCGCCCTATGACGGCGGTTTTTTTATTGGCTTAGCCTGTCGCTTGACAAATCGCATACATTCTTAAATTTGACGGTATGTGGCCCGGTACTTTTGCTGGAGTACTGACAAATAACGTCACGCGACGGGAGGGGGCGATGGCGCTCACGGACACGTTCATAAAGGCCCTGAAGCTCACTAAAGGGACTACGGACAAGTACACAGACGGGAATGCAGGTATCTCCGCGTCAATACTGCCGGTAAATACTGGCGCATGGATTATCGGTTTCTCGAACGACGCAAGACACTGGCCCTCGGCGTCTATCCGCACACCTCCCTCGCCAAGGCCCGGCAGAAACGCGCCGACGCCAAGGTTCAACTCGCGGAGGGAATCGCCCCCCGCGCCGCTAAACGCCTCGAAAAGCTGCAGCGCTCCGAAATCGCCAATCAGACCTTTGAATCCGCTGCCCGCACCTTGCTGAAAAAGACCAGGGCCAGCCGCGCAGACAGCATCTAGGAAAAAATCACCGGCTGGTTGATAGGCAACGCATTTCCCTACATCGGGCGGCTACCGATCTCTGCGATCAAGCCGCGTGACGTCCTACTTACGGCCCGGCGTATGGCGGTGCGCGGCGCAGTCGAGTCCGCACATTGCGTGCGACAAGTCTGCGGCCAGGTATTCCGGTTCGCCGTCGCCAGCGGCTTCATAGAGCGCGATGTCACCGCAGACCTTAAAGGAGCCCTCGCCACGCCCAAGAAGGCAACTATGCGGCCATCACAAAGCCTAAGCAGGTTTCGGCCCTCATATGCGCTCGATATATGGCTACGGGGGCCATTCATACGCAGCAGCGGCCTTAAAGCTGGCCACACTGCTGTTTGTGCGTCCAGGAGAGCTACGTTGGGCCGAATGGACTGAATTTGATTTTGATACGGCCCTATGGCGCATCCCAGGCTCGAAGATGAAGATGAAAGTGGACCATATCGGCCCCTCTTTCCACTCAGGCGCTTTCAATACTCCAGGAGCTCGAACCCATGACCGGCCATGGCAAGTTCGTTTTTCCCAACATCCGCATCGACGATCGCTGCAAGAGCGAAAACACGCTCAATGCCGCATTGCGCAGTATGGGATACACAAAAGAAGTCATGACAGGCCGCGGCTTCAGGGCAATGGCGTGCACCATCCTCGATGAAGTGCTTGGTGAGCGCGTCGATCTCTTCGAACACCAACTGGCACACGCGGTCATCGACCCCAATGGACGGGCGTATAACCGCACAGCGCGGCTACCGGCCAGAAAACAAATGATGCAGCGCTGGGCCAATTACTTGGACGAGATCCGAAATGTGATTCCGGGAAAGCTGAGATAACGGGCTTGCCGGAATCGAATTAGCCATGAGATGTGGGTACAAAATCACCCAGTACGACCTTCCAAGCATAAGCGCTGAAGACCGCTGCATGGGCGAGAACAACATCCGTGCCCCACCGCGAAGTATGGGCCACACAGCGATGATATGACCGCTCACGGTTCCTCGCAATGGCGCGAACCGTACTCGACGACGTGCTAGCGAAGCGTGTTAATTTGATCGAGCATCAACTCGTCCTCGCCGTCATTGATCTGAATGCTCGCGCGTACAATCGCACTCCAGATTCCTTCAGAAGCAAATTCGTGCCCCACATTTCCGATGATGGACGCATATTGACCAACATTGTCTTCCATGCTTGTGACAAAGTGTTAGTTTTGCATGCAGGCAACAGCGTATACTGAATAGCTTATTACCGTGGAAATAATTTTACCAATTGACAACAAGGTAAATCTTAATAATGAAAATAGTAAAGAAAATCGATGGAGTTACCTTCAGCCGGAAGGATGGCTACGCCTTGTGTCATGTTGATAATCTATCTGATGAGTTAAAGAATATTGTTAGAAAGAACATATCCACAATTTGTCATGGCTCACATATAACTGATTATGGCAGTGCTCCATTGTTCAGCTATGGTGCAACCCTCGCCTCATTTTTGGAGCGATACGACGCAAAACCAGATTTAACAAAAAAAGGAATGATAGGTGAATTTTTATCTCACATATTAATTACTGAACTATTTGATGAATTTGACATTGCCTCTGCATATTTCAATTTAGAAGAAAAATCCATTAAAAAGGGATTTGATCTACTTCTCTACAACACAGAAAAATTAACGCTCTGGATCACCGAAGTAAAATCAGGAAATCTTCACAAAGGTAAAAATCACGATGATACGAC
>NZ_JBYSZG010000093.1:0-7595 GCF_058786935.1 Rugamonas sp. FW305-51
GTGTGAAAGTAGGTTATCGTCAGGCTAGTTATTTAAAAAACCCCATCCGGTGATCCGGTTGGGGTTTTTTTTCGTCCGGCCCCCATCTGTCGTTCTGCCTGGACATAAAAAAAGCGCTTCATGAAGAAGCGCTTCTTGTCCTGCCCGCCGTTGCCGGCCGTCAGACACCCCAGATGATGTCCTGACCTTCCCGTTTGGCGTTGCGCAGCATTTCCAGCAGGGGGAATGCCCGCGTCGCAAAGCCGACGCGCAGCTTATTTTCGGGCAACTCGCCGTTCTCTTCCTGCTCGGGCGTATGGACCTCATGCTCCGCATCCACTTCCGGATGCAGTTTGCTCAGCGCGACCTCATGTTCCAGGACAGATAATGCTTGGGCGGCTTCTGCCGCCGTGATCACCCCGCGGGTGGGACTTTTATGTAACAGGTCGAGGATGCGCTGTGCATGTTCCTGATACATCATTACTTCAGGCAACGATTTGGATTTGAATGTGATCAGCATAAGCACTTTCCGAGTCTTGTTGTTTACAACGATAACATGACTTGTCCGTTCGCATACATCAACATCAACGTTTTGACAAACCACTCCCGGTCAGGCAAACATCAGGCCACGAGGCGGATTTTGCAAGACGATACAACTTTGTTGCCGCTCGCGCTCAGTTGTTAGTTTAGTTTAAAGGAGCTCATGAAGGTGTCAACTGTGTCGCGAACGACATGCTTTTCCCTACCCATGATGATGACCTGGTAAATCCTGCTGTCCTTGGCAATGAAATGACCGATCAGCAACATCGTTTCTCCATTCTGCGCTCCTTTTGCCTCGACTTCCACCATGGTTTGCTGGCCGGCCGGGCTGCCCGTGCCGGATGAGGTGATGGTCGTCTTGTCCGAGACGACGGCGGCGCCGATATTGTTGACCAGCGCCGTCTTCATGGCGGCCAGCGCCGCCTGCGCCATGGCCGCATCGGCCAGCTTGGCGCTGCCCACGGCAAACGATACGCCGTCCACTTCGGCGGCCGTCATCGTCATGCTCACTTCCTGGCCATTCAGTGTAATGGTGCGGGTCTGGCTGGCCGGCTTGCCCGGGAACAGGACGGCATAGGGGGCATCGCTGCTGCGGTAGTCGCGCCAGTCGTATTTAGGGCTGCAGGCGGAAAGCACGCCCGCGGCCAGCAGCGTCGTCAGGAGGAGGGGGAGGGAGAATTTTCGCATGTCCGATGGTAGCAGGGCGCGCGCCGCCCATGCAATCGCAAACACGGTATTCAGCACTGGCGCAGCGCGCGCCGGTACTGGATGGCTTCGCTGACGTGCACTTCCCGGATGGCGCCGCCACCATCGAGGTCCGAAATGGTGCGTGCCACCCGCAGGATGCGATGGTAAGCCCGGCCCGACCAGTGAAAACGCTTCATTGAGGTGCGTAGCAGCAGCTCGGAGGCGCGGTCGAGCTTGCACAACTGGTCGATCTCGCGCGTAGTCAGTTGCTGGTTGCTCTTGTTCTGGCGCCGCAATTGCCGTTGGTAGCCCTGTTCCACCCTGGCCATGATGGTGGCCGACGACTCGCCGTCCGCCTCGGCGGCCAGGACTTCCGCCTCCACCGCTCCCACCTCGATCTGCATGTCGATGCGGTCCAGCAGCGGGCCCGAGATCCGGTTCTGGTTGCCCATCCCAGAAGTTAGGCTCACGCTACGCCTCAAGAAAATCAAGCACTTGGGGAATGTGAGTGTTTTGGATTTCAGGGCAAGTTCGCGGAAATTAGGCTAACAATTGTTAGTTTCTGAAGTTGGACATTGACCTTAGGCATCGCTCGATGTAAATTCGGAATATGCCGTGCACATCGGCTAGCCCGTCCACATTGGCGAAGTATCCCTTGGGAACATGTGTATAGTGCAACTGATAACTTTTCTGGTTGCCATTTTTGGTGTGTGGACGCGCTGAAAGCATATGGTGGCCTGGAGAGCTATCGTGTCAAAATTCACCTCTACTAAGCTCAAGCGCCTCAAGCTTGAAGCCAAGAAGAATTCCCGCAATTTAGGTATCCCGCTTCACGAAGCGCAAGACAACTTGGCGCATGCCGAAGGCTTCAGTAGCTGGGCGCTTATGATGAAGAGCGTTGCGCCAGCGAAGATTATTGGCAACGTAACGGCCTACTGCTTCGTTCGTTCTGAAAGTGAGATGCGAGCAGCTATGCGCAATCGCCCAGAAACGTTCGAACGCATGCCTGACCGAAACGCGAGCCCGAACGTTGACGTTCCAGACATCTGGCAGATGTTTATATCCGCCAAGCATTCGGTTGACTTCGCAATCGACTACATTACAACCTTGCTTAAGGTACCTCGGTTCCAAGTTGGCATGCGCTCTCAGGCCTACTGGGAAATGCGCTTATGGTTGCCATATGTTCTTGAGCCGGCGTTGGCAAACACTCAGGTACTCGCCAATCGTCATTACAAGCCTGTGGGTATGGACGTGAAAGAGTTGGTGGACTACAAAAATTTCAGCTCCTTGCATACCAAACTCGGAGAAGAACAAATTGATGTGGTTAGCCATCGTCCGACTGGCCACGGATACCTCTATGGTGAAAGCCCATGGAGTTCCCGCAAAGCCGCCCAGACTTATTTGAAGCGATTGCAGACGCTGAGGGCTCTGCTTTAATTACCTCAGGGGCGGCAGGGCTTGAACGCCCTGCTTGGCGCCACTCATGTGAGCCTATTGAGTCTTAACGGTCACTTCATCGAACGTGAACTGTGCGCGGTAGTTGACGAACTTCAGGCCAGGAAAGGTCCCTGCCGCCCATCTAACTGACTCTGCAGAACTACTTCCTTGCGCTCGCTGAACCGGCTGGCCAGATATGCTGGACGGTCGCGCATGAGCAAGGTGAACTTGACGAGCTCTTCCATCACAGCCAAGCTACGGGTCATGGTAAAAACACTGTTCAAGCGCTACAAATATCCAGCTGACCGGCAGGACGACGCGACCGAAACCTTACTGAAGCAGGCAGAGTCGCTGTCGATTGAATGGGCGTTCACTTAACCCCGCATGAATAGCAAAGAGCTAACCGGTGACCCGAAGCGCCAGGCGGTAGCATCGCTGCGCGGTGTCGTCTACCAAGGGTGGTGTTCGATTGAGGCCTGGTTGCGAGTCCGCGATGATGAACAAGTCATCTACTTGGAAGGCGCTGAAGACTTCGACGTGGTAGGGCATCCTAGCGGTGACGTGGCGGTGCAAGTCAAGCACAATGAAGGGGCCATCTCGCTGGGAACTGCGAAGGCAAGGGAGGCCCTGGAAAACCACTGGACGCTCGCTAACCAAGAGCCTTCGCGCTTGGTCCATACACATTACCTGACAACAAGTGCCGCTGCGCTGGAACGTGATGCAGCTTTCGGGGGCATATGTGGCATAAACGCGTGGCGGGTTGCGCGAACGAGTGCGTCCATGGCCAGAACAGTGGCGAACTACCTTGTGACAAAGTTGGGTGAGGAAAGCGAGCTTAAGCACTTTCTTGAGACGGCCGAGACATCCGAGCTCCAGGAGCGCCTCTTCAGGCGCTTTCATTGGTTCACGAGTCATCCCGACATCGATGTTGTAAAACGAAGCGTCGAGGACCGCATTTCTGTTCTCCTTGCGAACCAAAGTCGGCCTACCAGCCTCACCAAAAAGGTACAGGTCCAACTCGAGTCTCGCTTCTGGGAAGTCATAACCGAGCAGAACTCGTCACTTCGGCGCCTGACGCTAGGGGACCTACTGCGGCAGTTTGACAGGGCAACAAGCACATACTTGCCGCTGCCAGTCGAAAAGATTCCAGACCTGCTGGCCAGTGCACCGCCCGGGCTCGGCCTCCTGAAGCTGCTCATCCAAAAGGTCCCACCGCCTCCCTCGCCCCTCATTCCTCGGGCTGCACTGACCCAGCGGCTTACAGAAGCGGTAGTGGAGCGACGCCCGGTTCTCTTGACCGGTACGGTGTTCAAAGGTAAGACAACACTAGCGCAGTTGGTCATTGAATCGCATTGTCCTGACGCCTGGTGGGTAAACTTGACCGACCGACGCCCTGACCAGGTGGACAATGTATTGCTGGCACTTGCCGGTCAGATTGAAGAAGGAGAGTGTCCGGGACTGGTGGTGCTTGACGACTTGAACATCTCGCCGGCGGCCCACCGTACCTTCCAAAACTCTCTATTGCTGGTGCTGCACCGGGCCAGTAATTTCGGTTGTGGTGTTATTTTGACAGCCCAAGGTGCCTCGAGCGAGTCGGCGCAGTTCTCCGCGTTTGACCGGCTCGAGATTGTTGACGTGCCAGAACTAAGTCAGGAGGAAGTTCAGTCCCTTTGTCTTCACCACGGGTGTCCGAGGGACGACGCAGCATTCTGGGCCCTGACAATTAACGTACAGAGTCGCGGCCACCCAAAACTAGTTCAGGTCCGACTTATTGAACTGGCGGAGCAGAAGTGGCCGGCGCCGAGTACGTCGAACTTTGGAATGCAGACTGGCGCAACGCAGACTGTTCGTCAGCTCGCGCGTCAGCTGCTAAGCGCAACCGTACCTGCGGAAGAAGCGGAATTCCTGTACACCGCGTCCGAAAGTGTTGTTCTTCTACACAGGACAGTTGCCGTGCGCCTGGCGGAAGCCGTTGGCGTCAAAAATGCCGGTGATGCTGTGGATAGATTGACGGGCAGGTGGCTCGAGAGTGTTGAACGAGAATGGCATCGAACTACTCCGCTGCTTCAGGGCGCAGCAAACGACGCGTGGTCGCCTGAGCGCAAGCGGGCCGCGCATACTCTGCTTCATAACACGCTCCTCCAAAAAGGCACCCTCAGCCCATCAGAAGCAGCAGCGTTGCTGTTCCACGCGTACTTCGGACAAGACTGGGGACTCGTAGCAAACGCGGCTTTTCGATTGCAACTTATCGATGACAACACCGCACGGCGGGAGGTGGAGCGCAACCTGTTATGGCTGTCGTACGTGGCACTGGAGCCGGGACAGTTCATAGCCGGCAGTCCGCAACATGGCGCTGCGCTTCGCAGCCTTCAGTTTCGTGTCGCAGTAACTCTAGACTCTGACACTTTGCCGGCGATTTGTGACCGCTGGGGCGAGGAAGTCCAGCACCTGTCGCCGAAATTTCTGCAAGACGGGATGCATTCATTGATGTGGAACACCATCTGCATCAGCGAGTCGCCAAAGATTCCACTGAGGCACCGCCTTGCTGCCATAAAAGGACTTGCGACCCTCACAGGAGAAGCACAACAGCTAGTTGCTGATAGCCTTTCCGCGTCGCTGGGTAGTGGAGATGCTCGTACAGGGATTCCTGCTGGCGGTAGCATAACCCAGCTAATGCTTGCGTTCACAACTCGCTGGGTTAGAAATGAGTCTTCCTTGTGCGAGCTCGTCATGTGGCTTGACAGCGAGGCCACGGATTACATACGTGCAGAATTTGACTCCGTTCTCGACTGGCCACTGGTTCAGACCCTTGGGGCATTTGTCCAAGGCGCTTGGGCGGCTCAACACGAAGACATTGCTGACTGGAAGTCATGGATAGACCTACTGTCAACGATTGAAAATTATGCTGTTCAACGTGCTTCGTTACGGTTTGGTCGCGAGGCTGCAAAGGCTAAGGCGACGATTCTTACGGAGCATTTGGATAGGGGGGACGATGCACTGGCAGCATTAAGTGCTGCAGCGTCTGCTTTTGGAAAATCCCCAATTCTTGACGAACAACGCGCGAACGTACTATTCCAAACCAAGGACGACGAACAGGTACTGCAGGTTTGGGGCGGCCTGATGAGCAGCGCTGGAAGTCATCCTGTGATGGACCCCTTCGCATACCGTCGCGCCGCGATAAGTGCTCACCGCCTTGGACGTTGGGCTGAGTCAGCGGAAATCTTCCGGGCAGGGACCGACCGGTTAGAGCCAGATACGTTCACGGTGACGAAGTTCGGCCTGCTCGTTGACAGTGCGCACGCCGCGATTAGGGGAGGCTTCGTGCGAGAGGCCGTAGAGACGATTGTTCAGGCTGTACTGGACATTCCGGCGACAGCAGCCACTGGAGAGGATGAAGGCGGGCGTTGGGAAGCTGTTCAGCGCACAGCGTCAGACGTGTGCCGTTGCATCGAGTATTTCTACTCGAAGCCTGAAGAATCACGCCCGAAGTTTGAGCCGGGGTACGCCAGTTCACCGGCTTTGAAGGTACCCGAAGTGGAGCCAGGGCAAGAAGGGCGGTCGCTTTTGCTGCGCGCGCAAGCTTCGAAGCTTGCTGCTTGTCATGGCATAGAAAGCCCCGGGCTTGATTCTGAAATTTCCCATCTTTCGCGTGTCCCGTATCGGTTAGTCCGATGGTTTGCCGCTGAAGCACGGATTGCCTTGCTTCTTGGCGCTGGCGCCGGGCCTCAGTTCATCGACGCGCTAGTGAGATTTGACTGTGCAGCCACGTACTTGGGCTCGCAAGCCGGCTCCATAGTGATGCCCGACGAGGAAGTTATTGAAGAACTGGCGCCCCAGCCAGAGCGATGGTTTGGGCTACTCGTCGCCGGCGCTTGGTGCTCCGGGGCACAACTCCAAGAGAATCTGAAGGCTTGGGAGAAAGTGCTGGAAGTTCAACCCGAAAATCATCCGCTTTTGGAAAACGTAAGATTGATGCTCCACGGAGCAATTGGCGCCGCCGAAGGGCTTAGGGACATCGCTGCAGAGCCTAGTAGACCGGCAGCGGAACGTTGCGGTGCGGCGGCTCAGTCATTGCTGCGACCACTGTCTCCGCTGCATAGGCTGAACTTACAGGGACTCCTAGCTTCTGCCGTGGTCAGTGATGGCTCATATTTGCGCCAGGAGGTTTGCAATCTACATCTAGCACGGCATGTTGCACAGGACTGGCGTATGCTGACGAGCAGCCCTTTTCTCTTTTCCTCGCCGCGCCTTGTCCTACCTGCCCTGATTTCAGCTATTGAGGAAGTAGGAAAGGGCCGAGGAACCCTGAAAACGATTCTTAATGCTGCACAGCGCGCAGTGCGTGCGCCAATGCCTGAATACATCAGCCGGCTATGGTAACGGAACGAAGGCTCTCTCGGCATCGCATATTTCAAAGGCCCTATGCCGAGTCTTTGTCTTGAGCTTGGCGAAGGATGCTCGGCGCAACGCTAAGCAAGCATCGTGATGCGTAGGTCGCCGTTCGCTTCCAAGTCTGCGGTACGGCAATACTGCTTTTCGCCGGCTATTGGGGCATCCGTGCGGTCGAAGTGAGACAGGGCGATGCGTACATAGTCTTCTAGTGTGCTGCTGGAATTGACGGTGATAGGCATCGGAGGTGCGAAGTGGTATTCAATGCGGCGCATCGCGCCACGGTCCGCTGGCATCATCCATTCGACGGTCACGAACGCACCGTCACGCGTGAGTTCTGGCCTGGAGTCGTGGCAGGTCGTCGGGCAAAAATATTCTATTTCGGATTACCAGCAGAAGGTGCTCGGCCGGCTTCCACAAGGAGCCCCGACCAGTCCGATGCTTTCGAACCTAGTCATGCGGAGCATCGATAGAGTGCTTCAGAAGCCCCCTCTGTCAAAATAGTTGTCGCCTCCAGCAATTGGAGTTCTAATCCGCCCAGGGGCGATGGATTTGACGATGAC
>NZ_JBYSZG010000094.1:0-7531 GCF_058786935.1 Rugamonas sp. FW305-51
AGTGTGAAAGTAGGTTATCGTCAGGCTAGTTATTTAAAAAACCCCATCCGGTGATCCGGTTGGGGTTTTTTTTCGTCTCACGCTTCCAGTGCGTGCCGGTCGTAATGCGGCAATTGCACCAGCGCCGCCTGCGAGAGCGACCGCTCCAGCTGCGCCATGCCGGCCGGCAGATCCAGACTGGCGCCGGCCGTCTGCATGCTTGAACCTAGTGCATGCAACGTGCGGAACAGGTTGTGCGCGCGGCTTTGTTCTCCCATTTGACCTATCCTTAAAATATTCAGGCCAAACGCTCCTGATATTTCGACTTTGTGCACGCGCGACATATGCGAGCGCACCACATCGGCAGACACTTGTTCCGGCGTGACGATGCCGATGACGGAGTTGAGCCGGTGCGGCCTGGACACCAGCAATCGCAGCCCCATCGCTTCAATCCCCGCCTGCAGCGCCTCCGAACATTGCTGATGACGGAGGAAACGATTGGGCAGCGTTTCCGTGCACACCAGGCGTAGCGCCTCATGCAATGCCAGGATGCCGGAGACCGGCGCCGTGTAGTGGTACGATTTCTGGTTCCAGAATTTGTCCGCCAGCTGCGCATCCAGACACCAGTGGAAAGGCAGTGCCTGGCGTTTGCTCACCTTCTCGGCCCACGCGCGTTCCGAGAAAGCGAGCAGCGATACACCGGGGATCGACGACAGCCCTTTCTGACCGCCCGTGATGACGGCGTCGATCTGCCATTTGTCCATCGCAAGCGGCATGGTGCTGAGCGTGCAAACCGCATCGACAATCACCAGGCAGCCAAGCTCCTTGGACACGCGCGCTATCCGTTCCAGGTCACGGTTGCACACGGTGTTGGACGTCTCTCCCTGCACCAGTGTAATCGCATCGTAATTGGTCTTGCGCAGCTCGTGCTCGATCAGTTCCACGCTGGCGCCTTCATTGGGCGCCGTTTCGAACAGGGTCGGCTCGCCCCGCACACGGCTCACCATCTCCGCCATGCGTTTGCCGAAGTAGCCATTGCAGATGCACAGCACCTTGTCGCCCGGCTGCACCAGATTGGCGACGGCCATCTCCATGGCGGCCGAGCCGGGCCCGCCCACGCCCATCACTTTCGAGGACGTGGTCTGGAAGACGTAGCGCCCCATCTCCTTCACCTGTTCAATCACCTTGTTCATGGTCTCGCCCAGATGATTGATGACGATGGAATTGGCGGCCGCCACCCGCGCCGGGATCGGCACCGGCCCGGCGCCCATCATCAGCAATGGTTCGTCGGGCAGGATGAAATCCAACGGCACAATTTTTGGAACACTGACTGCTTCGATCATCTGACTACTCCTTTGGTTTGAACGGTTGCGTTACCGGCGAAGCCGCTCCATGACAACACGATCGTGAACATCAGGCCGGCCAGCAGGCCCCACAGGGCCGACCCCAGCCCCCAGAACGACATGCCGGACACGGTGACGACGAAGGTGATCAGGGAGGCTTCGCGCGTACTCTCGTTGGCCAATGCCGCCGTCAGGCTCGAAACCAGTGTGCCGAGCAACGCCAGTCCGGCGAGCGTGGCGATCAGGCCAGCAGGCAGCAAGGCAAACAAGGCGACCACCGAGGCGCCAAACACGCCGACGCACAGATAGCCGACGCCGCACACCACGCCGGCGATGTAGCGTCGGCGCGGATCGGCATGACATTCGGCGCTCGCGCACAGGGCGCCGACGATGGCAGCAGGGTTGATCCCGGAGGAGCCGAACAGGGCCAGCGGAATGGAAATCAAGCCGCTGGCGCCGACCACGGTTTTTGCGGACACGTCGTAACCGGCATTCGAGAGGATGGTGAGGCCGGTCGCGTACTGGGTCAATGCCAGCAACAGCAGCGGCAGGCCCAGTCCCAGCAAGGCTGGTGCCGCCAGCGTGGGCAACGTCATCACGGGCTGCACCAGCGTCAGCGTGGGGATGGCTTGGGCGGCGGGCAGGTGACTGAGCGCCAGCGACAAGCCGCACAGCAGCGCCAGGGCCACGGCGTAGCGCGGCAGCAGCCGCCGGCACAACAGGTAGACCAGCACGACCGGCAGCACCAGGGCCGGCGCGCTTTGCAGCGACTGGAATACCTTGGTGCAGAACTGGAATAGCACGCCTGCGATCATGGCCGACAGCAGGTTGCCCGGCAGCCGCCTGATCAGCTTTGAAAACAATCCTGACCAGGCCAGCGTCGTGATGGCGGCGGCCAGCAACAGGTAGCAGCCGATCACGTCGCTGAAGCGGTATTGTCCCAGCGCCGAAATCAGCAGCGCCACGCCGGGCGTCGACCAGGCCCCAATGACGGGTATGCGGTGGCGCAGGCTGAGGTACAGGCCGAGTGCCGCCGCGCCGACGGACAGCGCCCAGATCCACGTCGAAAGCAGATCGAGCGACAGATGGCCGGCCTGGGCGGCCTGCACCACAATCAGGACCGGGCCGCTGTAGGTCGCGATGAGGGCGATCAGGCCGGCCGCCGCCGCCGAGAGCGAGAAATCGCGTCGCAGTGCGGCCATCATGGCGCAGGCTCCGCAACGCGAGTCGGCTGCACATACGACAGCAGCATGTCCGCCGTGAGCTGCGCGCCGGCCGCCTGCGCGAAATAGCGCGCCGCCATATCGACGTCCGCGGCTTCCTTGTCCTGGGATAGCTTGAAACGTCCCTCGATGTCGGCGATCGTGAAGCGCAAGCCGCGTATGCCACCTATCCAGCGCTGCACGCGCGGATCGTCGTCGTGCACGCGGAACGCTGCGGCGTCCGGGTCGAGCAGAGCCGCGCTGCGGCGCAGGATATCGAGCTTGCCGGGAACGTCGTCGATCAGCGTCAGCGCGCCGCTGGCGTGAACGGCCAGGTAATTCCAGGTCGGCAGCTGGCGGCTCGCATAGGCTTGCGGCGGAATGTATTGATTGGGGCCGGCAAACACCAGCTGCGCGGCGATGGGCGCCGTGCCGTGAAACTGCGCATTGCCTGCATCGACGTGGCCGAACAGGCTTGCGCCGTCGTCCTCCAGGAACAGGGGAATGTGCGAGTTTTGCCAGCGGCCGTTGCTGCAGGTGGTGATGAGCGCGAGCGGGAACTGGCCGATGAAGCGGTGTATCTGCGCCCGGTCCGTGGAGCGGTATTGGGAGTAGTGGAACATGGTGTTATGCGATCGCTTGAAATTCATCCACGGCCGGCTGTGGTGCCGGGACGAGCGTACGTCCATCGCTGGCTGATGCCGGCGACAGACGCTCGGAAAGAGAGTTGAGGATGGCCGCCGAGCGCAGCGACAGCAGGCTAAATGAACCGGCATCGCCCATGCCATGCGACGACTCGCATAACCCGTTCAGGTACAGCGGCGCGTGCCTGTTCCGGCCGTCGCCGGCGAGCCGTACGCGGTAATCCAGTTCGACCTCCAGTGCGCCATGCGCCAGCTCCAGATGGGGCGCCATGCCGGCCAGCAGGGCGGGGTAGGCTTCCTCGCCCGGCCCCGTGCCCAGGTCCCGGAAGCCGGTCGCCAGGATGACCAGGTCGAAGGGTTGAATCTCCTTGTCGCCGTTGATGCTGTGCTCTAGCGTCAGGTGGACCGCGTCGGCGTCGGCGTGCACGGCGCGGATGTTGGTCAGGTGTTTCACCGCCAGTCCCTCTTTGCCCAGTATCTTGTTGCGATAGAGTTGCACATAGAGGGCGTTGAGGACGTCGCTGTCGGACGCCGAGTAGTTGGTAAAGCGCAGTTCCCGCCGCAGCCGTTCCTTGTGCTCCGGCGTCGCGTGGAAGAAGGTCTCCACGAAGGCGGGGAAATACACCTCGTCGGAGAAAGGGCTGGTGTCCTTCAGGCGGAAGCCGAAATTACGGTTGATGCCGGTCAGTTCCGTCCGTTCGCCATCGGCGGCGATGTGCAGCAGCAGTTCCACCGCCGTCTGGCTGCCGCCGACCACTGCGATGCGCGGATGCGCGACGCGGTCGCGCAATTCCCTGTAGGCCCGCAGGAATTGGGTGAAATGCACGATGCGCTGATCGTCCAGCGCGGCGAACTCGGGCGGCACGTGGGGTGTGCGACCGGGCGCCACCACGACCGCGCGGGCGCGAATCCGGTGGCCGTCCGCGCATGCGATGGCGTAGTGCGAGATCGTGCCGTGTTCCAGCACCGGCATGATTTCCGTGACGCTGCTGCCGTAGCGCACCTGGCCGGCGAAGTGACGCGCGACCCAGGCCACGTATTGCCGGTACTCGACCCGTAATGGATGGGCGAGCGGCAGGTTCAGATGCTCGTACAGACGTCCGTTCTCAAACAGGAAATTGACGAATGAGTAGCGGCTGCGCGGATTGCGCGGCGTGACCAGGTCGCGCAAGGGGTGATTCTGGATGTCAGATTCCGGCAGCAGCATGTCTTCCTGCCAGCCTGCGCCCGCATTTTTTTCCAGGAAGCCGATCCGCAGGCCCGGTTGCAGCTCTTCCGCTGCGATGGCCAAGGCGATGTTGGCCGGTCCGAAGCCGATGCCGACGATGTCCAATATGTCGTTGTTGGTGCTATTCATGGCGGACTCCCTCAGGCGATGGTAGCGATGGCGTGGTCGCCGCGCGCCGTCAGCACGGCGTCGATTGCGGCGCCAAGGATGCGAAGCGCGGTTTCTATCTCTTGCCCGGTAATGACCAGCGGCGGCAGGAAGCGCAGCACCGCGCCGTGTCGGCCGCCGGTTTCCAGGATAAGGCCACGGGCGAAGCATTCCCGCTTGATGGCGCCGGCCAGCGCGCCGTCGAGGCGTTTGGGCGCGCCATGGTGGGCCGGTGCGGCCGCCTGCACGATTTCGGCACCGACCATCAGGCCGCGTCCGCGCACCTCGCCGATGCGATCGACCCGCCGTGCCAGCGCGCGCAGCCCCGCTTGCAGTTGTTCGCCCTTGGCATTGGCCTGCGTATGCAGACCATGTTCGCGGATAAACGCCATGGTGGCCGCACCTGCCGTCAGCGCGATCTGGTTGCCGCGGAAGGTGCCGGTATGGGCACCGGGATTCCATTTGTCGTAACGCTTGTGGTAGGCCACCAGCGCCAGAGGGAAGCCACCGCCCAGCGCCTTGGACATGATGATGGCGTCCGGGACGATGCCCGATTCCTCGTGCGCGAACATGGCGCCGGTGCGGCCGAATCCAGTCTGGACCTCGTCCAGCACCAGAGCAATGTCGTGCCGATCGGCGATGGCGCGCAGTCCGCGCAGCCATTGTGGGGACGCTGGAATACAACCGCCTTCACCCTGCACCGCCTCCAGGATGATCATGGCCGGTTTGGTAATGCCGCTTTCGGGATCGGAAAGTACGTTGTCGAGATAGTTCAGCGAGATTTCCTCGCCATCCTCGCCGCCCACGCCGAACGGGCAGCGCGTGCTGTGCGGGTAGGCGAAGAAATGCGTTTCGGGCGCCAGTCCCGTAATGGCTGCCTTGGGGCCGAGATTGCCCATCAGCGAGAGCGCGCCCAGCGTCATGCCATGATAGGCCCCGTGGAAGGCAAAAATGCTGCGGCGGCCGGTCGCGGTCTTGAACAGTTTGATGGCCGCTTCAACGGCATCGGAGCCGGTCGGGCCGCAGAACTGGATGCGGGCATTGCGCGCGAACGCGGGCGGCATTGCATGCATCAGCTGCTCGATAAAGGTATGCTTGGCAACGGTGGGGATGTCCAGTCCTTGCATGATGTGCCCGGACTTGATGAAAGCATCGACCGCTTCCATGACGACGGGATGGTTATGGCCCAGTGGCAGTGCGCCGGCGCAGGCCAGGAAGTCGAGGTATTCGCGTCCTTCGACGTCCCATATTTTTGCCAGCAAACCGCGGGCCATCACGCGGTTAAAGGTTCGGGCGTAAGTCTTCGCGTTCGATTCGCAGCCCTCGATCATGTGCAGCGCATCGCGGTGCTTTTCCTGTGAAAACAGCGTCATAGTCTTGTCCTTGTTGGGGATCAGGCGGCCGAAGCCAGGTCGGGGGCGGAGCCGTCGCGCAGCTGGGCGCGTTTCTTCTCGCCCAGCGCCTTGACCCAGCGCCGGTAGGCCACGCCCAGGCGGTCGCTGGCGACATGCATTTCGTCCGCCATATCGAGGGGCATGCTGTAGGGACGCTGCGATTCCACGATCCAGCGGTCCTGCTCACCGAACACCAGCGCCTGGCGTTCATGGATTTTGCCTTCTTCGATGTCCTTGCCGTAGTTGAAGCTCATGACGAGCCAGAACACGGCTTCGTCCACGTCGGTGGGCGTCATGGCGCACCATGTGAACCAATGCTCATCAGGCCCGGTCTGTTTGTCGGAATAGGCAACGGTGGGCGACAGGCAGTAGTAGTGATAGCGCACCGTCAGCGGAATGCCACGCGCATCGGCGTAGGGCTGGACGACGGTAAATTCGGTCGTCTGCAGCTCGTGCTCTTTCTCGATGACTTTGTAATGAATGGTGGTGTCCGGTTCGTCGCCGCGACCGTTCACGCCCGGATGCACGTGGGGGAAATGGGAGGCGTCCATGAAGTTGTCCAGGCAGCGCAGGGCGTTGGCGCGGTAGGCGTAGGGGCCTGCTTTGACTTTGCGGAAGGCATCATTGTCCCAGTGTGGAAGGCGCGGCACGCCTGTCTCCGGGGTGCCGAGCGATACCCAGATGAAGCCATACTGTTCCGTCGCCTGATAAGCGTGCACGACGCTCCGGGCGGGCGGCGTCTGCTCAGGGTGTGCGGGCACGTGTACGCATTTTCCGCCCTCGTCGAAATGCCAGCCATGGTATGGGCAGACTATCTTGCAGTTCTTGACCTTGCCCAGCGACAGCGGTGCGCCCCGGTGCGCGCAATAATCCTTCCACGCGTTGATGATGCCGGCCTCAGAGCGCCACAACACCACTTTCTCGCCCAGCAGTTTCACGGCGACGGGCTGGTCTGTTACATCTTCTGAACGGGCTACCACATGCCATTGGTCCACTAGCGCGAGGTAGTCGAGCGCATCGCGGTCCCACTTGCCATCATAGATCCTGCCGAAAACTGGCATAGTCATTCTCAATCCTTTCTGCGATAGATGAATCATTCGAGCTGCATGCGCGGCCAGAGCCCGGGGTTTTTGCCCGGCCAGCAGCGAACGGCCGTCGACAACGGCGCCGCGATGAAGCGAAAAACAGTCTTGCAAGCTGGAGAACTCGTGCGGGGCGCCTGCCTTGCGTATGGCGGAGCTGCACAGAGATTCGAGAATTCGCGCCTGGTTGGGCGAACGCGGCGCGCATACGGTACTTGCTTGTTGGGAAGTGCCGGAATGCGCCGATGAATCGGAAGATGGTTGTTAATATATCAATTACTGGAAACCGAGACAATATTATTTTTGTCGTAATGTTGCCATTTAAGAACGTTCATGGCAAATGTAAAAAGCGCTTGTCGCCGAAGCATGCATTTGCTATAGTTCGGCTCCCCGCAAAACGGTGCATGCAAATGCGAGTTGAGCGGGGTGAAAAAAGAGGGGTTGACGAGCTGCACGAAACACCGCATAATCTCATCTCTCTGCTGCTGACGAACACAACGCTTCGTCGAAAA
>NZ_JBYSZG010000095.1:0-4730 GCF_058786935.1 Rugamonas sp. FW305-51
GGTGCCGGGGGCGCCGAACAGCAGGCTTTGCGGACGTTCATTGAGCTTGTTCATGGTGTTCTTCAGTGCCTTCATCGATGAACGCGATTCGTCGGTGAGCGAGATCACGTGCGGCAGGGCGTCCATCTCGACGCCGCTGGTGACCGCTTCCAGCGACAGGCCGACCCGGTCCACCGTGCCGCTCATGCGCGCCAGCGGGCCGTCGGGCGCCTGCAGGTTGGTGGTCAGGCGGCGCGCGTCGGTGGCCAGCGCCGTGACCGACTGCAGCGCGGTCTGGGCCTGGTCGGCCAGGGCCGGCAGGCGGGCGATGGTCGGTTCCAGCTGCTGCGGCAGGGCGCGGTACTCCCGGGCCGTTTCGCTCACGTCCGTGAAGGCGGCCAGGATGGCGCGCTGGTTGGCGGGGCTGAGCAGGGCGTTGAGGCGGTCGGTGGCCTGCTCGGCCTGGGACAGGATCTGCTTGCCCTTCTTTTCCAGCTGGTCCAGCAGGCCGGGGCGCAGCGGGATGCGGGTGGGATTGTCGGCATTGGTGCCCAGCAGCGGCGAGCCGGTGGTGTCGTCGTCGAGCTGGACGTAGGCGATGCCCGTCACGCCCTGGTAGCCCAGCGTGGCGAAGGTGGTCTTGGTGATGGGCGCGTCCGGGTTGATGCTGAGGGTGACGAGGATCTGGCCGGTGACCTTGGGGTCGAAGCCGATGCTGGCCACCTTGCCCACCTGCAGTCCGCGGTAGCGTACCTGCGCCTGCGGGTTCAGGCCCGGCACGGGCTGGGTGGTGGCCAGCACGTAGGGCACGCGCTCGATGCGGTCGCGGTTGAACCAGAGGCCGAACAGCACGGCCGCGATCAGCAGCGTGATCGTGAAAAAGCCCGTCATGAGTGCGTGCGATCTGTTTTCCATGGATGCTCCGTTTCGTATTCAGTGTGCGGCGCCGGGCGCGCCATCGGGCTGCGGCGGGGCCGTGTCGAGTGCTTCCAGCGCGCGCCGGCCGCGGTCGCCCAGGAAGAACTCCTTGATAAACGGGTGGTCGATCTTTAACAGCTCGCGCGTGGGGCCGATGGCGATCACGTGCTTTTCGGCCAGCACGGCGATCCGGGTCGACAGCGCGAACAGCGTGTCCAGGTCGTGGGTGACCATGACCACCGTCAGTCCCAGTTCCCGGTGCAGCGACTTGATCAGGGCCACGAAGCTTTCCGACAGGTCGGGGTCGAGGCCGGCCGTCGGTTCGTCCAGGAACAGCAGCTGCGGCTCCAGCACCAGCGCGCGCGCCAGCGCCACCCGCTTGATCATGCCGCCCGACAGGTCGGACGGCATCTTGCCGGCATGTTCGGGCCCCAGGCCGACCATGTTCATCTTCAGCAGCACCACGTCGCGCACCAGCTCTTCCGGGATCTTGTGCAGTTCGTGCAGGGGCTGGGCGATGTTCTCGAACACGGTCAGGGCCGAGTACAGGGCGCCCTGCTGGAACAGCATGCCCCAGTGGTTGCGCAGCTGCTGCAGCTGGCGTGCATCGACTTCGCTGATGTCTTCGCCAAACACGCGCACGCAGCCGCGCGCGGGGCGCTCCAGTCCCAGCATCTGGCGCAGCAGCACCGTCTTGCCGGTGCCGGAGCCGCCCACGATGGACAGGATCTCGCCGGCCTGGATGGCCAGGTTCAGGTCCTGGTGGACGACGGTGCGGCCGAACTTGGTCCACAGGCCCGTGATTTCCACCACCGGCACGCTGCCGTCCAGTTTCAGCACGCCCGTGTTGGGCGCGCCGCAGGACGATGCGGGGGCGGGCGCCGGCGCTGGCTGGTTCTCGTCCATCAGTACCCCACGCCGTTGAACATGATCGCGAACACGGCGTCGGCCAGGATCACCACCGTGATGGCGGTAACCACCGAGGTGGTGGTGCCGCGCCCCAGGCTTTCCGTGTTGGGTTTGATGCGCAGGCCGAAGTGGCACGACACCAGCGCGATCAGCACGCCGAATACGGCGCCCTTGCCCAGGCCTATCATGTAGTTCGCCAGCGGCACCGCTTCCGGCAGCTTCTGGACGAAGTAGTACGGCGACAGGTGCAGTTCCACATTGGCCGACACCATGCCGCCGATCAGCGCCATCACGTCGGTCCAGATCACCAGCAGCGGCATGGACACGGCCAGCGCGATCACCTTGGGCAGGATCAGGCGGAAGCCGTGCGAGATGCCCATCACCAGCATGGCGTCCAGTTCCTCCGTCACCCGCATCACGCCCAGCTGCGCCGTGATCGAGGAACCGGAGCGGCCGGCCACCAGGATGGCCGCCAGCAGCGGCCCCAGTTCGCGGATGATGCTCATGCCCAGCAGGTTGACCAGGTAGATATCGCCGCCGAAATTGCGCAGCTGCTGGGCCGACAGGTAGGACAGCACCACCCCGATCAGGAAGCCGACCAGCGCCGTGATGCCCAGCGCCTGGGGACCGGCATGGAAGATATTGGCCGAGATCTCGCGCCACGGACCGCGCAGCGGGTGACGCGCGAAGCGGCCGATATCCTGCGTGACGGAGCCGATCAGCGCGATGAAGCCGCGCAGGTGTTCGAAGAACTGCAGCATCGCGAAGCCGAGCACCATGACGGAGGTCAGGCGTTGCTTGCGTGGGACCTTCAGTTCCAGGTTGCCGGCCGCTTCCAGCCGCTTGAAGAATTCTTCCTGCCCGGGCGCCAGCCGCAGCGAGGCGGGGCGTTTCTTGCCCCAGGCGTTCCACAGCAGCTGGGCGCCGATGTGGTCCATGCTGTCGATGGCCGACAGGTCCCACGCGATGTTGGCCTTGTCCTTCAGGCCATTGAGCTGGCCGGCCAGGGTATGCATTGCGCTGCCCAGCGCGAGCGCATGGACTTGCCAGGTGCCGGCGGCGGTGGCCGCCGGTCCGTTGGCGGCGCCGGAATCGAGAGTGAGGGTGGGCTCTTGGGCTGTAGGCATGACGCCAGTTTAAGTGAGTTTGGGCGCGACCGCCACCGCTGTTCCGGGCGGCGCCGCCCCGCGTCAGGCCGCCAGGTGGCGCGCCTGGCGCTGTGGTGCTGCCGTTTCGGCCCGTAATGCGGGGGTGTTGGCGGCGGCCGGCTTGATGCGCGAGCCCGATTCGTTGCGGCCGGCGTAGTCGCTGGCCAGCAGTTCGTCGGCCGCAAGCTTGCTCATGCCGCGCGTCTGCAGCCACTTCGACACCATGGCGGCCAGGCGGTCGAGGGCGATGCGGTGGGTGGCGTCCGTGTTCGCGTACAGCCAGTCGGAGAAGGCCATGAAGTGCTCGAACGCCGATTCGCCCAGCAGCACCGGCAGCGTGTGGGCAAAGCGGCCCGAGTTGGCCACCAGGTCCCAGTAGCGGGCAAAGCGCACCAGGCGCTGCATGGTGGGGAAGTCGATGTGCTTGTTGGCCAGGATGGTGTAGGGCGCATACGGCTCGAATACCAGGCCGAATTCCTCCGTGTGGCGGATGATGGGCGTACCGCGCAGCCGCTTCAGGATGCCGAACTGGATCTCGTGCGGATTGAGCGCCCACAGCTGGTTGAAGCCGCGCGCGAAGCTGGCCACGTCCTCGCCCGGCAGGCCGGCGATCAGGTCCACGTGCATGTGGGCATGCGATTGGGTGGTGAGCCAGCGGATATTGTCGGCCGCCTTCTGGTTGTCCTGCTTGCGGCTGACCAGGGTTTGCACTTCAGGGTTGAAGCTCTGGATGCCGATCTCGAACTGCAGCGCGCCGGGCGGGAATTTGCTGATGCCTTCCTTGAGCGCGTCGGGCAGGTGGTCCGGCACCAGCTCGAAGTGGGCGTAGACCGGGTCGTCCGGATGGGCGGCCAGCTTATCGAGGAAGAACTGCATGATCTTCAGGCTGGTCTTGATGTTCAGGTTGAAGGTGCGGTCGACGAACTTGAACAGGCGGGCGCCGCGCGCATGCAGCGCTTCCAGCTCGGCCAGGAAGGTATCCAGGTTGAATGGCCAGGCCGTCTTGTCCAGCGCGGACAGGCAGAACTCGCACTTGAAGGGGCAGCCGCGCGAAGCTTCCACATAGATGGTGCGGTTCTTGATGTCGTCATCGCTGTAGAGCGAGTACGGCAGCTTGATCTCGGCCAGCGGCGGCTGGACGCCGGCGTGGATCTTCATCAGCGGCTTGGGGCCGTTCAGGATCTCGCCGCACAGCTTGGGGAAGGTGACGTCGCCCCAGCCGGTAATCAGATAGTCGGCCAGCTGGACGATCTGCTGTTCGCCCGGCTCGTGCGACACTTCCGGCCCGCCCAATACCACCACCACCTGCGGCGCCACGCGCTTGAGCATGGCCACGACCTTGGTGGTTTCTTCCACGTTCCATATATAGATGCCGAAACCGACGATGCGCGGCTGGTGCGCCAGGATGCGTTCGACGATCTCGGTGGTCTTGGCGCCGATGACGAATTCCTGCAATTTCGTCCGCTCCTGCAGCGGCCCCATATTGGCTAACAGATAGCGCAGACCCAGCGAGGCGTGGGTGTAGCGGGCGTTGAGGGTGGTGAGCAGGATGGTCATGACAGGCTTGCGGTTCGGTGAAAGCGCTATTTTACGCTGACGGCCTTGCCAGCTGTCCCGCCCTTTGCTATAGTTCGCCTCCCCGCAAAACGGTGCGTGCAAATGCAGAGTGAGCGGGGCAGGTCGGAAACGATCTGGCAGCAAAAGAAGGGGTTGACGAAACGGTCTAAACGCTTCATACTCTTTCTTCTTCGCGGCTGACAAACAAAACGCTTTGTC
>NZ_JBYSZG010000096.1:0-4108 GCF_058786935.1 Rugamonas sp. FW305-51
GCCCTGCCCCGGTCAAGCCGGCAAGCACGCCGGCGCGACCATGGGCGCCGGGCGCGCCGGGTGTCCGCCCCGCGCGGGCGCTACCGGTCGCCAACAGCGTCCGCCCGCAAGGCGGCGGCCAGCGTCGCCAATGTACCTTCCGCATCGGCCGACTCCGTATTGATCACGCAGGTTTGACGCCGCTCGCGCGCGCTGAGGGTGTCGCTGATGGCGGCCTGCCGCGCCAGCAGTTCCGGCCCCGCGTCGGACGCGTCGCGCCCTTCGCGCACGCGCTGCGCCAGGCGCGCGCGCAGGGTGCGCGCGCCGGCCCGCAGATGCAGGATGCGGAATTCCGCCCCCCGCTCGCGGGCGATGCGCTCGAACGGTTCGCGTTGCCAGCGCTGCAGGAAGGAGGCATCCACCACCACGGGCAAGCCGGCCCGCAAGCCATAGCGGGCCAGTTCCAGCAGCCGGGCGTAGGTGGCGCGGGTGCTGTCTTCCGTATAGATACCGGCGCCGGCCGGCGCCGCCATGCGGGCGCTGGGCGCCAGCCCATGCAAGCGCTTGCGCTCGACGTCCGAGCGGATGCGGATGCCTTCGATGGCGCGCGCCAGCCGGCCCGAAAAATAGGTCTTGCCGCTGCCCGAATAGCCATGCGCGATCACCAGCGGCGGCCTGGCCGGCTGGACCGAGGCGGCAGCAAAGGCCAGGTAGCGGCGCGCCAGTTGCGCATGTTCGCCCTCGGCCGGCCCGGACAGGGCATTGGCCCGCAACAGGCAGACCTTGGCCCGCACCACGGCGCGCATGGTCAGGTAGTAGCCCAGCACGGCCAGGCCGGAATAGTCGCCGCTCGCTTCCAGATAGCGTTCCAGCAGGATGGCGGCCAGGCCGGGCTGGCCGTGGAAACGCAAGTCCATCACGGCAAAGGCCAGGTCGTTGATCACGTCGATCCAGCGCAGATCGTCGTTGAATTCGATGCAGTCGAACACCTCCACCTTGCCGGCCAGCGTAAGGATGTTGGCGCAATGGAGGTCGCCATGGCATTCGCGCACAAAGCCCTGGGCCTTGCGCTGGCCGACCAGGTCCAGCACCCGATCCTGGGTCGACAACCAGACCGTCAGCAGGTGGGCCTGGGAACGCATTTCGGCAGAACCGGCCTGCGCTTCCACCGTCGCCAGGTCCTGGCGCGCGCCCTTGTCCACGGCGCGCACGCTGCCCCATGGCGTGCCGGCCGGCGCCACGGCGGCGTGGCGGTGGAAGGCGGCCAGCTTGTCGGCCAATGCTTCCACCTCGGCCACTGTCAGTTGACCGTGCTCCAGCCGCGCCGTCCACAGCGCCTCCTGCGGGAAGGCGTGCATGCGCACCGTGTATTCGATGCGGGCACCATCGCCGCCCAGCGCGGGTTCGGCATAACTGCCGGTCACGGGCACCATGTCGAGATAGAGTTCAGGGGCCAGGCGCCGGTTCAGGCGCACTTCTTCCTCGCACAGCCGGCGCCGCGCGTACAGGGTGCTGTAATCGAGCACGTCGAACTTGAGCGCCTTCTTGATCTTGTAGGCATACTCCGGGGTGACGAGTACCCAGGAGATGTGGGTCTCGAACTGCCGGCACGGCTGCCCCTGCGCCGACAGGGCGGCCGCCAGCCGCTGCACCAGCATCGCCTGCTGGGCCTGGTCGGAACGGTCGTTCATCGCGCGTCCTTTTCGTTCATGCCCGGCGCGGCCAGCAGTGCGGCCATCATGCGCGCGGATAACCGACCGTCTGGGCCAGCACGATGCGCTGATGGGGACCCAGCCCCATCCGCTGCGCCAGCGCCGGCCGGTCCACCCAGCCCCGCGCCACGGTGGCCAGGCCTTCGGCCGCGCAGAACAGGTAGACGTTCTGGCTGATGTAGCCCGTATCGAGCGCCGCGTAGAACTTCTGCTCCACGCGTGAGGCGCCGCTCATGCGCTCCAGGTCGGCCACGTAGATCAGGTTGACGGGTGCGCCGCCGACGAAATCCTGCCAGCCGGTGTCGGCCCGGATGTCATCGGCCAGCACGGGCTGCAACAGCAGATGGTGCGGATCGAAGCGGTAAAGGCCACTGGCCAGGGCGACGTAGATGTCGATTTCCTGGGCATCCTTGGCCGAGGGCGCCGTACGGTGGCCCTCCTCTTCCCGGTTGATGCCGAAGGCCGCCCACAGCAGCCGCGACAACTTGTAGATCGACAACTCTCGCGGACTGAATTCGCGGACGGAGCGGCGCTTGCGCAACACTTCCATCAGCGCGCTGCTCAATGGTGCGATGTCGGCATCCAGTTCCAGCGAGGAAGGAGCGATCAGCTGCAGCGCCGGTTGGGTATCTTGTGGCTTGCTCATTTGCATTCTCCATGGCTGGCACAGAGCGGAACGAAACCGGCGGCCAGCAGCACAGCCATGAACGACTGGACCAGGGGGCGATATTTGAGCTGCATGATACGCTCCTTCACGAAAAAACCGCGCAAGCCTGCGCCGATGGACTCACAGTAGCGTGCGCCCCGATTTTAATCACGCGGGTAGTGTGATCCAAGTCAATCGACCTGATCAAATACCCCGGGCGGCCTTTATCGGCCCTGCCGCGTCCGATTACACGGGCTTATGGGATGGTTTTGATGCAAATCAAGGATTTTCATTGTTCAGACGACCATAGTGCGACATGAGGGCATCCCCGCCCATCCACTGCTGAGAGGACGCGACATGAAGCTGCTGAAACACCTTGCCATGCTGATGCTGCTGGCCACGCTGGGCGGCTGCGGCTATAACGCGCTGCAGACGCAAGACGAACAGATCAAGGCCGCCTGGTCCGAAGTGCTCAACCAGTACCAGCGCCGGGCCGACCTGATACCCAACCTGGTCAGCACGGTGCAGGGCTATGCCAGCCATGAGAAAGAAGTGCTGACGGCCGTCACCCAGGCCCGCGCCCAGGTCGGTTCGGTGCAGGCCAGTGCCGCCACGCTCAACGACCCGGAAGCGCTGGCCCGCTTCCAGCGCGCCCAGAACGAATTGCATGGCGCCCTGACCCGGCTGCTGGCCGTGTCGGAGAACTACCCCCAGCTCAAGGCCGACGCCAACTTCCGCGACCTGCAAGCCCAGCTGGAAGGAACGGAAAACCGCATCACCGTGGCCCGCAACCGCTACATCGCGGCCGTCCAGAGCTACAACACAACGGTGCGCTCCTTCCCCACCAACCTGACGGCGAAGATGTTCTCGTTCGAAGTCAAACCCAACTTCACGGTCGACAACGCGGCCACCATCGCCACCCCGCCGCGCGTGCAGTTCGGACCGGCGGCCGCGTCCACGCCCGAGGCGACCAAATGAGCTGGCTGCGGCGCGTGCTGTGCTGGCTGGCCGTGCTGGCCATCGGCGCCGCCAGCGCCGCGTCCGTCCCGGCCCTGACGGCGCGCGTGACGGACCTCACGGGCACGCTGAGCGCCCAGCAGACGGCCAGCCTGGAAACGGCCTTGCGCGATTTTGAAACGCGCAAGGGGAGCCAGATTGCCGTGCTGCTGGTCGGCAGCACGGCGCCCGACAGCATCGAGCAATACGCGCTGATGGCGGCCGAGCAGGCAAAACTGGGCCGCAAGAAGATCGACGACGGCGCCCTGCTGCTGGTGGCCAAGGACGACCGCACGCTGCGCATCGAAGTGGGCTACGGCCTCGAAGGTGCGCTCAACGACGCCGTCAGCAAGCGCATCGTGAGCGACATCATCACCCCCTATTTCCGCCAGGGTGATTTCTACGGCGGGCTGGTGGCCGGCACCAACGCCATGATGGCCGTGGTAGACGGCGAACCATTGCCGGCGCCGCCGCAGGCGCGTGGCGACGCGGTGCCGGACGGCTCGCTTTACCTGCCCGGCCTGTTGCTGGCGGCGCTGGCCATCGGCAGCGTGCTGCGCGCCCTGCTGGGGCGCATGCCGGGCGCGCTGGTGGCCGCCGGCGTGTGCGGCTGGCTGGCCTGGGCCGTGCTGGCGACCTTGCCGGCGGCCCTGTTCGTGGGCGTGGCCGCGCTGCTGTCGACGCTGCTGGGCGGCCTGCGTGGCATGCCGGGGCGGCGCTCGGGCGGTCCGTTTGGCGGCTTCGGCGGCGGCGGTTTCGGCGGCGGCGGGGGCGG
>NZ_JBYSZG010000097.1:0-3845 GCF_058786935.1 Rugamonas sp. FW305-51
CGTCTATTCCGACGCGGCGCCGTCCGGCGCCGACGGCGAAGCCCAGCTCTACCACCCCACCCTGCCCGATCCGGCCGCCACGGCCGCCGCCCGCTTGCCGGGCGCGGCCAACCTCGCGCCCGGCGCCGCACCAGGCGCCGGGGCCCAGGCCAATCTGGCGGGCGCCAATGCCGGGGCCCAATCCGCCACCGAGCTGCAGGCCACCCAGCAGGCCGGTGCCGCCGCCGTGCCGGCCGGGGAAGCCCGTCCGGCCAGCGCCGGCGCCGCCTTGCTGGCCAGGGCGCCTCTGATCCCGGCCAGCGCCCTGCCGGCGCTCGACGCCACCACCCCGCCGCCCACACTGAGCGCCGCCGCCCGCGTACTGACGGCCGTGCTGACGGCCGCCCCCGGCACGCCGGCCGGCGCGCCCGTGGTCTTGACGGGCAAGACGGCGCTGGTGGCGGCCGGCGCCCCGCCCGAGCCGGAACAGCTGGCCCAGCGCTTGCAGACCACCATAGGCCACAGCGGCCTGTTCTACGAATCGCACGTGGCCGACTGGGTCAAGGGCGAGCGCAGCCTGCCCGAGCTGATGCAGGAACCGCAGATGCAGCGCCAGCAGCAGGCCGCCGCCGACGGCGCCGCCCGGGCCCAGGCCGGCCCCGACCTGTCGGCGGCCCTGCTCATCAACCAGCAGTTGCACGCCCACGAGCAAGCCCGCGTCCAATGGCAGGGCGAGGCGTGGCCGGGCCAGCCCATGCAGTGGGAAGTGCGGCGCGAGCAGCGCGACGGCGACGGCCGGCAAGGCCAGGACGGACGCGACGGCGCCGACGGCCAGCCGGAACCAGTGTGGCGCAGCGGCGTGCGGTTCCGCTTTCCGCTGCTGGGCAAGGTGGCCGCCACCGTCACCGTGGCCGGCGACCAGGTGCAGATCCAGGTACAGACCGGCAGCGACCAGTCGGCCGTCACGCTGCGGGCCTACGCCGGCCTGCTGGAACAGGCCATGGCGGCGGCCGGATCGCCGCTGTCCTCGCTCACCATTGCCGTCGACACGGGAGCCGGCGATGAACCGTGACGCCCCGCGCCGCCCCCTGCAAAGCGCCGTGGCGCTGGCCTATCAGACGGGCGCGGCCGCGCCCAAGGTGGTGGCCAAGGGCCGCGGCCTGGTGGCCGAGCAGATCATCGCCGTGGCCCAGGAGCACGACGTGTTCGTGCACGAATCGAAGGAACTGGTGTCGCTGCTGATGGAAATCGACCTCGACAAACAGATTCCGCCCACCCTGTATCGTACGATTGCGGAACTGCTGGCCTGGCTATATCATATTGAATCAGCGCAAAAGTCTGGCGCGCCGCTTCCCGCGCCGCCCGATCCCAGCCTGCCGCTTACCGAACCCTAGACCCCGATACGGACGCGATGCATTCATTACGACAGGAAGCAGACTTGGAAAACTGGCATGACTTCGAGGTCGAATCGCGCAGGGAGATCATCGCCCTGCTGCGCAGCATCGGCGAGAAGAACCAGCTGATCCGCATGCTGGTGCAGGGCGAGGCCGACGTGTGCGTCACCTCCATCCTGGAAGTGCAGCCCGACAATAACGCCGTCATCCTCGACTGCTCGATCGACCGCGAGCAAAACCAGCGCATCGTGGGCGCCGCGGCCGTCCATTTCGAGACCACGCTGGACAAGATCCGCATCCTGTTTTCATCGGACAAGGTGGAAAAGTGCTTGTACCGGGGCAATCCGGCGTTGCGCATGGCGCTGCCGGCCACGCTGATCCGGCTGCAGCGGCGCGAGTACTACCGCATGACGACGCCCGTCAGCAACCCGGTGCGGGTGGCCATCCCCCTGCCGGCCGAGCTGGGCGGGGGCAACCACCCGTTCCCGCTGGCCGACATCAGCTGCGGCGGCATCGCCATCCTCGACAACAAGCTGTTGCTGGGCGATACCATCGGCCGCAACTACGCCGACTGCCGCATCGATTTGCCGGACGTGGGCGCCATCGTCACGACCTTGCAGATCCGCAATTCGCTCGACATGACCTTGCTCAACAACAAATCGAACCGGCGCCTCGGTTGCCAGTTCATCGACATTCCCCGGCCCATGCTGGCCCAGGTGCAGCGCTACATCACCAAGCTCGAACGCGAGCGCAACGCCCGCATCGCCGGCCTCGGTTGAACAGGCGGGCCGCGCCGGGCCCGCCTGCCATTATCATTTGATTACACTTGCATGTTCATGATGTCGTGATAGGCCGATACCAGCTTGTTGCGCACCTGCATGGTGGCCTGGAAGTTGATGCTGGCCTTCTGCATCGAGATCATCACGTCCGACAGACTGACGCTGTCGTCGCCCATGGCGAAGCTCTTGCCCTGGGTCTCGGCCTTGACCTGGCTGGCGTTGACCGCGTCCAGCGAGTTTTTCAGCGCATCGGCGAAGTTGACCTTGGCCGCCGGGGTTTCCGTCTGCACCACGGGCGGCGTGGCCTGGGGCCGCGTCGCGTGGGCCTTGAGCTGCGCGATCATGGCCTGGATCTGGCTGCCGTCTATACCACCTGTTCTCATCTTGACTCCGTTTTGTTGCTGCCGCGGAACAACTTCCGGCGGCCAGGGAGACAGCGCCACGTTACAATAGCTACTGTCAGGCTGCCAGAATAGCAGTCCCGGCGCCAGCGGCAGGCCCGAGCAGGAGGGCAAACGGGGCTCTGTTTGACCGTTTGAAATGCCCGGCGCCCGGCGATAATCCGTATCAGGCCCACTCCCATGATGGGATTGGATAGCGACACTTATGAAATCATCCCCACCATGGCCGTAGCCGAAGAACGCGACATCGACGCAGCAGAGCAAGCGGGCGCGCCCGACGAGGCGGCGGCGAAGCTGCCCTTCATCCAGACGCCGATGGGCAGGAATTTCCTGCGCGGGGGCGCGGCCGCCGGCGTGCTGGCCGTGATCCTGGCCCTGTGGCTGTGGAACAAGCCGCCCGAGTACGGCGTGCTGTTCTCCAACTTCAGCGACCGCGACGGCGGCGCCATCACGGCCGAACTGGACAAACTGAACGTCAAGCACAAGTTTTCCGAGGGCGGTACCGCCATCCTGGTGCCCACCGAACAGGTGCACGACATCCGCCTCAAGCTGGCGGCCCAGGGCTTGCCCAAGGGTGGCAACGTCGGCTTCGAGCTGATGGAGAACCAGAAGCTGGGCGTATCCCAGTTCCTGGAACAGGTCAACTACCAGCGCGCGCTGGAAGGCGAACTGGCCCGCTCCATCCAGTCGCTGGCGGCCGTCGAATCGGCGCGCGTGCACCTGGCCCTGCCCAAGCCGTCCGTGTTCGTGCGCGACCAGCAAAAGCCCACCGCCTCGGTGCTGCTCAACCTGCACCCGAACCGCGTGCTCGATCCCCAGCAGACCAGCGCCATCGTGCACCTGGTGGCCTCCAGTGTGCCCGAACTGCTGCCGGCCAACGTGACGGTGGTGGACCAGGCCGGCAACCTCATTTCCGACCTGAACAAGAACGGCAATGCGGGCCTGAACAAGAACCTCGATGAAAGCCAGCTCAAGTATGTGAAAGAGCTGCAGAATTCCGTCATCAAGCAAGTCGAATCGATCATCATCCCCATCGTGGGCACGGGCAATGTGCGGGCCGAAGCGACGGCCGACGTGGACTTTTCCCAGGTCGAACAGGCGGCCGAAACCTACAAACCGAATTCGCCGCCGGCCGCCTCGGCCATCCGCAGCCAGCAGACCAGCGAGTCTGGCGGCAACGCCAACGCCAACCCGGGCGGCATCCCGGGCGCCCTGTCCAACCAGCCACCCGGCACGGCCACGGCGCCGCTGACGGCCACCGGCCCCGGCGGCACCGCGCCCGCCCCCGGCAC
>NZ_JBYSZG010000098.1:0-3515 GCF_058786935.1 Rugamonas sp. FW305-51
CCCGCCCGCCATGCATGGCATGGCACGGCGTGGCGTGGCAGACCGGCGCACCAGCCCTTCCCCGGGCGCGGCAGCGGTGCACGGGCAGCACCACTGATTAGTGACCGGGCAAAAAAAATCCCCGGGCAAGCCCGGGGATTTTTGCAATTCCAGCGCCTTACGGCATTAGAACTTGACGTTGCCGCTCAGGTAGAACGAACGGCCGATCGGGTCAGCGTAACGACCGTCGTAGCCCAGCTGGTTACCGCCGCCTGCATTCTGCAGGGTCAGTGGTGGATTACGATCGAACAGGTTCTTGATACCGCCGGTCAGGCCGAACTTGCCGAAGTCGTACTTGCCTTGCCAGTCGAAGGTGGTGTACGAAGGCGTCCACAGACCACCGAAGGCCACGGAAGCGCCTTTCGTACCGTCGGCTTTGACGGCGTAGATCGAGGTGTCTTCTGGGTAAGCCTGGTCGTGGTAGCCCGACTTGTAGTGCGCGGTCAGGGTGTTGGTCATCTTGCCGTTGGTCAGGCTCAGCGACAGATTGGTCTGCACGCGGAACACGACAGCATTGTCAGGACCGAAGGTGCCCAGATCGGAGTTCACCGTGCCACCAGCTTCGGTGGTGTAGTTCTGCTTGATCATGTAGGTACCGTTCCAGGCCGCACGCACGTCGCCGAACGACGACTTGGCACGGTAGCTGAAGTCCCAGTCCACACCGCGGTAGTTAGCCACACCGCCATTGATCGGCGCCAGCAGGTAAGCGATGGTGGTGTAGCCGGCTGGATCCGGGTACGGGTTGGTGAACAGGTACTTGTACTGTTGTGGGTTGGCGAAGCCAACTTGCTCAGGCGTACCGGCGGACAGCACCTGGTTGCGGATCTGGACGTTCCACATGTCCAGGCCCAGCGACAGACCCTTCGCAGGTTCGATACGGCCGCCGAAGGTCCACTGCTTGGACTTCTCAGGCTGCAGGCCGGCCGAACCGCTGGCGCCGTTAGGGCCGCTCAGCAGGTCGTACTGGGCATTGCCCACCAGGCAACCGGTCGAACCAGGGAATGGGCAAGCGTAGCTGCCCGAGGTGCTGCCACCGAAGGTGTTGGCACCGGCGATATCGTTGATGTTAGGCGCCTTGAAACCGGTGCCGTATGCTGCGCGTACCAGCACGGTATCGACCGGCGTCCAACGGGCGCTGATCTTGTAGGTACCGGCGCTGCTGGTGTTGCCCAGATCGCCGCTAGCCATTTGCTGCTGGATGCCGTTGGCATCAGGCACGGTAGCGAAGATGTAGTTGCTGTGGGTCTTGCCGTAGCTGTCGTAACGGCCGGAAACGGTCGCTTCCAGGGTCTTGGTGACCGGCAGCAGGATCTCGGTATACGCACCCCAGTTGTTGCGGCTGGCGTCGAACGGTACCTGGCCGTAGTTACCGCCGACTGGGTAGTCGTCGGACGCTGGCTGGGTCGAGAAGCCGGACTGCGACAGGATCAGCGGGCTGTAAGCGGTCTGGTAGTGGGTCTTCGAGTAGTCACCGCCGAGCGAAACGATCGAGGTGCCGCCACCCAGTTCGAACAGGTCATGCTGGGCGCCAGCATGGATCGTGTTCAGCTTGGAGTCGGTGGTCGAGAAGTTGGTGCCGTTCAGCAGTGCGCCGTTCAGCAGCTGCGAGCCGGTGCCCATCACGGGGTCGTAGGCGCCCGAAGCGACCAGGTTCGACAGCTTGGTGAAGTCGGAATAACCGCCGGCGGCGTTGTCCTTGATCTTGCTGCTCGACAGGATCAGGCTGGCCGTGTAGTTCCAGCCCGCAGCCGCGCCGTCGATACCGGCCGCGAAGTGACGCGCATCGGTCACGAATTCGTCGGTACGGCCGCCGATCAGCACGGAACGGTAGCCCAGGGTGGCTTTCTGGGTTGGGTTTTCCAGGCCGTTCGCATCCAGGTAAGGCTGCACGTATTTGGCGTACAGGCCAGGGAAGCGGCTGGTCGAGTTCACGCCCATCGGCTGCGCCGACGGCGCGAACTGGGCGGTCATCGAGAAGCTCGACAGGACCAGCTCGCCCCACAGCTTGGTGTCGTCGTTCAGTTGCAGGGTGCCTTTCAGCAGGCCACTGTCGCGCTTGTTGCCGGGAATGTCTTCCACGGTGGAAGCGTAGTTGAAGCGGCACTGGCTACCGGAGGCGCCAGCCAGCGCGCTGCCGCAGTTGCCGTTAGCGGCCAGGAACGGGTTGATTGCCACGCCATGGGTCGCCACGTCGGCGGCCGAGCCCTTGGGACGCACGTTGAAGGTCAGGTTGGCCGGCTCGGTGTTGCCGGTGCGCTGGTCAAAGAAGTATTCCTTGCCGCCGTTGCTGAACTTGAAGAACGCGCCCTTGGCCGAGAAATCGCGCTGCAGCGCGGTCACGCGCTGCTGTTCGTCGTGGCTGTACGAGAACAGGACGTTGAACTTGTCGGTGTCCAGGTCGCCCCAGCCCTTGGTGATGCCGACGTTCGAGGAACGGCCGCCCGATTTCTTGGGCTGGCTGATGGTGGCGTAGGCTTCGCCCTTGGTATTGTTTTTCTTCAGGATGAAGTTGACCACGCCGGCGATGGCGTCCGAGCCGTACAGCGCGGAAGCGCCGTCGCCCAGGATTTCGACGCGCTCAACCGCTTCCAGCGGGATCGATTCGATGTTGACGGCATAGCCGCCGCCCTGGCCCGAGCCGACCGCGACCGGCGCCATGCGCTGGCCGTCCAGCAGCACCAGGGTGTATTTCGATGGCAGCGAGTGCAGCGCAGCCGTGGTGGCGCCGCCGCCGCCGCCGTTGACGGAACTCGACGATGGCACGAAGCCTTGCATCGACGGCAGCATCTGGATCAGGTCGGACGCCGACGCGGCGCCACTTTTCTTGATGTCGTCCTGGCTCAACACCTGCACAGGCAGTGCACCTTCCTTGGCGATCCGTTTGATCGACGAGCCCGTGATTTCCACGCGTTGTACGGTTGAGTCAGTAGTCGTTTGCTGTGCCAGCACAGGCTGAGCCAGCAAACCGAAACCTACAGCTACACCGCCCGAGAACATCAGGCGCAGTGAGCGCGACAGTACAGTTTCTTTAATCATTGCTATCCTTGAATTTGAATTTTATTAAGCGGCGCGCCGGTTGGTAAGTTGATGCGTCGACTAATTGCTGCTTCTTTTTTAAGCATGAATTAAACGAACTTAGGCATCTTTTGATTGCACTAGGGTCGTACTCTTCAAGCAAGGCCAGGTCCAAAATTTTCCCGATTTATTCACCAGTTTGCCCTTTCGGGCAAATATTAAGTAGGTGTTTGGACCAACATGTCTACTTAACTGATCGACGATGAGAACATGGCGCTACAAACACTGTCAACGCGGCGCATGTCATCAGGATGTAATTTAACAACACAGTAGCAATAATTGTTGGGTGTTCTGTGGTTTTGCGTGCATTATTCGATACTGCGCAAACTTACCCTTTCCGCAAGAGCAAGAAATATGTCTCTTTTTTGTCTTTCTATAATTACAAAATTCCCTAGATATCC
>NZ_JBYSZG010000099.1:0-3319 GCF_058786935.1 Rugamonas sp. FW305-51
CAGGACCGTGAAACAACTCTGCGCCGATGATAGTGCTGCAACCAGTGTGAAAGTAGGTTATCGTCAGGCTAGTTATACTAAAAAACCCCCGTCAGCCTGAACGCGCTCAAGATCGCGCTCAGTGCAGTCGGGGGTTTTTTTTCGTCCCGGCATTCGGCGTGAGACGATATTCCCCGACTGTTTATCGCGAGATTGTTTTCAGCAACCAGGCTGTTTGGTTGGCGCCAGCATCGGTAATTTGAGCGTGAACCTGGTGCCGCGGCCCGGCTCACTGCTCACCTCGATGGTTCCGCCCAGGATTTCCGTCACGATGTTGTGGACGATGTTCAGCCCCAGGCCGGAGCCGCCTATGCCTAGCTTGGTCGTGAAGAACGGGTCAAAAATGCGATGCAAATCGGCCGGTTTAATACCGACGCCCTGGTCCTCGACCGTCAGCGTTACCCATCCGAATGACGACAGTCTGGCGCTCACGGTGATCGCGCCTTCACTGCAGCCATCGTAGCCATGCAGGATCGCATTGTTAATCAGGTTGTTGACCACCTGGCCCAACGGCCCGGGGTAGCTGTCCATCATCAAGGATTCCGCAATGTCTTGCTGAATAAGGAATGGCGTGCGCTTGATTGTCGGTTGCAGCGTCAAGATATTGCCAGCGACTACTTCGGCCAGCAAGAAGCTGCGCCGCTGGGAGCTGGTCTGGTCGACGGCGACCTGCTTGAAATTGGTAACGATATCGGCCGCGCGATGCAGGTTGCGGGACAGGATGTCGACGGTAAGACGCGCATTTTCGATGTAGCTCTCGAACTCGGAGCGTTTTAGGCTGCCGTTTTCGGCCAACCCGTGCGTGATTTCGCCGGTTTGGATTTCAAATGTACTGGCCGCCATCAGGCTGTTGCCAATGGGCGTATTCAGCTCATGTGCGATGCCGGCCACCATGGCGCCCAGCCCGGCCAGCTTTTCATTGCGCACGAGATCTTCCCTCGCCTTGGCCAGGGTCGCAATCATATCCTGCAATTCCCGGTTGGCTTTGCGCAGGGCCAGATGCGTGTTGATGCGGGCAAGGACTTCTTCGATCTGGAATGGCTTGGTGATGTAGTCGACACCGCCGGCGTCAAATCCCGTCACTTTTTGTTTGGGATCGGTCAGGCCGGTCATGAAAATGACGGGGATGTCCTTGGTGGCCTTGCCAGCCTTCAGGCGCCGGCAAGCTTCGAAGCCATCTATGCCGGGCATCACTACATCGAGCAGGATAAGGTCGGGCTCGGCAAACTCCGCGCGCATCAAGCCTTCGGTGGCCGTTTGGGCCAGCACGACCAGGAAGCCATGCCGTTCGAGCCGGTCCAGCAGCGCACCTAAGTAGGACAATGAGTCGTCGACAATCAGAATTGTCGGCATGGGGACTTGGGGGAAAGCACTTTGGTCCATCGAGCGCCCTGAGGAAAGTCGAATCGTCCCAAGTATAGGCATAGTGCGTTCCGGATTGTAAAAAAACACGCCTCCGGAAGCGGCTTTCGTTGGCTTTTCTTCCTTTTCTTAAAGTAGGTTCAACCCTTTGAGCATGACCAGCAGGGTCAGCACCGGAGAGACATAGCGGAGCAGGAAAAACGCCGCGCGCGTGACGGTTGGATTCGCCAGCGTCCCCTGGTTGGACAGCACAGCGGTGAATTTTTCCTTGCCCCAGACCCAGCCGACGAACACGGCAAGCAAGATCCCGCCGGCCGGCAGGATGACGTTCGACGAGATGAAGTCGTAAAGGTCGAACATGTTCAGGCCGAACAGTTTGAAGTTGGCCAGCAGGTTATTCGTCAGCGCACAGGTGGAGCCAAGCACGGCCAGGCTGAGGATGGTGAGCAGGGTGGCGCGACGGCGGGGAATGTTCAGGCGTTCGTGGAGGATGACGACAGGTACTTCGGTGAGCGACAGCATGGCGCCAGTGGCGGCGATGGCGGCCAGTACAAAGAAGGCGATCATCAGCAACTGTCCCATCGGGATCTGGGAGAACACGGCAGGGATCGTGATGAATACAAGTGCCGGGCCGGCTGCAGGGGCGAAGCCGAAAGTGAAGACGGCAGGGAAGATGGCCATACCCGCCAGCATGGACACGCACAGGTCGGCGGCCATGACACGCACGGTCGTCATCGGGATGTTCTGATCGTCGCGGAAGTAGCTGCCATAAGTCAGCATCGCGCCCATGCCGAGCGACAGCTTGAAGAAGGCCAGGCCCATGGCCGTCAGGATGGCGGATGCGGTGATCTTGCTGAAGTCCGGCGTAAACAGGAAGGCCAGTCCTTCGCTGGCCTTGTCCAGGGACAGGCTGACCGCGCACAGTATCAACAACAGCAGGAACAGCAGCGGCATCAGCTTCTTGGCCAGCGCTTCGATCCCCTTGGTAACGCCCATCAGCAAAATGCCGCCGATGAAGATCAGTACGCCCCATTGCCATAGCAGCGACTGCCATGGGTCGCCGATCAGCTTATTAAACGCCGCCTCGGTCACGTGACGGTCGCTGCTCAGTATGGAGCCGCCGATCGCCTTGAATACATAGGCAAACACCCAGGCGACCACTTCCGAATAGAACGACAGGATCAAAAAGGCGGCGAGCATGCCGGCCGCGCCGATCAGCCACCAGGGCTGGCCCTTGGGCGCCAGTTTTTGAAGAGCTGTAATGGGATTGGACCTGGCTTGGCGCCCGACCGCGAGTTCGGCCATCATGACCGGCAAGCCGATCACCAGCGTGGCCAGCAGATAGATCAGCAGGAAGCCGGCTCCGCCGTTGGCCCCGGTCAGGTAAGGGAACTTCCAGATATTGCCCAGGCCGACTGCCGAACCCAGAGTGGCGGCGAGAACGCCGAAGCTGGAGCTGAATGTGCCGCGCTTGGCGGTGTTGACGTTGGCATTTTCCATGGCCATGTTCCTTGTTCTGCTTGCCATGTACGGCAAAAGGGCGGGATTGTAGCAGTTGTGCACTGCAAAAAATGCCTTGCCAGATCATGCTGGCGTTTGCTATAGTTCGGCTCCTCGCGAAACGGTGCATGCAAATGCAAATGCAGAGTAAGCGAGGCAGGTCGGAAACGATCTGGTAGTAAAAAGAAGGGGTTGACGAAACGATGTAAACGGTTCATACTCTTTCTTCTTCGCGGCTGACAAACAAAACGCTTTGTCAACAACGCCGCAAGCAGTACCGAATAAGTTCTTTAACAATTCACAGTCGATAAGTGTGGACGTTTGATGGAAGTGCACACGGGGCTAGTCTCCGTGATACTTAAAATATCAAATGTTCACAAGAAGTAATGAAATAGGACGCTTCGCAAGAAGTGGCCTG
>NZ_JBYSZG010000100.1:0-3225 GCF_058786935.1 Rugamonas sp. FW305-51
GGGCGGCGGCTGGGGAACCGGCCTGCGGTTCATGAGGTAGCGCCAACGCCAACTCCGACCTGCTAACCTGTGGCCAGGCTGCGGGTGGTAAGGCCGGCAGACTGCCTCCGGCAACGTGTCTCGTTTCGCCTGCGCGTTTTGTCTGGTTTTGTCTCGTTTTGTCTTTTTCAGAAAGGAAAATCGCGTCGAGGCAAAACCAGACAAAACGAGACAGAACGAGACAGGCGAACGAGACACGTTGCCGGAGGGGCCTGATCGCCCATACCCCACCACATGCATTGCCGCACACGTGGGCTCAGTTCCGGCAAATGGACAAATTGATGCACGTAATGTCCATTTGCCGGAACTGACCCCGCTTGCGCTTCTTCTCTTAGGCCAGCAACGCCGCCGCATCGCCGGCTGCCACACGCCCCTCGTCGGTGGGCACGACCCAGATTTCCACGCTGCTGTCGGCGGCCTGGATGGCCATGATCTGGCTGCCGTCGGCCGCCGCGTTGCGGGACGGGTCGATGCGCACGCCCAGGTACAGCAGCTGCTCGCACGCGGCCAGCCGCAGCGCCGCGTCGTGCTCGCCGATGCCGCCCGTGAAGGCCAGCAGGTCCAAGCCGCCCAGGCAGGCGCTCAGCGCGCCGCATTCGCGCACCAGCCGGTGGGTGAACAGGTCGATGGCGAAGCGGGCTTCGGGCTGCTCGCTGGCGCGCAGCGTACGCATGTCGGCCGACAGGCCCGACACGCCCAGCAGCCCGGACTGGCGGTACAGCAGCGTTTCGATGCGGTCCGCGTCCCAGCCCTGGCGCATCAGGTGCAGCAGCACGCCGGGATCGAGTGCGCCGCAGCGGCTGCCCATCATCAGCCCGTCCAGCGCGGAAAAGCCCATGCTGGTGGCCACGCTCACGCCGCTGCGCATGGCGCACACGCTGGCGCCGTTGCCCAGGTGGGCCATCAGCACCTTGCGCCCGCTGCGGCCACTGCGCTCGGCCAGCCGCGCCGCCAGGTAGCGGTACGACAGGCCATGGAAGCCGTAGCGGCGGATGCCGTCCCGGTGCATGGCTTGCGGCAGGGCGAAGTGCTGTTCCAGTGCGTCCATCGTGGTGTGGAAGGAAGTGTCGAAGCAGCCCACCTGCGGCAGCTCGGGGAAGGCGCGCCGGAACAGGTCCACGCCCTCCAGGTTATGCGGCTGGTGCAGGGGCGCCAGCGGTTCCAGCGTGCGCAGGTAGGCCAGCGCCGCGTCGTCCAGCACGACGGAGGCGGCATAGCGCGCGCCGCCGTGGACGATGCGGTGCGCCACCGCCACCAGCCGGGCCGGCGCGGCGTAGCGCGCCAGCAGGGCGCGCATGGCGTCGAGCGCGCGCTCGAAGCTGTCGCCGGCGCCGGGCGCCAGCGCTTCATTCAGCTTGACGCCGTCGTCCGTGCTGAAGGCCACGCAGGGCTGGCCGTCCGGTTCCAGTCCGGCGATGGTGCCCGTCAGCAGGGCGGGGCCCGTCACGCCCGCGCGGCACGGGTAGAGCGCGAACTTGATCGAGGAGGAGCCGACGTTGACGGCGATGATGGCTTGCTGTCCGTTGTTCATGGGCGTTCCTTGCGGTAGCGGTGGGCCAGCAGCAGCGCCAGCGCGGCCGAGGCCACGCGGGCGTCGGCCGCGTCGGCCCGGCTGGTGAGGGCGATCGGCAGCGCGGCGCCCAGCACCACGCCGCAGGTGGCGGCGCCGGCCAGGTATTCGAGCTGCTTGGCCAGCATGTTGCCGGCTTCCAGGTCGGGCGCGATCAGGATGTCGGCGTGACCGGCCACGGACGAAGTGATGCCCTTGATGCGGGCCGCCTGCGGCGAAATGGCGTTGTCGAAGGCGAGCGGACCATCGAGCACGCCGCCCGTGATCTGGCGCCGCTCGGCCATCTTGCACAGGGCGGCCGCGTCCAGCGTGGAGGCGATTTTCGGGGTGACCGTTTCCACCGCCGACAAAATGGCGACCTTGGGTTCGGGCGTGCCCAGCGCGTGCGCCAGGTCGATCGCGTTCTGGACGATGTCGGCCTTTTCCATCAGCGTGGGCTGGATGTTGAGGGCGGCGTCGGAGATCAGCAGCACCTTGTCGTACAGCGGCACTTCCAGCCGGAACACGTGCGACAGGCGCCGCTTGGTGTGCAGCGCCGGCTGCGCCAGCACGGCCTGCATCATTTCGTCCGTGTGCAGGCTGCCTTTCATCAGCATTTCGACCTGGCCGGCGGCGGCCATGGCGGCCGCCTTCTCGGCTGCCGCGTGGCTGTGGGCGACGTCGACGATCTCGATGCCTTCCAGCGATGCATGCGCCTCGTCGGCCACTGCCTGCAGGCGGGCCAGCGGCGCGATCAGTACCGGCACGATCAGCTTGTGGCGGGCCGCGTCCAGCGCGCCCTTGAGTGACTCCACGTCGCAGGGATGGACCACGGCGCAGCGCACCGGTGCCAGCGCGGCCACGCTGGCCAGCAGCGCGCCGAAGCGGTCGCTGGGGTCCACCAGGCGCAGCAGCGGCAACTGGGTGCGCGGGCGGCGCACCTTCTCGATCGGGGCGATCACGGTGGCCACGCCCGACAGCACCAGGGCGCCGGTCTGGTTCTTGATCTCGCAGTTGAGAGCCACGTGGTGGTTGGCGTCTTCCTTGGTCAGCACGGTGGCCGTGATGCGCAGCGTGTCGCCGATGCGCACCGGCTTGAGAAAGCGCAGCGACTGCTCCAGGTAGATGGTGCCGGGGCCGGGCAGGGCGGTGCCCAACAGCTTGGAGATCAGGGCCGCGCCCCACATGCCGTGGGCGATCACGCCGTGGAACAGGGTGGCGTCGGCGTAGTCCGTGTCCAGGTGGGCCGGGTTGACGTCGCCCGAGACGGCGGCGAAGGCGGCAATGTCGTCGGCTGTCAGGGTGCGGGTCTGGCGCGCGCTCTGGCCCACTTGCAGTTCGGCGTAGGTGACGTTCTCGATGATCTCGGGCAGGTCGTTATGGTCGTTCATGGCGGAGGCTCGGTCGTAGGTTATAGGGTGTAGCGTGCAAGGTGCTTCAGTTGACGACGTGGTAGCCGCCGTCCACATAAATGGTCTGGCCCGTCATGCCGGAGGCGGCGTCGCCGGCCAGGAAGGCGGCCAGCTGGCCCACCTCGTCCAGCGTGACGAGGCGGCGCAGCGGCGCCCGGTGGACGGCGCGCTGCATCAGGCCTTCAAAATCTTCCAGGCCGGAGGCGGCGCGGGTGGGGATGGGGC
>NZ_JBYSZG010000101.1:0-2611 GCF_058786935.1 Rugamonas sp. FW305-51
AGGCCGCCGCCATTGTCGACGCTGGCGCTGGCCGTGACCGTCGCATCCTGGTCGGCCCGCACGGCGCCGCCGGCGTTGTTCACCACGCCCGCCGTCAGGCTCACATGCGTGTACTGGAACAGCGGACCGTAGGTCCGACCGTCGCGCCCCATTTAACTGTCGAGCAGGTCCTTCTCCTCTGTCATGCCTTGGCCCGCGTCCTGCCCCCCTTCAGATAGGTATAAACCTTGTCGTCCGGTGGCACGCCGTCGGCGCACCGCGCCAACGCGCAGGCGGCGGCCGTCAGCCTCCCTTCCTTCTGCGTGTCACCGTGGGCCAATTCATGTATGCGTTGTGGCTCAGGAGGATGCAACTGCCGGTTGTTAACGTCTGCAAAATCACGCGCCACCGCATGATCCAATTCCAACCGATTTAGCGAGCCAGCGGCCAAAATCAGCAATCACACCCTGCCGCGGCGGTACCCAACCTGGCTTTAGGAAATCATAGACGTCGTCGTAATGTTCAAGTGGCTTCACGGGCATGAGTTCCATTGGTATTAGCGGATGGTCAATTTCCACTGGAATGCCACGGAACCAGCAAAGCTTGGTTTCCAGAGTGCCCAGGAACGAAATAAAGTCTTCTTCGCATGGATCAAAACTCTTGATACAGGCGTGCTTGGACAGTATTAACTCCTCTAGTCCTTGCTGGTCTCGCTTGAGAAGCAAAGAGAAGAAGTCCTTCTCTGCCGCCGCTTCGGCGCGATCGGCCTTTCGGCCGTTCTTTGCCACTTTCGCGACCATCTCTCGCAAAAGCTCATCCTCGTCCCTAATGGCCAGCTGCACCATGTAGATATACGACCTGATACTTAATGGGTTACCTCTTTCCCTCAATAATCCGGGTGTCTCGACCTTGGACAAGGCATCTATTACATCACGGTTATCTGACAGCAAGGCATAAAGAAAGTCGTTCCCGATCTCAAACTGAGCGCCGCCATCTTGCCCCACACTCGCAAGGGTGAGCCTGGTCGCGAGATAGCAATTTTGCTTACATGCAGAAATATCATGTTTGACAAAGTAAGCGTAGATAGCATTGGTCCTCGCAAACTCGGCTATGTTACGTATGGCCGTGCCAATCCTCACTTTGTTGCGACGGTACAAAAGGCCTCCTATATCGAGCGGCAGACGCCCCTCTTCCGCCTTCTTAATAGTGTTCAAGCCTTCTTCGCGGGATACTTCTATCATCTATTTCCTCCCAATTTCACGACTGTCATACCGCGGTTGTTGACGCCTGTGACCATTTTCACAAGCGTTCCGTTTCGTTGTGCGTTGGCAATCAGTTCCGCCGTCCTGGTCGACTCAGGCGTTTGCAACTTATCTAAACGCTTGACAGCATACTCGACCCATGCGTCGGTCATCTGAGTCGGCAGAGCCCCATCTGGACCGTTCAGTCTGATCGAGCCGTCTGCGTTCAACGGCTTGACCTCATTGATATACACCGTGTCACCCTTGACATACACCCCGTCAAAGCAGTTAGTGCCGCACTTACCCTCCAGCCGCGTGAATCCATTGCGCATGAAATAGCCGTCGGCCGCAAATTCGCGCAACGCTGCCCCGAGGTTCTTGTCGGTCAAGCCGTCCAGCTGTCCCACGATAGACTGTTCCGCCGGCGTCAGGCGCAAGGCCATGCCTTGTTCCGTGATCTGGCTGGCACTAATATTGCCACCAAGCGAAGCACCGGCGGTACCGGCCAGGCCCGTGTCGAGCGACGCGAAAACGCGCCCGAGCGTGCCGATCACCCGGTTCGTTACGGCGCCACCGACGAGCACATCCTCCGCAACGTATATTGGCGTTGCCGCGCCGTTCTGCGCCCCGAACGATTCCAATCGATTACTGTCGCGGGTTGCTTCCCCTGGCAACATCGGCCCCGGCGCTTGGCCGAAGAAGGTGTTGGCATAAGGATCATCTTGCTGCTTCGGCGTAGCGTTGAAGTACGTCTGAACGCTGCCATCGGCGGTGGCGGTCTGGCCGTTGACGGTGATCGTTTTGCCCGTGTACGCGCCCAGCATGGCCTGGGCGGCGCTGAGCGTGCCCAGATAAGCGGCCAGTCCCCCGCGCGCGCCTTCGCTGTTCGGATCGCTCGACGCATTCACCAGCGATTGAATGTACGCCGCATTCTTGGCGGCCTCCTTGCTGTCGACCAGTCCCTTGGCGGTGCGCTCCAGCGCGTCAGACCACATGATGTTGGCCTTGGCCTCGCAGTCGGCGTCGCCGCCACACTGCTTTTGTGCCTGCTCCTTCCCCAGCTTCTCGATGACGGAGATTTCCTTGACATGCAATTGTCGATTGTTGACGTCGGTATTGAACGCGGCGCCGGCGCCACCGGCCCCACCAGCCGCTACACCAATGGCAGCGGCGCTTGCCGCTCCCAACGCCTGCTGCACAGGAGCGGGCAAGTGCATTTCCTCGATTAAATTGCCGATCTTAGGCATCAGGTCGGCACTGAGCCCCGCCCCGATAGCGCCGGACAGGCCACCTCCCAACGCGCCGGCCGCCGTGTGCGCCGCGACACGATAGACACCGCCTTCCGCCCATTTGGCGGCCTCTTCTTCGTTGCCACTGTCGTGCAACTGTTT
>NZ_JBYSZG010000102.1:0-2590 GCF_058786935.1 Rugamonas sp. FW305-51
GGGTGATTGCGGCGGGGAGGTGGGGGCTGCGTCTAGCGAGGTTTGCTGTTGATCCGGATGAGCAAATCTGCAATGAGATTTGCCCATCCCTACTGAGTAGGTATTGCTTAGGTTTTTACCTTGATGGTGACTTCGTACTCGGTGCCGCCGTTGACCGCTTCCAGATCGGTAGCGGAAATTTCCTGCGCTGCATCCTGGTCGATGGTTTCTACTGGGGTGACTTCTTGGTTCTCTTGATTTTGCGACATGGCAGCTCCGTATATAAATTTTGGTAATAAGGTTGTCAACCTGGCGATGGCTTAGGTTTTTACCTTGATGGTGACTTCATACTCGGTGCCGCCGTTGACCGCTTCCAGATCGGTAGCGGAAATTTCTTGCGCCGCGTCCTGATCGATGGTTTCTACTGGAGCGACTTCTTTATTTTCTTGAGTTTGCGACATGGTGGTTCCTTATAAAACCGCTCTGGCAATAACGTCGTCAATCGAGCGGAAAAACTGACGACAAATAATTGGTTGCCTGATCAGGCAGAATCTCATCATTACGCCAGTGCCCGGCTATGCACCTGGTTTTTCATTTCAATCACATGGCGCATAAAACAGATCGCAATTCATTCCAGCCTATGGCCGGAAGTCATGAGGTGTGATTAATTTTATCGCAATGTTAATTTATCGATAATTTATTATTGGAAAAAATCGAATCCAGTGTCAAGTGTTTTTTTAATTTCTTTTGGTGCCAGCTTGGCCTGTCTTACCGGGGTTTTTTTCATTGAAGTCCCTGCCCGCAAGGGCTGGGAGCTGGCCGCATTTTTGCATCAAAGATGTCTGTTTCATAAGATTATTATTTGAAGAATAGTGAACTACTGTCAAGTCTTTTTTGGAAATATTTATCATTATGCAATCCTCAGCTATTGCTGTAACGTGCGCTGTGTGGCGCCGCGACTGGCCCGGGGGGCTGTCGGTGATCGGTTAGCCATGGTTGCAAAAACGACACGATGATGAAAAATATATTTCATTGTTGTCAATATGCGACACAACTGGCAAGTATTTGCTATTTGCCAATATGATGACGTTTGCAATCTGGCGGCGCCCGGCTCCGTCAGCACGCTGGCGGGCGCGAAGCGACCCGGCCGCGGTGGCCGGTTTTCATTCAAGAGAGAGTAGATGCAGATAATGTTAATGCGAAAACAAGCAACAGCGCGCCGCAATCCCGGCGCGGCCGCGATGGTGATGCCCAGGCGGCGCATCCGGCCGTATTTCTTGTCCGCCCTGCTGCCGATGGTGCTGGGCGCCTGTGCCATTGTCCCGCCCGGCAACCCGCCCGCGCTGACAGCGCCGGCGCGCGCCGAGTGGTTCAAGCTGCCGACCGAGGCCTACAAGGGCAAGCAGGATGACATCTTTTTTGTTGATGCACAGACGGGCTTTTACGGTAATGGCGCAGGCAAGATTTACAAAACGGTCGATGGCGGCCAGCACTGGAGCCTGGTGTTGAACCAGCCCGGCACCTACATCCGCGCGCTCGGTTTTGTCGATGCCCAGCTCGGGTTTGCCGGCAATATCGGCACCGAATACTTTCCGGGCGTGAGCGATACCACGCCCCTGTACCGTACCGTCGACGGCGGCGCCAGCTGGGCGCCTGTCACCGGCATGAGCGGACCGCAAGTGAAGGGACTGTGCGCCATCGATATTCTGAAGTCCGGCTTTATCAACGCCGGCAAGCTGGAGTTTCGCACCGTCGTGCATGCCGCCGGGCGGGTCGGCGGCCCCGCTTACCTGATGCGCTCCCTCGATGGCGGCAATCGCTGGAACAGCATCGACATGAATCCCCACCTGGCTGCCATCACCGACGTCAAGTTCTTCGACGAGATGAATGGCCTGGTGGTCGGCAGTGACGACGCGGCCATCGAACGCTCGCACGCGGTGATCGTGAGCACCCAGGATGGCGGCCAGACATGGCAACGGGTGTACACCTCGGCGCGCCCCTTCGAGCTGGCCTGGAAGGTAGCGTTTCCAAGCCGTAAAGTCGGCTACGTGACGGTCCAGAACTACAATCCCGACCAGACCGTGACCCAGCGGGTGGTGGCCAAGTCTGTCGATGGCGGTAAAAGCTGGCAGGAGCTGGCGCTGGCAAACGACTTCGCCGTGCGCGAGTTCGGGGTGGGTTTCGTTGATGAGCTCACTGGCTGGGTGGGCACCACGACCAGCGGTTTCGCCACCGATGACGGCGGCAAGAGTTGGCAGCGCGTCAACATGGGCCGCGCCGTCAACAAGATCCGCATTGTGCCGGATGGTTCGCACTATGTTGCTTACGCAATTGGCGTCGAGGTGCACAAGTTCGGTACGCCTCCCGCCAAGCCGCAACAGCCTTGAAGCGCAGCGCTTGTTTCGGCAGGGGCTGCGCGATGCATGCGTTGCAATAAAAACACAAGGTCATTGCCGGCTGGCGCCGGCCGTTTTGGCAGGCATGGCGTTTTTAAAAAATAAATCTTTTTTTACAATTTTTTCTTGCAAAGTCGCGCAAGCCAAGGCTATTATTTAAGTAGCAATGTGATTGTTTTGGCAGTGTTGTCATTCATGGCGGGCTGTGCGTTTCC
>NZ_JBYSZG010000103.1:0-1121 GCF_058786935.1 Rugamonas sp. FW305-51
TGCGCCGCGACACGATAGACACCGCCTTCCGCCCATTTGGCGGCCTCTTCTTCGTTGCCACTGTCGTGCAACTGTTTTTGCTGAGCATCTGCATAATCGCCGATCCGCTGCGCTGCCAACTTGCCGAACTCGGAGGTGATCGCAACCTGTGCATTGACCTCCTTTTCCAGCGCCTTGCCGTCCCAGCCTTTGGTCAAGCTGCCGCTGTCAACTTTGTCGCTGCTTACATCCCGGTCAAGCGCGGCCACAGCCTGTTCGGAAGTCTTCCCACTCAGGCTCTGCTGCAAACTGCCATTGGTAATAGAAATGGCCCCACCGCTAATTCCGGACTTGGTTGTGCTTTGCTGGCTACCACTCGCGCTGCCCACCCCGGCGCTGCCGCCCGGCACCGACTTCGAGTTTGCGGCCGCAACGTCGCCCGGCTTTTTCGCCCCGTCCTGATCCCCCGCCTTGCCACTGAAGGAAGCGCTCGCGCTGAAGGCATCAGCTTCATAATTGTCCTTGTTCCGCAGATCGCTGCTCGTCAGAGTGGCCGTAGTCAGACTGTTCTTGTCATGTTCGATGGCCGACTCTGTACTGCTCAATACGCCACCCTTCAAATCAGTATTGCCGCTCACGTTGACCTGGAAACCGCCATCCCCGGCCTTGATCCCGCTCTGCTCGATCACGCTGAGGAAATCACCCTCGACCTTGGATTTGCCGATGCTGCCACTCACCGAGCTGCTGCCATAGCAGAACGGCGGGATGCAGACGCTGACACCGACACCCGCACTGACCTGCTTGCTGTCATATTTGCTGCTATCTTGCAGGCTTTCGACGTTCAGGTTGCCGCCGACGTTGGCCACCACTGTATCGCCAACGATCACGCCGCCCTTCACGTTGGTGTCGCCAGCGCTCGCCACCGTCACCGTGTTACCGCCGACGACGTGTGTATTGCTGTGGTTCAGGTCGTCGCCATCGGCGTTGCCGCGCGCCTTGGACGCCGCGAATTCGAGCGTGAAGCCGTTTTGCTGACCGCCGATTGCAAAGCCGATGCCAATACTGGCGCCGCTGGAGCTGTTGGTGCTGTGCTGGCTGGCCTTGCTTTCCGAGGCCAGCAGGTTCACCTGGTTGTCGGCGTC
>NZ_JBYSZG010000103.1:1219-2539 GCF_058786935.1 Rugamonas sp. FW305-51
CGATGGTCGAGCCAACGGCGACATCGCTGCTCTGCACCGTGTTGCTCTGGCTCTTGCTGTTACCCAGGCTGACACTTACCTTGATGCCCGTTGCCATACCGTTGGAAAACGCCTGGGCGGTCTTGGCAAGAGCGGCCGCGCTGGCGGCGAGGTTGACGGCCGCCAGCGCCTGCATGCGCGCATCCTTCGTTGTCTTGGCGGCAGTAGCCATGCTGGCGATGCCCTTCGCCGCATCCAGCAGCGGCACGCTAACCGTCCCGCCAATGGCCGTCTTGGCATACGTCGTGTGGTCGTTACTGTTGCTGGTACTGTAGCCGGCGTCGACCAGCACCTCCCTTGCCGCGATGCCAATGTCGCCCTGCGGCGCCTGGACCTGGCTGGCCGTCTGCGTATATTTGCCACCGGCAGTCAAGTCGACGTTCCCACCCAGGCTGGCGATCTGGCTACCCACCTGCGTGCCATTGTCGTGCTTGCCGTCGGTCGTGACCTTGACCTGGCCGAACGCCGGCTGGAAGGTGGTGCCGATCGAGCCGGATTTGGCGCTGCTGGTGGCGTAGTCGCCAGCGTCCCGGTTGGCCGCGCTGACAACGCTCAGGTCACCCTTGGCCGCGATGCTGACATTGTTGTCGGCCACCACCGTGCTGGCTTTGACGAGCGTGTCGCGTCCGCTGGTGGCGCTCACGCTGCCACCACTGAGCACGCTGCCTGTCTGCGTGACGGTGTCACCGTCCCCAGCCTTGTCATCCTGGCTCTTGTTATAGCTGAACAGCGTTGGCAAGGCAAAGCTGATGCCAACGCCGCTCTTCTTTACCTGCAAACTGTGCCGCTCGCTGTCGCGCTGTTCGGCGCTGGTAACCAACAGGTCGCGGCCGGCATCGAGCGTCAGCGCGCCGCTGGCCGTCAGCTGGCCGGCCGTAATGCCGATGTCATGCCCCGCCCCCAGCGCCACCGTCGCGCCGCCCAGGCTGCTGCCCACGGCGCTGCTGCTGTCGCGCGTGTCGCGCGTGGTGACCAGCGTTTTCTTCAGGAAGCCCGTGTCCATGTGCTGGGTCGCCACGTCGCTCTTCTGCGTGGCCACGCCGGCCGTGATGTCGAGGTTGTTGCCGGCCTGCGCGCTCAGGGCGCCGCCAGCCTGCAGGTCGGCCGCCCGCAGCTTGAGGTCGGCGCCGGCATTGAGGGCGATGCCGCCCGTGGCCTGGATCTGGCTGCCCACTTCCGTCGTGGCGCTGTCGTGGCGGAAGTTGTTGGCGTCCCAGATCAGGTTGCTGGCGCTGGCCGTGGTCACCGTGCCGAGTGCGATGTCGCGCCCGGCCGTCATGG
>NZ_JBYSZG010000104.1:0-2165 GCF_058786935.1 Rugamonas sp. FW305-51
GACCTGGGCGCCGGCGTCATCAAGGCCGGCTGGCATTGCGGCGGCAATCCGAACCCGTCGGGCTCGGCGGGGACTTGTCCGACTTGCCAGAAATGCGCGGGTTCCAGCTGCGCAGCCGATGACAGCCAGACGCCACCTCAAGTGGCGCCCACGGATTGCAAAAAACAGGTATGCCGCGCCGCTGCTGTTGCGACCATTAACGACGATACAGAAAAGACTGGGCAGGACTGCAAGGAATGTAAAAATGGAAAGCCGACGCCGATTATCCTACCTAACCTGAATCCGAATGATGAGCAGACATGCTGTTTTCAAGGCAACAAAATTCCGAATACTGCGCCATCCTATGATGCCTTGCTTCAGCAATGCGATCCGGGGTTGCGATCGCAGAACGCCTCACTTCACCATTCGATCGACGGTTGTTCAAACTCCCCGGATGACCCAATGGCGCTTAGCAATCCGATTACTCAGCTGAATCGCCCAGGAACATCAACACGATTTGGAGGTCCGGAGGCCACGCCTCCGACGTCTGGCGCGGGGGCGCCAGGCCTAAATCTTCCCTGCAACTGGCATGACGTGTGTTACCAAAGCTGTGGAAATACGCAGAACAGCTGTGATTCCGAGCTAAGAGAACGTATCAGGAATGTCTGCGATAGGGCTTACAGTCTACCAAATCCTTACGCCGACGGTAGCGCAAATTCTTATGAGTATGAAGACGAACGGAGCGAATGCATGGGATATGCCGTCGTTTATTTCAGAGCAGTACAGCGACTCGGGACAACAGCATACAAAGAGCGTCAACAGCAATATTGTACTTGCTGCCGTCCCAAAAATCGTTAATTGCACGCCACAGCGCGCAGGAGGATCTAATGCATAAGAGAACTGTGATATTAACGCTGATGCTGCTCATGACTGCGGCCTGCTCGGCCCAAGCCGAACCAGTCACCGGTGCAGGAGAAAATCTTGAAGCGCTCGCAGTACACCCATCAGGTGACGGGACGCGGATTGTTATATTAGCCGGACGCAGGCCAATGGGCCAAGATTCCGGAGCATATTCAGAGATCGGTCTGATCGACACCAGCGTCGAGGGCGGGGCTGGAAAGTTCTTTGCCCTGCCAGAGCTGGCCGGTACATGGTCCGGCGATTTCCAATCATCATTTTCTGCCACCGGGGACATCTATTTTGCCAAGGCAGTAGGAACAGACCGTCTTCGCGTTGGGCGATCGCGAGGCCAGCGATTTTCTTCCACAACTGTACAACTGCCGGAGGGAGCACGGGCGGGCGAGCTGCAAGTTCTGTCGCTGGCGCCGGACGAGCAGGACAACATCAAGATTGCCCTACGTGTCGCCGGAAAGGGCACGCTGCTAACGCTACTGCCGGATTTTTCGATCAAGCAAATTCGGACCATCCCGGACTCAGACGCATTTCAGTCCATATTAAAATTGCCGACGGAAGAGCGGTACGTCATCTCGACAGTGACTGGCCCCGAAAGCTTTATTGGGAAATACACTAATCACTTGACACTGCGCGGCGCAGATATGTCTACTGTGCTAGCCGCAACAGACGTGACAGGATTGATATCGGATCCATTGGCCAGTGCAGACGGGAACCGCATGGCCCTCATCACCCGCGTAGCAATTCCCGGCTTGGTTACAGCCCATCTGTTTCGTCGCGACCTCACCAAAATCAAGAGCCTGGTCATTGTTCAGGGACGTTCATATCCATGGCCAGCGGACCTGTTACTATCGAATTCAAGGCTGGTAACCTTGCACTTGGAAGACCGCAAGTGCATCGCTACCATAGCGGACAGCCATGACGGCCGCGTACTTGCCCGCCATGTGCTACCTACCCCTACGCAAACTCGCTGTGTTGCCGTCGCCGGTACGCTCAGTGGAACAGCACTTATAGTGGTCAGCACTTACTCAGCTGTGGTTGACGCGGTGAGCAACAGTAAACTGGTGACGTATGTATTGCCAATTTAGTCCGCAACCGGACGATGGCTTGCAGGGCGACGCAACGGCGAACGACCAGGTCTACACACCGGATATCCCGCTGAACGAGACCAGCGCCGGCAATGTCAGCTTTCAAGTGTCGGCGGCCTACAAACGCGAACTGAAACGCACCATGTCCGCGCCCATCGTGCTCTCGGTGATGCCTGCAGCGGCCGT
>NZ_JBYSZG010000105.1:0-1843 GCF_058786935.1 Rugamonas sp. FW305-51
AGGACTGGACGGCATTGCGCGCATCGAATGTGAACGCATGGATAGCTCCCCTGGCGTCGCTCACCTGCGTCACGTTGTTATTGGGGTCGTAAGTGGTCGAAGTGACGCCGGTGAGCGGGTCGGTGATGGATTTCACGCGGTCGAACGCATCGTAGGCCAGGATGGAGCTTGCACCCAGCGCGTTCGTGGCGGCGAGCATCCGCCCCGCCGAATCGGTGAAATAACGTTGCATGTTTCCGATGCCATCGGTGACTGTCGCCAGGTCGGCGCCGTCGTAGGTCATCGTTGAAATCCGGCCGGCCGGGGTCGCATTGTATGCCGTCAAAAAAATATAGCCAGCCATAATAAACCTGTTGAATCAATCAAACCAATCGGGTTGCCGAAAAAATTACTGCATATTTTTTTGTAAATATTTTAATCTAAAAAGAACCAGTTCTTAATTGGCGCCTGACGAGAGACATAGATTTCTTTCCCATCAGAAATCCGAATAACACGAACCGCCCCCATAGAGAAATCGCTCTTATGTCTAAAGGCCACATGCTTTGAATTGTTCGAAACTCGAATAAGTGAATAGATTTCCTTTATTATTGATCTCACCAACGTTTTTTTGGTAAAAATTGCGGAAGATGTTTCCGAATAAATTATTAACTCGCGCAACCCATGGGATGGCGCGACAAGTGTAATTTCTGGGCGCCCCCCCCGGGGAAATCTTTTCCGCCCCAATTTCTATACAGCGGTCCGGAATTGGACAACCAATCAATCCTATCTAGATCAATCGAAACCACATACATTAGGGGATTGCCTCGACCCCTGGGATCGTTCTACCCTAATGTTTGACTGAAACGTCTCTCTCCAAGGTTGAGCTAGATTCTAATGCACGTGCGCTCTCCGCGACATTTAATGAATTCAAGATGTGGCGGCACAAACCTCTTACTTTGCTCCGACAGTGTCTATCAATATTTTGGCGAACAACAATTGCATCGTCAGTTGACCAGGTTTCGTCAATATGCTTAAGGACAAAGACCTCAAAAGCCTTGTCTGCGACCGCATATTGTCGGAGGTTCCCAAAATGCGTCCAGTCAGCGGACAGAAGTCGTGCTACAGTAGCGCTGTAGCCTTCAGAAATTGCCGCATCATCGCATTGCGCGTATCGTTTGAATGACTTGTAAAGAGCAGACCAGCTCTTAAGTGTTGATGCCTCAATTTCGGCAGCCATGGCTTCGGCTTGTGTGCATATTTTTTCTTGCGTGGCACAGACGTTGGCAGCCTGAATCAGCAAGAAAAAATATAGTGCTATTGTTCTGAACATTTTGCCTCCTACCGATGAACCGTCAATGTACGTATTGGGTCGTTTTTGCCCTCTAAGTCCCGCATGGTTTTCGTGAAATCGTCAGTTGTTCTAATGCATCCATTGGTTGAGTAATTTACTCCCGATCTTCCGGCGAGATCCGTACTCGTTGCTCTACCTGAATGTACGCCGCAGCCGACGCAACCAGGGACCGTAAAAACGCTATTACCATTTGAGCCATACGGGCTATTGGGTGCATCATCACTATGTGTAGTGTTATATCCAAATGGATAGGTGCCTTCAGGCCAAGGGCCTCTACTCGACCTTTGGGCGTTATTTGCTGCCGCAGCCCCCGAAACAAAAAACCCGTCGCGGTCATAAAGAAAGATCGTATTCGCGAACGTACCGGAATCGTAATAAACGATGTCTGAGAGACCGAGCGGGTCGATTCGGCTAATTGGATCCCCTGACACATAGCCGTAAGAGTTCATCCCCGCGATAAGTCCTAATGGATCAGCTGATATAAATCGCGCCATACTTGGCGAATAATATCGG
>NZ_JBYSZG010000106.1:0-1751 GCF_058786935.1 Rugamonas sp. FW305-51
GCAGATTCCCATGATGTGGACCTGGCGGAGATATCAGCCCGCCGGCTGCTGATTTTTGAATTATTCAGACCGGACTACGTAAATCCGAAGGACGCGAAGCGCAGCGCAGCGATCGGCACACCGAGCGCAACGCAGTGGAGCGAATGGGCCGATTTTGCGTAAGACGGCCTTATGGGGAATGGGCGCAGCCCATTTCCCCCGGAGGGGCTGTGCCTTTGCGTGGCACTTGACCTGGCTGACGGCACCGCGCGGCGGCAAGCGAGGAACGAGCGCGCCTTGTACCGCCTGGCTCGACTCATAGTGTAGCCGTTGCGATCCGCACGCGGCTTGAAGTCCCGCGCAGCAGCTGACCAAGTTCCTCAACGGTCGAGGCCGCTACAGCCCAGTTCGCGTTAGCGTCGAGGCCGTGTCCGAAAGTCGGCACTGACACCGGCCTCCGTTCCTCCGCCGACTCTGCGCTTAATTTCCAAACAAACGCCCTGCTCGCCATTCCGATAACGTTGTACGAGCGCCTAAAGCCAGCAATCCATCAGTTTTCCCCTCGGTTTCGAGAACTGCAGCGGCGTCGATAGAATTAAAATACAGACAGTCTTTTGCCGCCCAAACACGCACATATGGGTCAACGTGATCTAGAAGGCTGAGTAAATATGTTTGACCATCAGGGTCAACACGCATTTTTTTACCTAGCTTCTCCAATTTAGTTGCAAACCGATTGCCACTTACAAAGTCTCGCTCACGTTGCGTATCGCCATAACTGATTGCGCACGACAAATAATTCTCAAAATCTTTACTCACTTTATTACTCCGTAGGTTTTCAATATTTCTACCCCAAATTTGTACTGATTCTCAAACGGTTGATTACTCAGCCATTTCCGAACTGTCATACCTTCAGTAAATGGCTGCTTAGATGAGAAATACGCACTAATGCTCCCCTTGCCAATATGAATATCGGCTGCAACAGGCACAACATTTGCCGTGTTGTGTATGGTCTCTGAGCCAAATTTACTCAGATTCGAAGCGGTCTGCTCGACAATATGGTGAAGATGGTCACCGGCTTCCGTAACAACTTCCTGTTTAAGTTTGCCAAATGACTTGAAGCCAATTCCATTTTCGAGAACTTTAGCTGCCGAAGCACCGACCGACTCAGTTGATCCAGGGCCGATACCAATACATGTACTCCCTGCTTTGATACAGCCCGATTCGGCGGCATCTTTCAGGCCTGCGTGCAAGTCGTCGTTGAAAGCCCGCCGCTTGGAACCGGGCGCACCCATGACAAAGTCTTCTACCTTGTCACCAAGTGATCGTGCCGGGGTTCCACTGATTGTCGCCCCTTTGCTCGTAGCGCCACCGTCTTTACTCCCGGCCTTGAGGCTTCCATCCGATTTCAGACCCGCCTGCGCCAAGGCGCCGCTCGAACCCATTACGGAATAGGAATTGGCCCCGGTCTGAACGGCGACAATCCCGCCCGCCGCCAAGGTCGCTTCTATCTTCTTGTTAAGCTCCGCCGCGTACTTCTTCTGCTCCTCGGTTTGAGAGAAAAAGCCTGTCGGATCGGTCAGATTGGTCGGGTTGTTCTGCACATAACTGTAGCGGTTGTAGCTCTGGCCATTGGCCGGGTCCTGCACAAACGGATCTCCCGACAAGAACCTGGCAGTGTAGGGATCGTACACCCGTCCATTCATGTGCACCAGATCCAACTTGTCCAGCATCTCGTGGCCGGTGAAGCCCCGGTTGTCGATCTTGCCGTCCAG
>NZ_JBYSZG010000107.1:0-1688 GCF_058786935.1 Rugamonas sp. FW305-51
CTGCTGGAGGTATCAGAAGTGCGAATGCTGACATGAGTAGCGATAATGGGGGTGAAAAGCCCCCACGCCGTAAGCCCAAGGTTTCCTGTTCAACGTTCATCGGAGCAGGGTGAGTCGGCCCCTAAGGCGAGGCAGAGATGCGTAGCTGATGGGAAGCAGGTTAATATTCCTGCACCGTCGTATGATGCGATGGGGGGACGGATCGCGGAAGGTTGTCTGACTGTTGGAATAGTCAGTTTCTGGTTCATAGAAGGCGCTTAGGCAAATCCGGGCGCGTAATTCAAGGGACTGGGACGAGGTGCTTAGGCACTGAAGCAATCGGAAGTGGTTCCAAGAAAAGCCTCTAAGCTTCAGTCATACGAGACCGTACCGCAAACCGACACAGGTGGGCGAGATGAGTATTCTAAGGCGCTTGAGAGAACTCGGGAGAAGGAACTCGGCAAATTGGTACCGTAACTTCGGGAAAAGGTACGCCCCGGTAGCTTGACCACTTTACTGTGGAAGGGTGAAAGGGTTGCAATAAACTGGTGGCTGCGACTGTTTAATAAAAACACAGCACTCTGCAAACACGAAAGTGGACGTATAGGGTGTGACGCCTGCCCGGTGCTGGAAGATTAAATGATGGGGTGCAAGCTCTTGATTGAAGTCCCAGTAAACGGCGGCCGTAACTATAACGGTCCTAAGGTAGCGAAATTCCTTGTCGGGTAAGTTCCGACCTGCACGAATGGCGTAACGATGGCCACACTGTCTCCTCCCGAGACTCAGCGAAGTTGAAATGTTTGTGATGATGCAATCTACCCGCGGCTAGACGGAAAGACCCCATGAACCTTTACTGTAGCTTTGCATTGGACTTTGAACCAATCTGTGTAGGATAGGTGGGAGGCTTTGAAGCGGGGACGCCAGTTCTCGTGGAGCCAACCTTGAAATACCACCCTGGTTTGTTTGAGGTTCTAACCTTGGTCCGTTATCCGGATCGGGGACAGTGCATGGTAGGCAGTTTGACTGGGGCGGTCTCCTCCTAAAGTGTAACGGAGGAGTTCGAAGGTACGCTAGGTACGGTCGGACATCGTGCTAATAGTGCAATGGCATAAGCGTGCTTAACTGCGAGACTGACAAGTCGAGCAGGTACGAAAGTAGGACATAGTGATCCGGTGGTTCTGTATGGAAGGGCCATCGCTCAACGGATAAAAGGTACTCTGGGGATAACAGGCTGATTCCTCCCAAGAGTTCATATCGACGGGGGAGTTTGGCACCTCGATGTCGGCTCATCACATCCTGGGGCTGTAGCCGGTCCCAAGGGTATGGCTGTTCGCCATTTAAAGTGGTACGTGAGCTGGGTTTAAAACGTCGTGAGACAGTTTGGTCCCTATCTGCCGTGGGCGTTGGAAATTTGAAGGGGGCTGCTCCTAGTACGAGAGGACCGGAGTGGACGAACCTCTGGTGTACCGGTTGTCACGCCAGTGGCATTGCCGGGTAGCTAAGTTCGGAAGAGATAACCGCTGAAAGCATCTAAGCGGGAAACTTGCCTTAAGATGAGATTTCCCGGAGCCTTGAGCTCCTTGAAGGGTCGTTCGAGACCAGGACGTTGATAGGCTGGGTGTGGAAGTGCAGTAATGCATTAAGCTAACCAGTACTAATTGCCCGTACGGCTTGTCCCTATAACCTTAGCAGGTTGTAAGAATAAGAAG
>NZ_JBYSZG010000108.1:0-1685 GCF_058786935.1 Rugamonas sp. FW305-51
CGGTGCGCGTCAAGATAGTTGTCGCATAAGTCCGGTTTTAGAATGCGTCGATTCTGTCCTTTCCTCAGCAGGTTATGCGGCGCGGCGTTGGTCAAGTTTGGACGGCGGGTTGAGCCAAACCTCGTCGGCCACCTGCCACGCGCGTGGCGGCCGTTTCCAACGCAATGGATGACGCTCCCGCGCCTGCGCGTAGACCTCCCGCCGTTGCCGCAGAACGGCGTCGGCAACGCCGCTGTGGTGCTGTTCTGGTGTCACGAAGGATAGGCCACTATGCAAATGCTCGCCGTTGTACCAAGTGACGAATTTCAGCACCCATTGCCGCGCCAGTTCGATGTCCTCAAATCCGTTCGGCGGATAGCCGGGCGCGTACTTGCAAGTACGGAACCAGGCTTCAATATGGGCGTTGTCGTCCGATACGCCGGGGCGGCTGTGCGACGGCGTGATGCCCAGCGTCTCCAGCTTGGACTTGAGCGTGTGCGCCTTTTGCGCCGCGCCATTGTCGGCGTGCAGCACCAGCGGCTTATCGTGTGGACGGTGTTCGCGCCAGCAAGCCCGCTCCATCAACGCTGCCGCTTCGTCGCCACCCTCGCGCGCATGCACCTCCCATGCGACCAGCTTGCGGCTGAACAGGTCGAGGACGGCGTACAGATAGAAGAACATGCCGCGCACCTGGCTGGGCAAATACGTCACGTCCCAGCTCCACACCTCGTTGGGGCCGTGGGCCACGTGGCGCTGCGGCTCGGTGGTCCGGGGCGCCTTGGCGCGGCCGCGATGCTGCTGTTCTTGCGCAGCACGCAGTATGCGGTAGAACGACGATTCGGACGCCAGATAGGTGCCCTCGTCGGCCAGACGCGGCACGATTTGCGCCGGTGGCAAGTCGGCGAAACGCGCCTCGTGGCAGACGTCGAGCACGCGCTGGCGTTCTTGCTCGCTCAGCTTGTGCGCCGGTGCCGGTCGGGCCGCCGTCGGTCTCGCATCGCCCCGGACCTCGCCTGTGCGGCGCCAGCGCTCGACGGTGCGCGCACTCAAGCCCAGTTCGGCGCAGGCCGAACCAAGATGGGCGCCATCCTGGCAGGCTTGCTCAATATCGGCGACCAACTCCTGGCGCTGCGGCAACGCAATCATGCGTCCTCGCCGTCGGTCCACAGCGCTTCGTACTTTCGGGACAGCACCAGCAGCGCCGCCGTTTCGGCCAAGGCCTTCTCCTTGCGGCGCAAATCCCTTTCCAGCTCCCGGATGCGCTTCTTGTCCGTCGCCCGTTCGCTGGCGCCAGCTCGGCTTTGTCCAGCAGACAAGGCCGCGTGGACTTCACCGCGCCAGCGTTCCAGCTGTTCCACCAGCAATCCCTTGCGACGGCAGTACGCCGCCAATTCAGCCTCGTTCAGCGGGGCCGCCTCCAGCACCACCGCGAACTTGTCGGCGGCACTCCATTGCTCGGGATTTTGTCCATCGCCGGGCACCGCGCGACCTTGCTCGCGTGCCTGCTTGCGCCACAGGTACAGCGTGGCCTCCGGCACCCCGGTTAGCTGCGACACTTCGGCCACAGGCTTGTTATGCGGCGCGCTCATTTGGCTGAGCGCGTGCTCTTTCTTCTCGTTGGTGTATTTCGTCATCGTCAAATCCATCGCCCCTGGGCGGATTAGAACTCCAATTGCTGGAGGCGACAACTATTTTGACAGAGGGGG
>NZ_JBYSZG010000109.1:0-1631 GCF_058786935.1 Rugamonas sp. FW305-51
GTGTTACCGTGAAAGCTCGGTACTGCAGGCGTATGCCTACTCACCTCGCGGTATGGCGAGTGTGATCGTACCGCCAGGCCCGACCCCTCGTGATGGCGGCGTTGTTAAGCGGTTGCCATTGCTGGCACCGCGGTTGGCCACTGGCCGATTAATCTGAGTTGCTTGATCCAGCGTGGCGCATTTTTTCTGGCGCTCATGGCGTCGTAGTCGATGTTCGGATCATGGTATGGCTCTTTGCGTGTGAGCAGCAGGTAGATCAGCCGTATCATTTTGTGGGCGATGGCGACGATCGTTTTCTTGTGGGTTTTGCGCACCATCAGGCTCTTGTATTTTGCCGCCAGCGAGCTCTTGGTCATGCGCGCCGCGTTGGCGCATTCGCACAGGATATAGCGGATGGTCGTGTTGCCTTTTCTGGTCTTGCCCGATTTGCGCTTGCCGGCCGATTCGTTATTGCCGGGGCATAGCGCGGCCCAGGCGGCCAGGCGGTCGGCACAGCCGAAGCGCGTCATGTCGTCACCGATTTCGATCAGGATCAGGGCGCTCGCAATCTGGTCGATGCCAGGGATGGTTTGCAGCAGGCGATGCGCCCATTGATAGGACGCCATGGCGCCCAGAAGATAGGTGTCGAGTTCGGCCAACTCACGTTCGAGCGTATCGATATGGCTTTGCAGGTGTTTGAGCACAAATAGATGGCGCGCCGTCAGATCGCTGTCGAGTGCCGCCTGCAACGCTTCGCGTTTGGGTTTGAGCTTGCCGTGCGCCATGTCGAGCAAGGCGTCGATCGACTTCCCCTCGATCAAGCCGGCCACGATTTTGCGCGCGGATACCCCGTTGAGGTCGCTGACGACGCCGCCCAGCTTGATGCCGCCATCGTCGAGAATTTTGTGCAGCCGGTTGACTTCACTGGCGTGCATGGTGTTGAGTTTGCGCCGGTAGCGCGACAACAGACGCAGCTCACGCAAGTCCTGGGGTGGGATGAAGCTGCCCCGCACCAGGCCGAACCGGGCCAGTACGGCCAGCCATTGCGAGTCGCTCATGTCGGTTTTGCGGCCGGGGACATGCTTGACGAAATGCGCGTTCACCACCCAGGCTTCAATCCCGGCCCGTTCGAGGTGGGCGTACAGACTCTTCCAGTAGATCCCGGTACTTTCCATAACCACCAGTTCCACGTCCAGTTCGACCAGCCATCGACATAGTTCCCGGCAATCGCGCTGGAAGCCGCCAAACTCGCGGCTGCAATGTTCTATGCCGCCGTCAGCCCGTTCGATGACGACGGTGACGACATGCAGCATGCGGTGCACGTCGATGCCGGCGACGCGCCGGTAGATGGGTTGTAGACCTTCCATGATGTCGCTCCTGTGCCTAAAATGAAGGGGCGCACAGGGCGACGATGAACTGGGAGACTCCTCAGGTGAAATTCCGCCTGGGCCTTTTTACCGTTCGTGCTACGACGCAACGCGTCGCGCGACACGCGGGGGTGCGAGCCAGTTCGGTCAAGTCTGGTTACGTCCGGGGTCGGGCCGCCATTCACAGGCCGACTTTTGTCGTCCTGTGCGCCACTCCATCTTGCTCTCGATCGAGCTTTCATGCACGGGGGCGAGAAATCCTTCCTCATGAACGGTTACGTCCCC
>NZ_JBYSZG010000110.1:0-1608 GCF_058786935.1 Rugamonas sp. FW305-51
AAAATGGGGACGCCCATTAGCCGCCCGCTGTCAAGGGACGAATTAAGGCTTCCGTGCTGGCGTGGCACAGGGTAGTTGGCTGAGGGTGTCAAGGCGTCCAGCGCAGCGGCGCCTTGACACCCTCAGCCAACTTTGTACATTTTCTGGCGGTCACGGGCGCGGCGGTGTGCGCCCGTGACCATGACCGCTGTCTCTGTTACCAAGCGACGCATCCGTTTCTTCCAACTTGGCTACGACGAATCGTGCCAGACACCCATCAGGATCAAGCATGGCCGGGCGTGCCCGGCTGCCCTGGCGGCAAAGCCGCCCCAGAAGAACGTTGGTCACCGCAGGCTGTCCACGTGGTTCACATGTTCGATGGTTGCCGCCTGGCGGCGGCCCCAGTCTCTTGTTGGCTCGGCGTGCGGGCGATTCGCTTTGGTTGACGACGCCACGGCATTCAATTCATACCGGTTGGCTGGACGCCAGTCCCCATTCGTGACTTGCCGTGGGTCGTCAAAAACTAGGCGAAGCAACGTGTCAGATCAAATGGCTGTTGCTCCTTCAAAATGTGAAAACATGCCCGCGCCAGTTTGTGCGCGAGCGCCTTCTTGGCCACGATGGCATTGGTCTTGTTCTTCTTTTTGTCATGGAAGCGTTTGGCCGCGGCGCAGTAGCGCATCGCGAAGTTGGCCGCTTCGATGAAGGCCCAGGCCAGGTACTTGTTGCCGTTGCGGACATTGCCCTCGCCTTTGCGTTTGCCATTGCTGGTGTAGGCGCTGTCGACGCAGCGCGCATAAGAGGCGTAGTGGCCGACGCCGGCGAACCGTTCAATCGGCCCCGTCTCGAGCAGGATGGTGGTCGCCAGCGCCTGCCCGATACCGGGTACGGAGGTCAGCAAGGCATAGTCCCGCCGTGCGCTCAGAGACTGGAGGCGTCGCTCCAGCAGCCCGATCTGCTCGGTCAGCGTGGAGATCACGCTGACATTGGCCTTTACCGCCAGCGCCACGTCCTCCGATAGCGGCATGGCGTCGACGTCGTTTTTGCTCAGGCGTTTGATCTGGTTGCTGCTCAGGCGCGAACCCCATTGTCGCGCCATGATGTTTTCGACCGCCAGGATGTGGCTGGCGCGACTGCGTACCAGTTGCAAACGTTTGCGCGCCACGTCCCGAATCGCTCTTTGTTCGCGTGGCAAGATCGTTCCGGTGGGCAGTATGCCAAGGCGCAGCAAATGCGCCAGATATCGGGCATCGCTCTCGTCGCCGCTGTGCTTCAGTCCGCTGTATTTCTTGACTGCCGTGGTGTTGACGAGCAATACGCGATAGCCTGCGTCCTCCAAGCCGTCGACCAGCCAGTACCAGTTGTAGGTTGACTCGACCGCGACGCCCGCCAGATCCGTCCGGTAAGGGGTGAGCAAGTCGAGTATGTGCTCCAGTTCGTTTGGCAGCCGCCGCTCCGCCAGAACCCGGTCCGCTTCGTCCGTTACGGTGACTACACAATTATTCGAATGTAGATCGATTGCGCTATAGTTCATCTTAGCCTCCCGTGGTTGAAGTCCCTCACAACTCACTTTAGCCAACCCGCCTGCGTTTCGGCGGCGGGAGGCCGGCTAGATGATTTTCATACCCC
>NZ_JBYSZG010000111.1:0-1489 GCF_058786935.1 Rugamonas sp. FW305-51
CTTGCATGTGTAAGGCATGCCGCCAGCGTTCAATCTGAGCCAGGATCAAACTCTTCAGTTTAATCTCTGTTTGTTTGCGATTTCTCGCATGGTCGAACCTTTTAATCGGTTCAAACCCCTCGCATTGCGAGGTGTTTGCTCACTCAAAATACTGACAGGCCACTTCTTGCGAAGCGCCCTATTTCATTACTTCTTGTGAACATTTGATATTTTAAGTATCACGGAGACTAGCTCCGTGTGCACTTCCATCAAACGTCCACACTTATCGACTGTGAATTGTTAAAGAACTTATTCGGTACTGCCTGCGGCGTTGTTGACAAAGCGTTTTGTTTGTCAGCCGCGAAGAAGAAAGAGTATGAAGCGTTTAGACCGTTTCGTCAACCCCTTCTTTTTACTACCAGATCGTTTCCGACCTGCCCCGCTCACTCTGCATTTGCACGCACCGTTTTGCGGGGAGGCGAACTATAGCAAATCCATCGCTGCGCTGGCAAGGCTTTTTTACTCTCCGTTGATACAAACCCCCACACCAACAAGCAACTCACCAATTTGTACCGCCGGCAACGCCAAAACAGCTTGGCCAAGTGCAGCATTGCGCCGGCATCACGAATCTTCTATTTAATAGCCAGAACCATCGTGATTGCTGTTTTAATAACTCCGTGATAGCATTTCATTTGGGAAATTATTCAAAGAATAATTTTTCAAATTTGGAATATACAGGGGTGCCGCATGCGACAAGCAGCCAATCCCTATCCATCCATAGTTATCAAGAAAGTAGATCATGAAATTCTTGCGTAAATGCAGTATCGCAATCGCTCTTGCCGTCATGGCCGCGCCGACATTTGCCGCAGCGTCTTCCGAGCCGGCTGCCTATGTTGGCGCCGACGTCGGCCGGGCTACTGTTTCGTCCAAGTACGTCGACGACAGCAACGATATCAGCTTCGGGTTCCGGCTCGGCTATCAGGCGACGCCTAATCTGGGCGTCGAAGGTTATTACCGCAGCCTGAGCTTTGATCCTTTCCGCGGCGTTCTGACTGAAGCCGGCTATTACCCAGACCAACATTACGGCATCGCAGTGGTGGGCACCGCACCGCTGAATGAACATTTCAGTCTCTACGGCCGCCTGGGCCTCGGTAGCACCAGGCTGCAATCGAACAGGACAAATATTGCGGATAAAAACGAAACGGATCCCCTGATCGGCGCCGGCATCAGCTACTCGTTTAATAAGCACTGGTCGCTCAATCTGGACGTGTCGCGTCTGACGAAGAGCGAGGTCAATCTGATTACCACCGGTTTCCGCTTCCAGTTCTAAACTCAAAGCGAAAAAAACCACCAGGCGTGGCGGGAGACAATGTCTCGCGCCAGATGGTGGGTTTTCGTATGGACGAAAAAAAACCCCAACCGGATCACCGGATGGGGTTTTTTAGTATAACTAGCCTGACGATAACCTACTTTCACACTGGTTGCAGCACTATCATCGGCGCAGAGTTGT
>NZ_JBYSZG010000112.1:0-1415 GCF_058786935.1 Rugamonas sp. FW305-51
GGAGCGATGGTCAGCGCGAAACCGGGCACGTCGGGCAGGTTCAAGGTCCCGCCCGTGGTTTCGTCAACGCAAACGCGATCGTTGGGATGCAGTTCCGGCAGGAAGATCGGCATGCCCAGCGTGTTGTTCTGGCCCGACACCGTGACCATATCGAATTCCAGTGTCGGCCAGGTCCCGCTGCGCGCCGCCGTGCCGCCGTCGGCCATGAGCTTGAATATGCCGACCGGCACTGGCTGCATGACGAATTGCCCCTGCGCGTCGGTCTGCACGGGCGCCGCCATTTCCTGCGGTATGTTGCTGCGGTTGCCTTGGGTGATCTGCAGCAGCCGCATGGTCACGCCGGGTATCGGGTTGTTGCTGTTGTCCAGAACGACGCCCGAGATGCGGGTCTGCGCGGCCGGACCCGGCACCAGGGCGTTGGCGGCGAAGGCTGCGCCGTAGCCGGTACTGCCGGCGTAGTTGACTTCCACGACATTGTTGTTCACGCCCTGATCGGGTCCCAGTATCAGCGTCGCGGCGACACGGCCGTCGCTGTCGCTGGTGGTCTGGTAGGTGCCCAGGCGTGCCGCGCCAAAGCCGCCGCCGCCGTCTTTCACTTCGAATGTGACGGGGATGCCCGCGAGGCGGTTATGGTTGGCGTCGGTGACGATGGCGATGAAAGGGAAGGGCAAGGCCTGGCCGACGACGCCGGTCTGGTTGTTGCCGGAGTCGACGACCATCAGCCTGGCGCCCCCCGGTGTGCCCGTGGCGACGAAATCGACGGTGGCCTGCATGCCTGCGGTACTGGCTTCAACCAGATTACCCGCGCCGGCGCGGGTGCCCAAGCGGAAGTACACTTGCGCCTTGCCTTCGCCGTCGGTGTTGACGGCCAGCGCGGAAAGGCCATTGCCGGGCGCCGTGCTGGCGGCGACCGTGCCGTCCAGGCCGATGACGCGGAATATGACCGGTTTGTTGGACAGTGGCGCACCTTGCTCGGTTGTCAGCGCCACAATCAACGGTGCTGCCAGCAGTGTCGCGACAGGAGCACGCTGGTTGTTCCCGGACACCAGCCGCAAGCCGCCTGGCGTTGGCCGCCGCGTCACGTTGATATTGGCGGTGGCCCGATTGCCGGCACGGTCGGTGGCAACCGCCTGCACGGCGTTGGCGCCGATTTCCAGCGGCACGTCGCGCGCCACAAAGCTGCGGTTCAGGACGTCGGCGGCGATCCCGTTTACGGTGACAGTCGCCTGTTGCGGGTTGACCGTGCCGACCACGATATCGTTGATCATGCCGCTGACCGTGACGTTGGCCGCGCTGGTGCTGGCGTTGGCGGCAGGGGAGTAGATCTCGATCTTCGGCGCCGTCGTATCGAGCGTGACCAGGATGCTGCTGGTAGTCGTGCTGCCACCGCCGTTGGTGGCCACCGCCGTGATGGT
>NZ_JBYSZG010000113.1:0-1410 GCF_058786935.1 Rugamonas sp. FW305-51
TAGTCCGGTCTGAATAATTCAAAAATCAGCAGCCGGCGGGCTGATATCTCCGCCAGGTCCACATCATGGGAATCTGCGACTGCATTGCCTGAGCTGCGATCCGGGCAAAAAGAAGCCGGAGCTTCTTGAGGATCATGCGCAGGTTGTGCCCGCAGCCGCACAGCAGCGCATGGAACGCGTCGCCAGCCGTTCCTTTGAGCCAGTTGCGCCGCAAGCGGCCATCATTTTTCATGTGCCCGATCGCCGGCTCGATGGCGCTGCGGCGCCTGATGTCGCGCCGCAGGCGCTGGGTGATGTCGCGCTTGAGCTTGGGGTGGTAGACCTTGGTGCCGGGCTGCACTTCGACGCCGCGATAGCCCAGATCCACAAAGACCTCCTTGGGCTGGCAGTCGGTCAAGATCGCCACCTGCTCCAAGGCTTCAAACAGCGTGTGCCCGTCGTAGGGATTACCGGGCATGCTGCGCATTCCGACCACCAGGCCTTCCTTGTGCGTGGTGGCGATTGAGACCTTCACGCCGAACTCGTAGGGTTGGCGCGATTTACCTTTTGAGATGCACTCAGCCTCGGGCGCGTGCAGGCTGTACAGCTTGTTCTTGTCCTTCTGCTTTTGCGTCAACAGGCGCTTGGTCTTCGCCAGCAACTCACTGGCCTTACCCTGCATGGCTGCCGGCAGCTTTCCCTGTTGCCGTTCCACGTCACGCCACACGCGGCCGACCACCGTCTTCAATTTCTTCAGGCAATTGCGCATACGCTTGTATTGCTTGGCATGGGCGTAGCGGCCCGTCTGTGCCGCCAGTTTCGGCGCTTCCCGGTTGTAGTTCTGGCGCAGCACCAGCCCACCGTCGACGGCCAGCTTGACTAGGTGCTGCCTGGCCCGCTCCAGCAGCTTGCTGTCGGTGGGATGGGCGATGGCTTTCTCCTGCACCGTGCTGTCGACGATGACCTTCTGGTAGCTCTGCGGCTTGACGACCGCGGTCGATTCGGCAGCCTTGATGGTTTGCGTCAGCATCCACTCCAAGCCTTCCTCGCCGATGCGATTGCGCCAGCGCGTCAAAGAACTGGGATCAATGGGCGGGCGGTGCTGGAACCAGGTCTCACCACAAAACAGCTGCCAGTACGGATTCTCGACCCAGCCCCATACAACGTCCTCGTCCGACAAGGCAAAGGTGTGCTGCAAGTACAGCAGCCCGGCAATGAGGCGGGTTGGCGTGGCTGGTCGGCCACGCGACGATGGGAAGTGCAGCGCCCACTTTTGTTCAAACACTTGCCAGTTGATATGCAGGGCCAGTCGGGCCAGCGGATGCTGCAGATTCACCAGCTCGTCGAGCCGTTGGCGAAACATGTCGTTGCTTTGCGGTCCGGCTGGCTTTGGTCCCATTGAAACTATATGGACGCCTCCCTTTTGCAAGG
>NZ_JBYSZG010000114.1:0-1383 GCF_058786935.1 Rugamonas sp. FW305-51
GCCGCCCTCCGTCTATGAACGGGAAATGGCAACACGTGAACCTATCGTTGTGTCCGAATTTACTTGACCACCGCAAATAGACTGGTTGATTGCTGCAGCGGTATTATCCCCCACTGCTTTTTCAACTCTACCTGATCCTGTAATCCAACTCACCGATCCCTGCACACCATCGGCAGTCTTACCGAGTACCGAAGCCCCGGTCTTAGCATCTGCCCCCACAAATTTATACTCAATAACCACAAAATCTACTCCCGGACGGTTTACCTTGTACAGGTCGTCCAGGCCCGTTTCACCGACGCCCGGAACACGCGCCAACTTCTGCCCATCGGGAATGATCTGTTTAACGGTACTTTCACCGAACAATTCACCCATTGCGCCTTTTTGATTGGCGGTCAATTTTGACAGGTCCAGCAGGGAATTTCCACTCGCATCATATATCCCACCGCTCTTGCGCAGTGCCTCTGTAGCCATCTGCTCGAGCGCGCCATCCAGTTTTCTACCTACCGCATTGGCTGCAGCCTCGCTCATGCCCACCGTTGCTTTGGCGGTACTCGCTGCGCCGGTCGTGGCGGCGATGATCCGAATCGCCAGCAGTGCCTGTTGCACTCCCCTTACATCGGTGCCATATATGGCGTTGAGCTTGTCGCTGAGATCCTTGTTCAACGCAACCGCGGCACCTTCACCAATAGCGCCGCCTGTCTCCTTGAAACCGTCGACCACACTCTGCGGTAGCCCTTTCACCGCATTCCAAACCGCATCGACCGCCAGACTAGGATTTTCCTTAATGAGCTTGGCTAGATCGATGGCCCCGTTCTTGATGTCCAGCCCCGAGTCCTTGGCTTCCTTCAGCAGCCCAGTGGTCAGACTACGGCTGATGCCACTTTGCGCAAACGCCTTGTAGAACCCCGGATTTGCGGTGTCGGCAAACATCTCCGGACGGAATAATTGCTGTCCGCTGGTCGTGAACAACTGTTGCTTGGCGCCGAGATCATTTACAAACGTTTGCCCACTATTATTCAAGAATTCCTTGGCTTTCGTATCATCGCCGTCACTGAGTTCAGCGCGCCATAAATAGTCCACGTTCTTCAGGGCTTGCTGGGTCAGTCGTTCCGTCGCCTCTTTTTCACTGATGTGCTCTTGCTTCGCGAATCCTTTTGCCTTGTCCCGTATCCACTTCTCTTCCGTTGGATGCAATTGTCGGTTATTCAGGTCGGTATTGAACGCGGTGCCGGCTCCACCTGCCCCACCAGCCGCTACACCAATGGCAGCGGCGCTTGCCGCTCCCAACGCCTGCTGCACAGGAGCAGGCAAGTGCATTTCCTCGATTAAATTGCCGATCTTAGGCATCAGGTCGGCACTGAGCCCCGCCCCGATAGCGCCGGA
>NZ_JBYSZG010000115.1:0-1259 GCF_058786935.1 Rugamonas sp. FW305-51
TGCGGCGCCAGCACCTTTTGCACCGTGCCGTCGGCCAGCGTGACGTCCTGTTCCACCAGCCACACGATGTCGCTGCTCAGGGCCGCCATCTGGGCCGGCGTCAGGGCCACACCGGGACGCAGGTTCCACTGCTTCGCATAGGCCACGCCGGCGTCCATCAGGGCCTGGTATTGCTGGTCGTCGCTGCTGTAGTCGCCCAGGAAGCGGCGCCCCGTCAGCTGCGCCACCTGCGCCCGCACCAGCCCCTGTTCGTAGAAGCCGTCGCCGATGCGCTTTTGCGTCACGTCCGGCGCCAGCTGCACGGAGGCCAGCATGTAGTCCGAGCCGCGCCATTCGCGGTAGCCGGCGAAGCGCTGGTCGGTCTCGACCAGGTAGCCGGCCGTGGGCGCGGTGTCGACGGTGTACAGGCTGGCGTTCGGAATGCGCGTGGTGGGCGTGCCGGCGCGCACCTCTTGCGCGCCCCCGGCCGCGTGCGCGCCCTGGGCCTGCTCGATGCGGCCCACGTGCGCCGCGCCGGGAGCGCTGGCCCCCGTGGCGGCCTGGACCGCCACGCTCGCCGAGCCGGTGCGCACAGTGGCGGCAACGGCAAGGGCGGCATGGTCGGGGCCGTGGGCGCCGACGGCGGCGGCAGCTTGCGCGCCGCTGGCCGCGCCGACGTTGGCGGCCCGGCCGGCATTGCCGGTGCGGGCCGTGCCGTCCAGTCCGGCGACCCCGGCGGCGGCGTCCACCTGCCGCGCCGCCACGCCGGCGCCGGCGAACTGCACGTTCACGGCCGTGCCGGCGGGCGGCGCGTCGGGCGCGCCATTGGCCGCCGCCTGGTCGCCCGTCGCCGCCGCCACGCTGGCCGCCTGGCCCGCGTGGCCGGTACGATCGGTGCCGTTCAAGCCGCCGGCACCGGCCGCGGCCGCCGCCTGCTGGCCGCCGGCCGTGCCCACGGCATCAACGCTGGCGCCCGCCTTGACGATGGCCGCCTGCCTGACCGTCGCGCCGGCCCTGCCGGCCGCGCTGGTAGCGCCATTGACGCTGACGGCCACCGCGCCGCCCGGCGCCGCCGCCATCTGGTCGGGGGCGACGTAGCCTTCATGCCGTTCCGCGCTCAGCGTGATCGTTTCGACCGTGTCCGGCGGCGCATAGGCCGTGCTGGCGCTGCCCGTGGCGTCGGTGCCGCTTTGGTGGATGCGCCAGTAATGGGTGGCCGTGCCGCTGTCGCTGGTGATGCGCTGGCCCTGGGTGGCGTCGTTGCTCAGGTTGCCCACGAT
>NZ_JBYSZG010000116.1:0-1254 GCF_058786935.1 Rugamonas sp. FW305-51
TGCGGTGGTCAAGTAAATTCGGACACAACGATAGGTTCACGTGTTGCCATTTCCCGTTCATAGACGGAGGGCGGCAGGTTGCCCAGTGCTGAGTTGATGCGCTTGCAGTTATAGAAGCCAACGATGTAGTCGGTGATGTCGGCCTTGGCCTCGGCGTGATTGGCATATTGGCGTTGCCAGACCCGCTCCATTTTGAGGTTAAGGAAGAAGCGCTCGGCGATGGCGTTGTCCCAGCAGTTCCCTTTGCGGCTCATGCTGCAGACGAAGCCGTGCCGGGACAGCATATCCTGATACAACTGGCTGGCGTATTGACTGCCGCGATCCGAATGGACGATCAAGCCCGGCGCTGGCTGGCGCTGTTCGATGGCCATGCCCAACGCATCGCAAACGAGCTTGGCGGGCATGCTCGGCGCCATGGCCCAGCCGACCACCTTGCGTGCATACAGGTCCAGCACGACCGCCAGATACAGCCAGCCGGCGCCGGTGCGAACGTAGGTGATGTCGGACACGTACGCCATGTTGGGCGCCGGCGGATTGAACTGCCGGTTCAGCACATTGGCGGCGATCGGCAAGTCATGTTTGCTGTTGGTCGTGTGGACGAATTTACGTTTCCAGACCGGCTTCAAGGCGGCTTGACGCATCAGGCTACGCACCTTGTAGCGGCCGATATGAAACCCGGCGTTGTTCATGGCCGTGACCAGGCGGCGGCTGCCGTAGCTCTGCTGGCTGGCTTGAAATTCGGCTTTCAGGTGGGCGCTGACCTTGCATGCCACAGGCCTGGTCGGACGCCGGCGCGCATCGTAATAACCAGACCGGCTGACGTCGAGCACGCGGCAGCTCCGTTGGACCGGGATGGCCTCCTTTTGCAGTTGATGAACGAGCTGATAAATCATTTCATTTCGCGCGCAAAGAAGGCCGATGCCTTTTTTAAAATGGTCACGTCCTGCCGCAGTTGTTGATTCTCCAGCTCCAATTGCCGAATGCGCTGTTGCTCGGCGGTGAGCGGCTTGCCAATGCCTGGCTGGCCGTTCTGCTCAGCGGCGTATTGGGTCAGCCACCGGCGAATCGCCGTCTGGCCGATGTCCATGCTTTCGCTGACGTTCTGGATACTCAGGCCCTGTTCTTTGACCATCCGGACCACTTCCAGCTTCAGGCTCGGACTGAATGTTTTACGTTTTCTTGTTGTCATGCTTTAACTCCTCAGGTGGTGGATTTTCCACCTATTGAGGTGTCCGGGCAAATTAGACCACAGCA
>NZ_JBYSZG010000117.1:0-1198 GCF_058786935.1 Rugamonas sp. FW305-51
CTTTGATCCGCAGATTTCCGAATGGGGAAACCCGGCCTTTACAGGTCATTGCATACTGAATACATAGGTATGCAAAGCGAACGCGGCGAACTGAAACATCTAAGTAGCTGCAGGAAAAGAAATCAACCGAGATTCCCAAAGTAGTGGCGAGCGAAATGGGATGAGCCTTGTACGTTTTAGCATGACGCATAGAAGAATCCTCTGGAAATAGGAGCCATAGCGGGTGATAGCCCCGTATTCGAAATGCGATGTGTGGAACTAAGCGTACGACAAGTAGGGCGGGACACGAGAAATCCTGTCTGAATATGGGGGGACCATCCTCCAAGGCTAAATACTCGTAATCGACCGATAGTGAACCAGTACCGTGAGGGAAAGGCGAAAAGAACCCCGGGAGGGGAGTGAAATAGATCCTGAAACCGTGTGCATACAAACAGTAGGAGCGGACTTGTTCCGTGACTGCGTACCTTTTGTATAATGGGTCAGCGACTTACATTCAGTGGCAAGGTTAACCAGATCGGGAAGCCGTAGAGAAATCGAGTCCGAATAGGGCGTTCAGTCGCTGGGTGTAGACCCGAAACCAAGTGATCTACTCATGGCCAGGATGAAGGTGCGGTAACACGCACTGGAGGTCCGAACCCACTAATGTTGAAAAATTAGGGGATGAGCTGTGGGTAGGGGTGAAAGGCTAAACAAACTTGGAAATAGCTGGTTCTCTCCGAAAACTATTTAGGTAGTGCCTCAAGTATCACCATCGGGGGTAGAGCACTGTTATGGCTAGGGGGTCATCGCGACTTACCAAACCATTGCAAACTCCGAATACCGATGAGTGCGAGCTTGGGAGACAGACGTCGGGTGCTAACGTCCGGCGTCAAGAGGGAAACAACCCAGACCGCCAGCTAAGGTCCCAAAGATTGGCTAAGTGGAAAACGAAGTGGGAAGGCTAAAACAGTCAGGATGTTGGCTTAGAAGCAGCCATCATTTAAAGAAAGCGTAATAGCTCACTGATCGAGTCGTCCTGCGCGGAAGATGTAACGGGGCTAAGCCAGTCACCGAAGCTGCGGATATGCGTAAGCATATGGTAGGAGAGCGTTCTGTAAGCCTGCGAAGGTGGTTTGTAAAGACTGCTGGAGGTATCAGAAGTGCGAATGCTGACATGAGTAGCGATAATGGGGGTGAAAAGCCCCCACGCCGTAAGCCC
>NZ_JBYSZG010000118.1:0-1037 GCF_058786935.1 Rugamonas sp. FW305-51
CGCAAGCTACTACGTCCTTCATCGCCTGTAATCGCCAAGGCATCCACCATGTGCACTTATTCGCTTGTCCCTATAACTTTAGCCCCTTGCGACTAAACAAAGGAGCGGTCATAGGAATAAGAAGTACATTGTGTTGCTATGTTTGTTGATACATACAATCATTACCCATCACAACAACCTTTCGATTGATGTGATCAATAAATAATCTTTACTTTTACTTCTTCCAGATTGTTAAAGAACATACAGCACTTGATCTCTAAAAGACCAAACCTAAATCGTCGCCACCAGGGCTGACTTACGTTTGAACTTTTTGGTGGAGGATGACGGGATCGAACCGACGACCCCCTGCTTGCAAAGCAGGTGCTCTCCCAGCTGAGCTAATCCCCCATGGGTATTACTGAAACTGGTAGGGCTGGTTGGACTCGAACCAACGACCCCCGCGTTATCAACACGGTGCTCTAACCAGCTGAGCTACAGCCCCAAATGCTGTTCTTCTAATTTACAGTCGATAAGTGTGAACGCTTGATGAGCAGATCATTGCTGATCCAGTGCTACTCTAGAAAGGAGGTGATCCAGCCGCACCTTCCGATACGGCTACCTTGTTACGACTTCACCCCAGTCACGAATCCTACCGTGGTAAGCGCCCTCCTTACGGTTAAGCTACCTACTTCTGGTAAAACCCGCTCCCATGGTGTGACGGGCGGTGTGTACAAGACCCGGGAACGTATTCACCGCGACATGCTGATCCGCGATTACTAGCGATTCCAACTTCATGCAGTCGAGTTGCAGACTACAATCCGGACTACGATACACTTTCTGGGATTAGCTCCCCCTCGCGGGTTGGCGGCCCTCTGTATGTACCATTGTATGACGTGTGAAGCCCTACCCATAAGGGCCATGAGGACTTGACGTCATCCCCACCTTCCTCCGGTTTGTCACCGGCAGTCTCATTAGAGTGCTCTTTCGTAGCAACTAATGACAAGGGTTGCGCTCGTTGCGGGACTTAACCCAACATCTCACGACACGAGCTGACGACA
>NZ_JBYSZG010000119.1:0-751 GCF_058786935.1 Rugamonas sp. FW305-51
TCAGTCACCCAGGCCTCGTTCGGCCGGGTAGGAGCGAACGTCTGCTTCAGCAAATTGTCGGCCACTGGCAGGTCATGGTTCGAGTTTGTCGTGGCCTTGAATTTGCGTTTCTGCTTGCAGCGCAAGGACAGTTCGCGGCGCAGGCGCGCAATCCTGTCACGACCAGCATCAAAGCCCTGGGCCGCAAGCTCCGGCTGCATGCGCAGCGGGCCGTAGGTCTCGCGGCTTTGCGTGTGGACGGCTTTGATGGCCACCTTCAGGCGTTCGTCGGCCTGCGCACGCGCCGACAACGCACCACTCGCCCAAGTGTAGTAGCCACTGCGCGACACCCCAAACGCTCGGCACATCACGGCAATCGGATATTCGAGTCGCATCGCTTTCATGACCGCGTACTTGGCAGCGACTCCCGCGCAAAGTACGCCGCCGCCTTTTTTACGATATCTCGTTCCATCCGGGCTTCGGCGAGCTCCCTGCGCAGCTTGGCATTCTCAGCCTCCAGCTCGGGGACTGTGCGGCTCCCTGGCGCCGCAGTGGGCGTTGCCCCGCGCTTTGCGGCACTTACCCAGTTGCCCAAAGTCCCCTTCGGAATGGCGATGCGTGCTGCCGCCTCTTCAAGCGTTAGGCCCTGCGCCAGCACCAGCTTGACCGCTTCTTCACGAAGCTCCGGCGTGTATGTTTTTGTCCGTTTCATAAATCCTCCCGTTGATGAAGTTTACCAAACAGGAGTGTCCGAAAAAGTCAGAGTACCTCA
>NZ_JBYSZG010000120.1:0-691 GCF_058786935.1 Rugamonas sp. FW305-51
AGCGCGGCGATGTCGCTCGTTTCGATGGCGATCATCTGGCTGGTGCCCAGCATGCCGATCTGGCTGGTGGTCAGCGATGCCACCTGCGCCGTGCGCAGCGCCACGATCTGGCTGGTGGTCAGGGTGGTGACGTCGGTGCTGCCCAGCGAAGCGATGGCGCCCGTGCCCAGGGCCTGGATGTCCGAGGTGGTGATGGCGATCAGGTCCGACGTGCCCAGGGCCGCGATCTGCGACGTCTTCAGGGCTGCCGCCTGCGAGGTGCCCAGCACGCTGACCTGGGTGGTGGTCAGGGCCAGCATGTCCGAGGTGGTGATGGCGCCGATCTGGGCCGTGCCCAGCGCCGTGACCTGGCTGGTGGTCAGGGCGACCACGTTCGAGGTGCCCAGGGCGGCGATCTGCGACGTCTTCAGCGCCGCCACGTCGCTCGTTTCGATGGCGATGATCTGGCTGGTGCCCAGCACGCCGATCGCGGTCGTGCTCAGGGATGCCACCTGCGCCGTGCGCAGCGCCACGATCTGGCTGGTGGTCAGGGTGGTCACGTCGGTGGTGCCCAGCGAGGCGATGGCGCCCGTGCCCAGCGCCTGGATGTCCGAGGTGGTGATGGCGATCAGGTTCGACGTGCCCAGGGCCGCGATCTGCGACGTCTTCAGCGCTGCCGCCTGCGAGGTGCCCAGCACGCTGACCTGGCTGG
>NZ_JBYSZG010000121.1:0-667 GCF_058786935.1 Rugamonas sp. FW305-51
GTGGTCAGGGTGCTGACATCGGTGGTGCCCAGCGAGGCGATGGCGCCCGTGCTCAGGGCCTGGATGTCCGAGGTGGTGATGGCAATCAGGTCCGATGTGCCCAGCGCGGCCAGCTGCGCCGTCCTCAGGGCCGCCGCCTGCGAGGTGCCCAACACGCTGACCTGGGTGGTGGTCAGGGCCAGGATGTCCGAGGTGGTGATGGCGCCGATCTGGGCCGTACCCAGCACCGTCAGCTGGCTGGTGGTCAGGGCGACCATGTTCGACGTGCCCAGGGCGGCGATTTGCGCCGTCTTCAGGGCAATCACGTCGCTCGTTTCGATCGCAATCAGCTGGCTGGTGCCCAGTGCGCTGATCGCACTCGTGCTCAGGGACGCCACCTGCGCCGTGCGCAGCGCCACGATCTGGCTGGTGGTCAGGGCGGTCACGTCTGTGGTACCCAGCGAGGCGATGGCGCCCGTGCCCAGGGCCTGGACGTCCGAAGTGGTCAAGGTGATCAGGTCCGACGTTTCCAGGGCCGCGATCTGCGACGTCTTCAGGGCTGCCGCCTGCGACGTGCCCAGCACGCTGACCTGGCTGGTGGTCAGCGCCACGATGCCCGAGGTGGTGATGGCGCCGATCTGGGCCGTGCCCAGCACCGTCACCTCGCTGGTGGTCAGGGCTGCCACGT
>NZ_JBYSZG010000123.1:0-658 GCF_058786935.1 Rugamonas sp. FW305-51
CCCACCCACCCACCAACCAAAGATAGCGCCAACCATGACCCAAATCGCCACTTCCCCGTTTTCGCTGGCCGGCAAGCGCGGCCTGATCGTCGGCCTGGCCAATGAGCACAGCATCGCGGCCGGCTGCGCCCGCACCGCGCACGCGCTGGGCGCGCAGCTGGTGCTGTCCTGCCTGAACGACAAGGCCGTGCCCTTTGCCACGCCGGTGGCCAGCGCGCTGGGCGCGCCCCTGCTGCCGTGCGACGTGGAGCAGGACGGCGCGCTGGAACAGCTGGTGCAACAGGCCGTGGCGCAGCTGGGCGGACTCGATTTCGTGATCCACTCCATCGCCTGGGCCCCGCTGGAAGACTTGCGCGGCCGTGTGGCCGACAGCTCGGCCGGCGGCTTCCTGCGCGCCATGAACATCTCCTGCCATTCCTTCGCCCGGCTGGCGCGCCTGTGCGAGCCGCACCTGGGCGCGGGCGGCAGCCTGATCACGATGAGCTACCTGGGCGCCGAAGAAGCCGTACCCCACTACGGCGTGATGGGCCCCGTCAAGGCCGCGCTGGAATCGCTGGTGCGCTACCTGGCGGCCGAACTGGGACCGCAGGGCGTGCGCGTGCACGCCGTCTCACCCGGCCCCATCCCCACCCGCGCCCCCTCCGGCCTGGAAGATTTT
>NZ_JBYSZG010000124.1:0-656 GCF_058786935.1 Rugamonas sp. FW305-51
CAGTAATGGGTGGCCGTGCCGCTGTCGCTGGTGATGCGCTGGCCCTGGGTGGCGTCGTTGCTCAGGTTGCCCACGATAGCCAGCGCGCCGCCGGCCAGGATCTGGCTGTTACTGTTGAACACCGAGCCGGCCGTGATGGTCATGCTTCCGCCGGCCGCGATGCGGCCCGGCGCCGAACTGGTGATGACGGAGCTTCGAGTCGTGCGGGTATAGTCGTACTGCGTGAAATCGTCATAGTCCCCCCACCAGTCGCCATAGCCGGCCGTGGTCTGCAGGTGCAGCGACTCGTCGATATAGGTATGCACCCCGGGCGTGCCGGCCAGATAGCGCGGCGATGGATAGCTGGTGCCCTTGCTGCTGTTGCCCTGGTATTCCGTCACCGCCGTCACGCTGCCGGTGTCCATGCCCAGCGTGAAATGATTGTTCAGGTTGTTGACCTGGCCGGCCGCCAGGTTCATGCTGCCCAGCGCTTCGATGTTGGCGCTGGCATTGTTCACCACGCCGGCCTGTCCGCTGGCGATGCCGCCCGCGCCGAGCGCGCCGCCGACGGCCAGGTCGCCGCCGCTGAAGATGAGCGCCTGCTCGTTGTTGTTGATGGTCTGGGCGCCGATATCGAGCCGGGTGCGGGCGGCGATGGTGGCGGCGATGCCGCCTTC
>NZ_JBYSZG010000125.1:0-647 GCF_058786935.1 Rugamonas sp. FW305-51
TGCTCGTTGTTGTTGATGGTCTGGGCGCCGATATCGAGCCGGGTGCGGGCGGCGATGGTGGCGGCGATGCCGCCTTCCACGCCGTTGTTGAGCGTACCCGCCCCCACGCTCAGATGGTCGCCATAGATGCGGCCCGTGCCCAGGTTGTTGAGCGTGCCGGCGTTCACTTCGGTGGTGCCGCCGTCGATCACGCCCCGGTTGTTGAGTACGCCGGCCGCGGTCAGGCGCGTGGTCGCGGCGTGGATGTCGCCGCTGGCCGAGTTCTCGATATTGGCCGCCGTGATCGCCAGCGTACCGCCGGCGCGCAAGGTGCCCGCGTTCTGCAAGTCGCCGCCCAGGATGAGGGTGGCGTTGCCGTTGGTGGTCAGCTCGCCGCCGGCGCTCTGGCTGTAGCCGCCGCTTACGTCCAGCGTCAGGTCGCCCAGCGACAGCAGGCGGCCGTCGAACGTCATGCTGGCCGCGCGGATGCCCGCCAACTGGCCACCGATCAGGGTGCCGCCCGTGTTGCTGACGGCCAGCGCCCGGCTGGCGCTGGCGTCGGCCAGGTTCAGCTTGCCGCTCGCGCTCATCAGGCCGCCGCCATTGTCGACGCTGGCGCTGGCCGTGACCGTCGCATCCTGGTCGGCCCGCACGGCGCCGCCGGCGTT
>NZ_JBYSZG010000126.1:0-596 GCF_058786935.1 Rugamonas sp. FW305-51
TCGGTGCTGGTGTAGCTCGACTGCAGGCCAACCCAGTTGCCGTTGTTGCTGACGGCCGCCTGCTGGGCCTTCAAGTCCAGGCTGGCAATGCCGCGCTCGCTCAGACTGCTCAACTCGCTGGCCTGGCTGACGCCGTCCGCGTTGGCGTCCACCCACACCCGCAGGTCGGCGTAAGTGCTGTCCTTGCGGTCGATGATGCCGTCGCCGTTCTGGTCCAGTTCGGCCAGCGCCTGGTAGCCGGTGCGCGCCTTGCTGCCGTCGGCCAGCGTGACGCCGCTGCCGAACAGTTCGGCACCGTCGTTGATCACGCCGTCATGGTTGCGGTCCAGTGCCAGCAAGCCGTCGCCACCGCCGACCCAGCCGGTGTTGACTTTCTGGCCGTTGGCGCTCAGGTCGAACTGCACCCCGGCCGACAGGTTCAGCGTCTGCACGCCGTTGCCGTTCAAGTCCAGCACCAGCGGCGTGACGCCGATATAGGTCAGGTGCGTGATCTGGCTGGTGGTCATCGCGCCGACCTGGCTCGACGTCAGTGCCTTGGTCTCGCTCGACGTCAGCGCGCCCACCTGGCCGGTGGTCAGCGCCAGGATCTGCGAGGT
>NZ_JBYSZG010000127.1:0-560 GCF_058786935.1 Rugamonas sp. FW305-51
TTTGGCATCGACGCCACCGGCGCCTGGACCTACGCCACCGACACCGCCCACAACGAATTTGCGGCCGGCACCGACTATACTGACAGCTTCACCGTGACGACCGCTGACGGCACCAGCCAAACGGTTAGCGTCACCATCCACGGCACCAACGATGCCGCTGTCATCACGGGCACCAGCACCGCCACTCTGACCGAAACCGATGCCATCCTCAACGCCAGCGGAAAGTTGAACGCCACCGACGTGGACAGCGCCGCCAACTTCGTCGCTCAAAGCAACGTCGCTGGCGACCATGGCTACGGCAAGTTCGGCATCGACGCCGCCGGCGCCTGGACCTACGCCACCGACACCGCCCATGACGAATTTGCGGCCGGCACCGACTACACCGACAGCTTCACCGTGACGACCGCCGACGGCACCACCCAGGTGGTTAGCGTCACCATCCACGGCACCAACGATGCGGCCGTCATCACTGGCACCAGCACGGCCGCGATGGACGAAACGAACGTCGTTCTCAACGCCAGCGGCAAGTTGAACGCCACCGACGTGGACAGCGCAGCCGA
>NZ_JBYSZG010000128.1:0-548 GCF_058786935.1 Rugamonas sp. FW305-51
GAAGCGATCTGCGTAGTGGTCAACGCGGCGATGTCGCTGGTGGTAAGGCTAGTGACGATGGTCATTTCCATTCTCCTTGAGCGGTATTGCGAAATTTTATATGGCGTAGCGCCAATTGCCTGCCAGAAACACACTTCGGCGGCCTTGGTGGGCGCAATGGTTTTTATTGCAATAAGCTATACGTTTTACAGCAACTTATTTACCGGAATATGACCGGCTTATGCCCGCCCGGACCAGGCGGGTATTGCATTTTTTTTTACTGAATTGCAAAGCTAGAAAGCGGCGGCCGGGGTTACCCCCAGCCGCCGCTGCGTTAGCGCGACATCAACTTAGCGCCTGCCTCATTTGGCCACCGCCAGCCAGCCGTGCTGGGTGGATCCTGGCTGGGCCGTCGTGGCGCTCTGGCCCGGCGCCGCCAGTCCGTTGGCGCTGCCTGCCGCCAGCGGCGCCTGGGCGTCGTACTGCCTGAGCGCCTCGACCATGCGGTCCACGCTGGCCAGGGTCTGGCCGGCGTTGGCCTGCTGGGCCTGGTAGGCCAGGCTGCCGCC
>NZ_JBYSZG010000129.1:0-517 GCF_058786935.1 Rugamonas sp. FW305-51
GACTGATATTACGTACATCCAGACCGGCGAGGGATGGCTCTACCTGGCTGGCGTGAAGGATGTGTTTACCTGCGAAATCGTTGGCTATGCAATGGGCGAGCGCATGACACAGGCCCTGACGGCGCAGGCTCTCTGGCGCGCCGCAACCAACAAGCGGCCAGCGCCAGGATTGATTCACCACTCGGACCGGGGGAGTCAATATTGTGCCCATGATTATCGCAAGCTGGTGGAACAATTCGGCATGCAAGCCTCCATGTCGCGCAAAGGAAACTGCTATGACAACGCCCCCATGGAGAGCTTCTGGGGTAGTTTAAAGAACGAACTGGTGCATCACCAGCGCTACGCCACGCGGGCCGACGCGCAGTCGGCAATCCAGGAATACATTGAAAGCTTTTATAACCGCCAGCGGCGTCACTCACGCCTTGGCAATGTTCCGCCAGCGTTGTTCGCTGAACTTTTCAGCAAACATCCGCAGGCGGCTTGAGACAAGAGTGTCCGCTATTGACAGTACACCTCA